>DASVMX010000103.1:0-10378 GCA_036384215.1 Ktedonobacteraceae bacterium | reverse complement strand
CCTGAGCAAACCAAAGTAGTGCTCATCGACAAACTGATCACCCAGGGAATAGCGCTGGCGCAGGTTGCCTTCATAGGTAAAGCCGAGTTTGAGCAGCAGACCTTTCGAGCCCGCGTTATCAATATCGATCAATGCTTCAATACGTCCCAGGCACAGCTCGGTAAATCCGCAGGTCAGCACAGCCGACACGGCTTCGTACATAATGCCCTGTCGCCAGTGAGCGCGGTTGAGTTCATAGCCTGTTTCGGCGCGATGATAGGCCGCGTCGAAATGGTGGAAGCTACAGGTGCCAAGCAGCCTGTCCTCACCCTTGAAAGTAACTCCCCAGCGCAGAGCCTCGCGCCGGGCATAGCGCTCCTCTATCTTCTCGATCATAGCCTGTGTATCAGCCAGGGAGTGATGGGGCTCGCTGCCATAAAACTCGATGACCTGCGGATCAGACAGAATTGCAAACAACGCCTCCACGTCCTCCCCCCGAATCTGCCGTAACACCAGGCGCTCAGTAGTCAAAGTCGGAAAATGGGTAAAGGCTGTATCAATGCTCATAGATTCTCCTGTCCCCTTATTGTACCACCAGCGTAACGGTAACTGTGCGCGGGCTGCTGGAGACGCCTGATCCTGCGTCGAGCGTGATGGTGCCGGTGTAGCTGCCGCTGGCCAGGGAGTCGGAAGCGACGGTTACGGTGAAGGTTGTCCCTGAGCCGCTGGCGATAGAGACCGGGCCGCTGACAGAAAGCCAGCTTGTAGAGGCAGGGTCTACCGTGGGCGTGATGGTCACGCTGCCGGAACAACTGCCTGTAACGCCAATGGTAAAGCTGGTGACCGGCGTTGCCGGGCTGGAGCCAGCGCTGGCGGTAAAGGCCAGCTCGGTTGACAATGGACCCTGGAGGGCGCAGGGCGGAGGAGGTGCCTGAGCAGTCAGCGTTACCTCGATAACCAGTGTACCCACAATCTTATTGGTCACGCTATCCACTACAGCGATAGTAGCTGTCCCGCTATACGTACCCGCGCCCAGGTTGGACAGGTCGGCTTGAATACTCACCGCCGTGGAAGCTGAGAAACTGCCGCTGGCTGGAGCACTCAGCCACGAGCTGCTGGTCGTGGCGGTCCAGTTTAAGGTATGCATGCAATCGCCAGACGTGCTGATTGTCACGCTCTGTTTCACCAATCCCGCCTGCCCGGCGGTTCCCTGGAAAGAGATGGCGGATGGCCCGGAGGTAGAGCAGGGAATAGGACTCACGACCAGCGTCACCTCGACCATTTTCGAGCCCAGGCTGTTGGCGAAGGTCAATGTTCCATCGTAGATACCTGGTGCGAGGCCGCTCGTATTGACGCTCACATTCGTTGTAGATGGAGTTGTTCCCGTGGATGAGCCGATCTTCAACCACTGGTCAGAAGAGCTCGCGGTCCAGCCCTGGCTCGAAGTACACCCGCTGGCTACCCCTATAGACAATGCCTGGCTGGCCGGATTTGCCCCCTTATGCTGGCCGCTAAAGCTCAAGGAGCCTGTAGAAAGCATCAGGGTACAGGCCGGGGTAACGGTCAAACTGACATAGATGCTCTGGGGCGCTCCTTGAACAGGCTGTGAGCCCTGGTTTGAGAAAGTAATGGCGCTTCTATACACGCCGCTGCTCAGACCGTCGGTCGTAACCCCGACCGTAATCTGCTGCTGCCCACCGGCTGGGATTGTACCACCGAACGGCACGGTCCACAGCCAGCCAGTGTTATTCACGCTGGCACCCCAGGTCAGAGGCAGAATACCGGGATTGCTGATCGTCACAGTGCTCGGAAACGGCTGATCTCCACGCGCAGCTCCTTCAAAGGCCAGCGAGGCCGGGGTGACCTGCATAATTGCTTCGTGGCTGGACCTCAATGGCGTGACGGTCAGCGTAACGGTCAGCGTAACCAGGCCAGTATTTGAGGTAAAGACAATACTGGCCTGGTAGAAGCCGGGTGCCAGGCGCGCCCGCGAGGCCGCTACGAGCGCGGAGAGATACTTGCCACTGGCGATTGATCCCCGCTGTGGGGTGATAGAGAGCCAGGACTGATTCGCGCTGGCCTGCCAGGTAGCCTGTCCGCCCCCGGCGTTCGAGATCGCAAGGAGCTTGCTGGCGTTGGTAATCTTATCGCCGGAGCCAAGATCCAGCGTACTGGCAGAGAGCAGCAAATGGGGTGGTCCCTGTAACGCGTTTGTGCCGGTCACCAGAACAGGGACCAGTGCCCGCTTGTGAGTACTCAGATCGATTGCATATAGCATATGCGAGCCCGCGAGCCAGGCAGGATCAACCACAACTGTATCGCTAAAGAATCCTTGCGCGTCGGTCTGGACCGTGTTGGCCCCGCCCGTGTCAACCAGCGAGATCTGCTGATCCCGGCTCAGCGCGACTTCTCTCTGGGGAGTAAAATGGCTGCCGCGCAGCGTAATGATCCCACCCAGCGCGATTGTACTCGGCGAGGCCTGCAAGGAGGGCGGTGGAGTGGAAACGGTCTTCCTGACATTGCGTCCGAAGCTCACCGCCAGGCCAAACGCGCTGCTCAACAACAGGGCAAGCAGCACCACCGTACCCAGCCAGAAAACAGAGCGAGGCGCACGTGTCTTCACTCGCGTGATCAAGCGCAAGGGGCGATAACTCTGCCGGAGCGCCCCCGCGGAAGAGACCGCCGGTATAGCGGCTGAGCTTCTATGATCTACGACTTTTTGCCAGGTTTCGTGATGCTGCATCACTTCGTCATCCTGATCCTGGTCCTCGTACTTGGTCTCGTCCAGAGACGCCTGGAGGTCCCGGTCCAGATCTTCCCTGGTGGCTCCCGGACGCGCGAACTGGAGGCGCGGCCGGGTCTCGGTCAAGCGTTGCTGGCGCGCGATATTCTCGCGGGGCAGTTGCAGCGTCACCTCGATCTCATCCTGGCTAGCCGCAGCCGCGCGCCCGCGTTTTATCCGCCTGTTCGGGAGCTGGAGCGTTATTTCAGCCAGTTCTGGTTCCCGCGCGGAAGGTTTGCGCCGGGTAAGCTTGCCTGGCAATTGAATAGTGGACTCGGTGTCGCCTGGCTCCTGGATAGCATTCAGGCTGGCAGGCGTATCGCGCTCGGGAGAAGCAGCGGAATCAACCTCAACCTCAAGCGAGTGTGGCCAGGATGCCTGTTCCTTGTTGGAAACACCAGGGATACTGGCAAGAGGCTCCATCCGCTCCTCTCCATCGAGACCAGGATCTGGAACGGAAGAGGGCACGGTTTTTCCGCACCTCGCGCAATATCCGAGTCCTTCTACCAGGGGATCTCCGCACATTGGACAGCCGATTGTTTGCATAGCAAGCCTCATTTTCAGGGCAACCGGACGAGATACTCAATCCAGGGAAAAGGTCTCAAAAAAGCTGTCTATAGTGAACTGGCGCGCTGATTGCCAGTCCGGCCACATCTGGCAATGGGTATAAGAACAGGCGTTGCGCCCCGCGATGCATACATCTTTGTAGTTGGGGTCGCTTGATAGATCTCTGGCTGATGGTCTTCTCTCTATATAAGTATACTGGCAGGTGCAAATTCTTTCCCAGATAATGCCTGCTTATGAAGCGATCGGAAAGTTTCGTATTTTTATGCATTCAGAGATAAAAAATCTATCCATTTATAGATTACGCTAAAATTATGACATTTGTTGTGAACTATTTCACAATTTTGGGAAATTTGGGCAATCTGGGAAAAATGTTACAGAGGCCAACCGTCGTGCTGTTCAATGACACGGTCGATGGCGGCCATCAATTCCAGGGTGCGAGCCAGGCTGGCGATGATCTGGCGGTAGTGGTTGCGTTCAATCTCGTTCAAAGGGTGTCCGCGGCGGTCCAGAAGCCATTTGCGGGCTACCTGATAGCCGCCAATGGTCAGCGCCCAGACCCGCGGGGGAACGCCCGCGAGAGCCTGTGTGGCATTGATGATAACGCGCCCATCGTACCGCGGGTCCGCGAGATAGCGCGCGTGCTCCACGCGATAATCGCCCGCGCCCAGCCAGGAGGTCGCAGTGGGCAGGGGCTGTTCCTGTAGATGAGCCTGGCTCAAGGCGCGTCCCAGCGGGCAGAGGGCGCGAAAAAGTTCCACGCGTGCGGGCAGAGGAACGCGAGGGAAATCAATTTTGAGAAAGTCGGCGTAGCGCGCTCGATAGGCTGGGGAGTAGAGCAAGGCATATAGATAGGCAAAGAGGTCATCAGGCCCAAAAGTGGCGCGTAGATCGCCAGGTCCGTCTGGCAGCCAGCTTAACGCGAGGCGCTGGCTGCTCTCTGTGATAAAACGCGGGTCAAGATTAGCGCGGCGCGTGGTCCCGGCCCCGGCGGTGGGATAGAGGTAGAGGGGAAAAAGGTAGTTGCCGCCGCGCCGGTAGAGATTAAACTCTGTTGGTAAGCGGCTACAAAAAGCGACATCCCAGGTATCTCCGCCCTCGATCACCTGCCCGGCGCGTCCCACGGCCAGGGCGAGATTGGGGCCAGCGCGCATATGGCGTGTCACGCGTTCGCGCAGGTGAACAGCCACGTGGCGCTCGAAAACGGTCCAGCGCGTATCAAATGGCCGGTAGGTCACCAGTCCCATGTGTTCGCGCCAGGCGTCCGTGGACAGTGCCTGGCGGGCCGCGGCATAGTTCCACTGTTTTTGCGCGCAGAGCCGGAAGAGGCCGCGGGCCTCGGCCTCCCCGCTGGCCGCCAGCAGCGCAGCAATCTTCGCCTCGACCTCCTCCGCATTCCAGGAGATGGCGAACTCGTCGTGACAGGTCACCAGGCCGGGCGCGGGATCGCCATTCTGCGCGAAAATAGCGGGCAGGCCCCACCAGGCCATGTATTCGCTGTGATGTTTGTTGTTACGCGGGGTAAACAGATAAAAGGGCGCGACTGGCTGGCCGGTCTGCCAGGGGGTGCTCTGCAAAGCATGGCTGGCCAGCCAGCCGAGCTTGCCGCCGCTCAACTGGCGTGCCCCGTCTTCGCTCACCTCATAGACCGCTCGCTGCCCCCACACATCGGCGTGGTGTACACTTGCCAGGCTCTGGCTCTTGCTCCTTTTGACGAAAAGGCCAATCGCGACCCCCTGCTGGATAGCGAAGATATTGCGGTCGCGCGTGCCGCCAGGAGCCTGTTCGCGCCGTTTGCTATTGCCGTGCAGATCCAGGATGTAAATCTCGTCAAAAGCGCGCAGTAAGCTCAAGCGCATCCCGCGAAAGGTGAGATTGTCGAGATAACTATGGCTGGTAAGAAAGGCCACGATCCCGCGTCCGGCCTGTTCCACCAGCCACTGGGCCAGGCGCAAGAACTGCACATAGTCGTCGCTCAGCCATTTGGCCTGCGCGGGCTTTCTCAGGCCAGCATCCCCGGCCTTATAGCTCTCCAGCAACTGACCCAGCCAGGGGCTATGGTTGAGCGAGTGGCCAGCGTACGGCGGGTTGCCCAGGATAATCGGCAGGGCACCTGCGGACAATTGCGCCAGCGGGCGCGCGTCGGCCAGCACATTCACCAGGGTAATACACGAACACCCAACTGCCGGGGAAGCTCTCTGTGGAACCACGCGCTCGTGGGTGGAAGTCACCAGCGCGGACAGGCGCGTGGCCTGCTCAATCCCGGCCAGGATAGCGGCGGCGGGCATTACCTCGTAGCCTGCCAGGCACGCGGGAATACCGCGCTCACCTGTCAGCAATGCACGTGCCAGGTGGTCCCTCCTATCCGCGGGGAAAAGCTGATGAACATAATCCAGCACGGCCCAGAGAAAGGCGCCAGTGCCGCAGGCAGGATCGCAGAGAAAAACCCCACCATCCTGCCGCTCGTCCTGAAGCGCTCCCGCCAGGCCAGTGGGGTAGGCGAAGGCGCTGCGCAACAGATCGTCGATTGCTCGCACCATATACGCGATCACTGGCGCGGGCGTATAGTACACTCCGCGCTGGCTGCGCTGGTCAGGCGCGTATTCTGTCAGGAAAATTTCATAGAAATAGATCAGCGGATTGCTCTGAAGGCACGCGGGACGCAACTTCTCCAGCAGAGCCTGGATATCAGTTGAGATCAGAAAAGCCGCCAGTTCGCGCACGCTGCCCACCAGAGTCTCTCGCTCGTGTTCCGCGCGCGTTTGAAAAAAATACTCGTCCGGGACACCGGAAGTATCAGGTCCCTGAGAAAAGAGAGTCAGCAGGGCGTGATAGGCGAAAGATGGCAGATCGGGCAAGGCCAGAAGAGCGCGCAGCGCTAGCGCGAATGGCTCGCCTCGCTCCTGGCTGGAGCAGCGCGCCAGCAGGCAGGAATAAACCAGCACCTGGGCCAGCAGGTCGGCAAAATCATCGCGCGCCAGCTCAGGCGCGACATCTGTCTGAGCCTGGCGATACAGGGCAACCAGTTCCCGCGCGCCGCCCTCTTCGAGTTCCGCCAACGCCAGTTTCCGCAAGCGGCGCGCGACCGCCGCCAGGCGCGCCGCCAGCGCCCGTGGTCTTCGCGCCACCAGCTTATCCCAGCCATCATCGGCAGCCAGTCTCCGCACCATAGATCACCGCTCCTTTGCTCGTTCTCTCACTAACAGTGTAGTGGGAAATCTCGAAAGATACAAGGAGCGATAAAAAGAAACGGCATGTTCACTTGCCGCCGGCGGCGGCAAGTGAACATGAAGAAAAGGTTTTTCCGGGGACTTGCTCCTTCTTCCGAACGGGCAAGCTGCTTGATCGCAGCTTTCTTCGCCCGCTCGGCAAGGAAGCCCCGTCGCTTCATCTGCCCCCGGCAGCGCGTCCCCGACAGAGGGTAGCCGCATCCGGGAGATGAAACAGGCGGCTGCCCTCTGTACTCCCGCACGGGAGGCTTCAGTCCGCGCCTATGGAGTTCGCCTCCACAAGCGCGTACTGAAGCTTGCCACCGGGAAAAAGCGGGCGAATTGTATACACGATAAATCGGCCCTCTCTGGCATATACAAACATTTCATACATGCTATCAACTCGCTTTTCGCCAGCGATAGGCTTCAGTACGCGCTTATGGAGTTCGCCTCCATTGAGATTACTGGCCGAGGCGTTTGATCAGGCGCATGACCAGGGCGATGCGGCGCGGGAGATAGTCGAGTTCGACGTATTCGTCCGGGTTGTGGGCAAGTCCGCCGCCGGTGCCGAGTCCGTCGAGGGTGGGCGCGCCAGCCCAGGAGGTGGTATTGGCGTCGGAGGCTCCGCCGGTGCCTACGTCCTGGATGTCGAGACCAAGGTCGGCGCCGGCTGCTTTGGCCTGGACGATGAGCGGCTCGTTCTGGACATTGCGCTCGAAAGGCTGGCTGCTCATGTTGCCGCTGACCTCAATGCGCGTGCCGTCGAGGATATGCTGCGTGGCGATGTCGCGCATGGCTTTTTCAACGGCGCGAATCCCCGCCTGGTCGGCGGCGCGCACATCCAGCTGGAAGTAAGCGTAATCGGGCACGACGTTGGTGCGCTCGCCGCCACGAATAACGCCAACGCTGAGGGTGACGCCGGGGATGGTGCCGTTGATCGCGTGGAGCTTCTGCACCTGGCTGGCCAGTTCGAGGATGGCGTTGCGTCCCAGGTGCGGCTCTACCCCGGCGTGCGCGGAGCGGCCCCAGACCTCGACTTTGTATTTGCCGCTGCCCTTGCGCGAAGAAACGACGGTGTGTTCTTTGCGGCCCGGCTCAAAGACCAGCACGGCGTCGTGCCGCGTGGCCAGTTCTTTGATCAGCGGCTTACTGCTGGGCGAGCCAATCTCTTCATCGCTGTTGCAAACAAAGGTCACGCTCTGATAGGTGTCTTCCCCGGCCTCGATCAACAGGCGCAGGGCGTACATGCCGAGCAGCACGCCCGATTTCATATCGAGCACGCCCGGTCCTTTGGCAATGCGATAACCTTCGCGCTCGCTGAGCGTAAAGGGCCGGCGCGCGGCCTCGCCTTCCGCGAAGACTGTATCGATATGGCCGATAAAGAGCAAGCGTGGGCCCGCGGGATTGCTGCCCTGGCGCGTGGCGATCAGGTGATTACCGTAGGTTGTCTGTTCGTCGAAGCGCGTAGAGAAGCCCCAGCCCTCGAAGCGCCCGGCCAGGTAGGCGCCAACGCGGTTGACGCCCTCCGGTGTATAGGTGCCAGAATCGATGTTGACAATCGCCTCCAGATCCGCGAGGTAGGCCTGCATGGCCTGTTCCGCCTGTTCAAGCTCGCGCAATGTACTCCCCATATGACTTAAATCGCTCCTTCGGTTTTTAATTGTTCAATCTCCGCCTCGCTGTAGCCCAGTTCCAGCAGCAGTGAACTGGTGTGCTGGCCAAGGTCGGGAGGCGCGTAGCGCTGCTCCTCTTCCGCCCCGGAAACACGCGGGAAAGTCGGCAGCGTGCGGAATGTCTCGCCGAATACGCCTACCTGAGCGCTGGAGATACTGCTGCCGCGCGTGCGGGCATGGGGATCGTTCAGCGCTTCGTCCAGCGTGTAGACCGGTCCCACACAGGCATCCAGATCGGCCAGTTCCGCCAGCCACTCATCGCGGGTTTTCGTCTTGAAGATTGCGCGCAGCAGCTCAATGGCCTCCGCGCGCTCGCTCGGTCCCGCGGGTACGTGGAAGGGCAGGAGTTCAAGGTGTCCGATGTGCGTGCAAAAGGTGTGCCAGAATTTATATTCCAGCGCGGCCAGTGTGACATGCTTGCCGTCGCGCGCTTCGTAGATGTTGTAACAGGGCAGCCCGCCATCCAGGGAAGACGTGCCAGGACGCGGAGGCTTGCCGGTATTGAGGTAAGCCGCTGTGAGCAGCGGCAGGAGAGCCATCACCCCCTCGGTCATCGAAACGTCAACCATGCGTCCCTCGCCCGTCTGCTCGCGCCCCAGCAGCGCGGCCATGATCCCAATAACAGACATAAAACTGCCCCCGGCCAGGTCTCCCAACTGCGTCGGCGGCATGGCTGGCTCGCCGTTGCTGCCCCGGTTATAGTCCAGCAGGCCCGCGTACCCCGCGTAGTTCAGATCGTGGCCCGCGCGCAGGCGATAGGGACCATCCTGCCCGTAGCCACTGATCGCGCAGTAGACCAGGCGCGGATTCAGCTCTTTCAACTGCTCGTAGCCCAGACCCAGGCGCTCCATCACCCCTGGACGAAAGCTCTCCAATACCACGTCGGACTGCTGCACCAGGCGCCGAAAAACCTCGCGCCCGGTCTCGCTTTTCAAATTCAGGGTCAGACTGCGCTTGTTACGGTTGATCGCCAGGAAATACAGGCTCATCCCGCCCGCGCCATGTGGCGGCATAAAGCGACCATAATCGCCGCTGCCAGGCTCTTCTATCTTAATCACATCGGCGCCAAAATCCGCCAGCATCTGCGATGCATACGCGCCAGGAAGCAAGCGGGAAAGATCCAGGATACAGATGCCGTCAAGAGGGAGCGTCATTGCACGTGCCTTTCTGCTGAATAAAGCACTATCAAATTATCCGGGCATGTTTGCTACGCTAAGGGTAACAGGCGTACGTCTCCCTGTCAATCGTTAGAGAGAAGAAGAGCAAACGGGTGAATGAGCAACAGGCATGTCCGTTGCTCATTCACCCGTTTGCTCTTCTTCTCTCGCTTTTACAGCCTGCCCTGGGTTTCGGAGATGTGGGTGAGCTGGTTGCGCACCTCCCAGAGTTCGGGATAAAAGACATCGCCCAGGGTACGCCCCAGAATTTCCATAGGGGTGCCGCCAGTGCCTATGGAGCCAGGGCCGATCATACGCCGGGCCAGTTTGAAGTGCTGGGTGCGGAAGAGCTGGAAGACCTCGTCATAGTCGGTCAGCGTCTCGGCGAAGGCCTGCAACAGCGGATACTCTTCCGCGCGCGTATAGACCTCGGCAAGCTCAATCTGCTCGTGTTCCAGCAGGGCTTTGAAATCGTCCCAGAGCAGCGGGGAGATCATCATCAAATTGTGGAAGCCAGGGGAATCTGTGCCCGCGCCATCGGCCAGCACCTGGCGAAAAGCGTGGAAATCCCACGGGCTCATCGTTTCCAACATGCGCAAATTGGCCAGCATCAAATGCTGAATCTGCACCACGCGCTGCATCAGGCGCAGCGCTCGGGGGAGTTGGGATTCCTGCAAAAGCTGGCGGATTGTTCGCAGCTCAAAAAAAGCTTCTTTCCACCACAACTCAAAGACCTGGTGAACCACCTGGAACTGCAATTCATCGTGGTGGGCTAGCTGCTCCTCCGGCTTCTGGAGAGAAAGCAACTCTTCGGTGCGCAGATACTTCTCGTAAACGCTCTGTCCAGGCACATGCCTGGGCTTCGTATGCATAGAGTTCGCCATGATCATACCATCCTTCCCTGGGCGAAGAGACAACACTGTCTGATTGCTATTTACAAGATAGCACACCAGGGAAGACCCTGCCTGAGAAGTGATCTGATAGTTACTGTCGGGGCAAAAAGAGAGACTGGCA
>DASVMX010000102.1:0-4770 GCA_036384215.1 Ktedonobacteraceae bacterium | reverse complement strand
GGCGCGCCAGCCGGGCATTGTCCTGGTGCAATTTGGCTTCGGCCCTGGCCAGCAGGGTTTCGATCTGCTCCTGGGGCCAGATGACTACGCCGTCGTCGTCTGCTATGACCAGGTCGCCGTCGCGGATGACCACACTTTTCTCCTTCTTGCCTGCCGTGGCTTCTTTTCTCCAGACAGAGTTTAATCCCGCGCGAGCATCTGGCGCAAGATCATATGTAGCACGCCGCCATGGCGCACGTACTCGACTTCCGCGGCGTTGTCCACGCGGGCAAGCACCTGAAAACGCCTGACTTCCCCACCCTCTCTGGCCTCTACGTCAAAGATCTGCCCGGGCGCAAAGCCACCCGCGAGTCCTCTGATGGTAAACTCCTCGCGCCCGCTGAGGCCCAGCGTTTGCCGGTTCTCGCCTGGTAGATATTGCAGAGGCACGATGCCCATGCTCACCAGGTTTGAGCGGTGAATGCGCTCGTAGCTTTCCGCGAGCACAGCTTTTACGCCCAGCAAGGATGGTCCCTTGGCAGCGGTGTCGCGCGAGGAGCCATTTCCGTATGCTTTACCAGCCAGGGCAATCAGCGGCACGCCTTCTGCGCGGTAACGCTCCGCGGCGTCGAAAACGCTCATCAGTTCGCCATCCGGCAGATGGGTGGTCCAGCTCCCCTCTTTGCCACTGGCCAGTTCGTTGCGCAGGCGAATATTCGCCCAGGTGCCGCGCATCATGACCTGGTAGTTACCGCGCCTCGTCCCATAGGTATTGAAGTTCGCCCGCTCCACATCGTGAGCGCGCAGATAGTGCCCCGCCGGGCTTTCCGTGGCAATCGTGCCCGCGGGCGTAATATGATCGGTGGTAATCACGTCGCCGAGCGAGACCAGAGCCCGCGCTCCCACGATGTCCTCCAGTGGCCGGGGTTCGGGCGCGAGGTTCGCGAAAAAGGGCGGATCCTGAATATAGGTAGAGTCCGGCTCCCAGCTATAAATCGAGCCTTCTGGCGCCCGGAGCGCCTGCCAGCGTTCATCGCCCTGGTAGATGCGCGCGTATTCTTGCGCGAACATCTCCCCGCGCAGCGAACTCTGTACAAGCCCTTCCACCTCGGCGGGCGCGGGCCAGAGGTCTTTGAGAAAAATGGCCCGGCCATCGCTGGCAAAACCTAATGGCTCGCTGGTCAGATCCTTGCGCACAGTTCCAGCCAGGGCATAGGCCACGACCAGCGGAGGCGAAGCAAGATACGCAGCGCGCACCAACGGATGCACACGCGCCTCAAAGTTGCGGTTGCCCGAAAGTACCGCGGCGACATTCAACTGCTCGCGCTGTACTTGCGCCTCCAGCTCAGGACTGGCCAGCGGACCTGAGTTGCCAATGCAGGTGGTGCAGCCATATCCAACCAGGTAGAAACCCAACTCTTCCAGGTAGCTTAACAAGCCGGCCTGGCGCAGGTAATCAGTCACCACGCGCGAACCCGGCGCCAGGCTGGTTTTCACATGAGACGGCACGCGCAGACCTGACTCGACGGCCTTCTTTGCCAGCAGACCAGCGGCGATCATCACCGAAGGATTGGAGGTATTGGTACAACTGGTCAGGGCCGCGATCACCACGGAACCATCGCTGACCTGCTCGCGGTCCGCCACCAGCACGCCATCTGTTCGGGCCGCCCGTTCAGCGCCTGCTTCTTCATTTTGAATGGGCCGAACCGGGTGAGCGGCGTATCCATCTTGCTCTCTGGGATGAAAAGCAGCGGCGAAATTGCGGCTGACGCCGGAGAGCGGCACCCGGTCCTCGGGACGCCTCGGTCCGGCCAGGCTCGGCTCAACGCTGGCGAGGTCAAGTTCGAGCAGTTCGCTAAAGATCGGCAGCGGCGCTCCGTCAACGCGGAACAGCCCCTGCTCCTTGCAGTAGCGCTCGACCAGTTGGATCAGTTCGGGTTCGCGATTCGTGGTCTCCAGGTAACGCAGCGTCTGCGCATCAATCGGGAAAAGCGCCGAGGTCGCCCCATATTCAGGACACATGTTGGCCAGCGTCGCCCGGTCCGCCACGCTCAAGTGGGACAGCCCATCGCCGCAAAACTCCACGAAGGTATTGACCACGCCATGCCCGCGCAGCAACTGCGTCAGCGTCAGCACCAGATCAGTCGCCGTCGTACCCGGCGGCAGTGCATTGAAGAGGCGCACACCAATCACCACCGGGAAGGGCAGATACATCGGCTGGCCCAGCATACAGGCCTCGGCCTCCAGCCCGCCAACCCCCCAACCCAGCACCCCCAGGCCGTTGACCATCGGTGTATGCGAATCAGTACCAACCAGCGTGTCAGGGATAACGACCTGCCGTGCACCTGTCCGCTGAACCTGAACACAGCGGCTCAAACGCTCCAGGTTAATCTGATGGCAGATCCCCATGCCGGGCGGCACCAGTGTAAAATTGTCGAATGCCTGTTGCGACCAGCGCAGCAGTGCGAAGCGCTCAGTATTCTGCTCGTACTCGTGAGCGATATTGGCCTGATATGCCTGGCGCGAACCAAACTGATTGACCTGAACGCTGTGATCAACCACCAGGTCAACCGGAATAAACGGATTGACGAGGCGCGGGTCCTTACCAGCGCGCTGCATCGCCGAACGCATCGCCGCCAGGTCGATCACAGCTGGCAGACCAGTATAGTCGTGCAAAAGCACGCGTGCCGGCATAAAAGGCAGCTCAAACGCCCGCGCCGGCGCCTCGCCGGTCCAGCGCGCCAGCCCCTCAAGCGTCTCAGGGGCAGCGTGTTCGGCGCGCAACTGCATCTCCAGCAAAATCTTCACCGTCATCGGCAAGCGCCCCGCGTCGCCCAATCCCAACCCCGCCAGCCCCGCCAGCGCGTAATATTCCAGGTCTGTACCCGGCAGGCGTTCACGAAATGCAACCATCATCGTTCCTCCATGAAAGTTTCTTGCTTTTCTCGACTCTCTTTTCGCAAAGAGGCGACACTTCGTCTTACAAAGCAATAATAACATGCTAAAATAGCCAAAGTCAACCTGATTTGACGACGAAGTGTCTACACTTCGTCGAACATACCGGGACTTCAGTTCCAAATAATGGAGGCTAGAGGATCACAACGGAGGCCAGCTTCGTTGCTACATCGCGGGTGGGGAGCAGGCAAGCTGCTCTGACAGCCGCTACGCCGCACGCGGGTTCGAGAAAGAGCTTGCCTCTTTCCAGAGCCCGCAATACAGCAACGGAGCTGGCCTCTGTTGTGACCCTCGCCTCAGTTCAGATCTTAAAAGGGATTGAATCAGCACATCCGGTATGAACATAGTTATCTTCCCTCTTTTCGCGAACCATCGCTCATGGTAGAATCCAGGCTGAAGAAATGACAAACGGGCAAGACAGGAGCGTACTTTGGAGGTTTCGATTCATAGTATTTTCGCCAGCGTGCTGGAGCGTTCGGCGAATCTTGATTCGCTGGTGGGGTCGATCGCAGAGTGGATCGGGCGCGCCATTATCGAGGGGCGCCTGCGGCCAGGGGACGACCTGAATTCGGTCGCGCTCTCCAAACAGTTCAAGACCAGCCGCACGCCGGTGCGCGAGGCACTGATGCTGCTGGAAAAAGAGGGACTGGTGACAATTCCGCCGCGCCGCCGGCCCTATGTCACCCGCATCAGCCTGCGCGAGGTACGCGAAATCTACCAGATACGCGCGCAGCTCTACGCGCTGGTCTCCGACCTGGTCGTCGCCCAGGCCTCGGACGAGGCTATTCACACACTCTGGCAGTACCAGGCCTGCCTGGAAGAAGCAGTGCAAAAAGACGACAAAGACGGGTATTTCTGGAGCAATCTCTCGTTCCGCGCCACGGAGGCGGAAATATGCGGCAACCAGCATCTCCAGCAGTTGCTCAGTTCGCTTGGCCTGCGCGCCCTGCACCTGCGCCATCAGACGTTGGGTTATCCTGGACGCATGGAGCGCTCGCTCAAAGATCATGCCCGCTTGATCCAGGCCTATGAAGAACGCGACTCTCAGGTAGCCCAGGCTATCACCCGCTCGCTTGTCCTGCGCGGCCTGGCCTCAATCGAGCAATCCGGCTGGCTCAGCGAACAGGCCGATCTGGCCACGAGCGCAGAGCAGGACGAAGAGAATGATCTGCTGCCAGAAGAGAGCGAGGAGTAACATCTACTGTTGACAGAGATGCTGGCTGTACCATATGCTAGCAAGCGTTGAGGCATCTCTCAGCTCACACATCACAGGGATGCGGCCAGAGCTGCGGCGGCGCGGGAAGTGAGCGCGGCTGGTTGATCTGGCTGAGCAGCATCAGAGGAAAGCGAGGAAATATGGGTGATCCACGCAACGCCATGGACCTGAAACCAGGATATCGCGGGCGGGCCTTTACTTCGGACCTCTCCGGTCAGGAGTTCTGGCTCGTCGTCGATAAAGGCTTCCAGCCGATGGGGCTGGTTATCGGCAACTGCATCTACTCCATGGGCGCTGTTCGCAACTGGCTGGTCGGCATCAAAAGCAACTTCCAGGGCGAAATCAAAGAATACTCCCAACTCATGTACCAGGCCCGCGAACTGGCACTCAGCCGCATGCAGTTCGAGGCCGACCAGTTGGGAGCCGATGGGGTCATCGGCGTCGACATTAACGTTGAATTCCTGCACAATAATGAATGGATGGAGGTCACGGCAATAGGAACTGCTGTGCGCTACGTCGGCTCCGGTCAGCCTCCCACCAACCAGGGCCGCGTCAGCATTCCAACCGGCTAAGCAGTGTGACAAAACAGTCAGACAGCAAGGCGCCGCGAAAAATGGGAC
>DASVMX010000101.1:0-5207 GCA_036384215.1 Ktedonobacteraceae bacterium | reverse complement strand
CTCTACCGTCCTCTCTGTTCCCTTTATCCAGTTATTCTAATGTTGGCGGCTGCCAGAGGATGACGGTCTGGTCTTTGGAGGCCGAGGCCAGGAGGTTGGCGCTCCAACTGACCGCCAGCACGGAGCCACTGTGGCCGGTATAGGCGATCTGCTTTTGCTGTTTTGGAACCCAGATATTGACGATACCATCAGCGGTTCCGCTGACCAGGGCCGGGGCATCGGCTGTGGAGTTCGGCGACCAGGCCACGCTGTTGACCGCGCTCTTGGGGTTGAGCAGGTACAGAGCCTTGTGAGTGCTTGCGTTATATATCACCGCGTAGCCATCGGCATAGCCCACGACCACCATACTATTGTCGGCTGACCAGGCGATGGAGAGCGCAGCCCCGTGTTCAGGGGAAATTGAAGCTATCTGCTCCCAGTTGTTGGTCAGATCCGCGAAATAGACTCGCCCGCTCTCCAGGGCCAGGGCCAGCAGTGTGCTATCCGGCGACGGCGCAATCGCGTTGATCGAGACCCCCGCATTATTATGTCCGTAATGTTTATAATTAGAGATTTGCAGCGCGTGCAGGCCATTGCCGCCTGTTCCAAAATAGAGCAGGTTGCCATCTTTGCGCCAGGCGAAGCTTTTGATGGCCGCGCCCCAGCCAGCCTCGCGTTTGACAAGTGATCCACTGGCATTCCAGAGCGCGACGCTGTGGTTTTCCGCGCCGGTTGCCAGTTTGTTACCATCAGGACTCCAGGCCAGGGCGGAGACTGCTGAACCCGCCTGGATAGTACCGCTTGCGCTGCCATCGCTGGTGGACCAGAGGCGCACCGTCTGGTCCAGCGAACCGGAGGCCAGTTGATTGCCACCGGGCAGCCAGCTCAGACTGGTTACAGCCGCGCTATGTCCCTTGAGGATATGCAGTGCCGGGTTGGTTGGCGTACCGGAATTAGGACCAGCCGGGGCATTGCCACGCGTTGTATAGAAATAGATGCCCGCGCCTCCCGCGACAACTGCCACCGCGGCTCCGCCTAGAATCCAGCCCAGGGCGCCGCGGCGGCTCATTGTGCCGCCACTCTGACCCGGATAGCCCGGGTGCTGATAGCCTGGCATCTGGGTAAAAGAGGGAGGGCGCGCGTAGACAGCATTCACCCCGGCAGGAGCAAATTGTGTTTGAGAACCATACTGGGGGGATGGCGATGGCGTTGGATAGAGCACTCCCCCAGGTGTTTGCTGCGGGTAGCCCATAGGTGGAGCGGGTGTATTATAGCCGCGGTCGGTCGGCCCCGGCAGCACAAGCGGCTTCGGCGAAAGCTGTCCCGCGGCTGGCAGACCCGCTACTCCTGGCAGCGACCTGCCCGCGAAATCATCCCTGGCGGGAGAGCCCGCGTAGGCTGGCGGAAATCCACCTTGCATGCCGCGTCTCTGTCCCTGACCGGACTGCACCTGTTTGACCGCGGCAGCGAAAGTCTCCGCGAAGACGGTAATCGAGGGATAGCGTTGTTCCGGCTGTTTGGCCATGGCGCGCGCCAGCACCGTGTGAATCAACTGCGGCACCTCCGGGTTGATCGCGGTAATCGAAGGCACGGGAGATGTGAGATGCTGGCGCATCAATTGCATTGGATCGCCCTCAAACGGTGGGCGACCGGCCAGGAGATAATAGATCATCACGGCCAGCGCGTACTGGTCGCTCTCAGGGCGGGCCGCGCCCTCAAACTGCTCGGGAGCCATATAGGTTGGCGTGCCTAAAATTGTTTGCGTTGATGAGCTGCCCGTAAACACCTTGGCCAGGCCGAAATCGCCGAGCAGCAGGTGCGCGCGTTTCTCGTGCAGATCGAAGCGCAGAAGAAAATTCGCGGGCTTGATATCGCGGTGTACAATATTGCGATCATGGGCGTACTGGAGAGCAGAGGCAGCTTGCTGGAGATAATCTGAAGCTTCGTCCAGGCTTAGCGGCCAGTTCATCGGCAGGCCGGAAGAGAGTTCCGCGGGCGACGGCTGGAGTTGACCGCGCGCGAAATCAGCGCGTCGGCGCAGCCAGTCCCACAGCGACCCCTCCGGGCGATACTGCATAATCATATAGGCGCGCGGCCCCTGAGCGGTCTGCTCTTCGCCGTAGCGATTGAGTTGCAAAATATGCAAATGATCCAGGCCAGCCACAGCGCGGGCCTCCTGCCTGAAACGCTCCAGGGCGAGCTGCGCCGCGGCGGAATCAGCATAGCCGTCCAGCTCCGTGCGGATCAGCTTTACAGCCACCTGCTGACCGACCGTTGAATCGGTCGCCAGATAAACGGAGCCCATTCCACCGGCGCCCAATAATTTCACCAGTGTATATCCACCTATGGAAGTTCCAACAAGAGTATCCAACGAACGCGTAACCTTCCTCACAGGGCGAGCGGGTATCCCAATGCATCTTCACCCGACACCTTCGGGTCTTATTATTCTCCTGCACTACGCGGCGAGCTTGCATCGCCCGTTTATCTACTATCCCGCCCGAGAACGCTCAAATTTGCAGAAAAAACCGAATGGATGTCGCTTTTGCCTCTCATCATAACACACCCGGCAGGGTCATTCAACGCACAAAGAGGGCAGCAACCCAAAAGATTACTGCCCCTTGAGCAAATCTTGAACTTTCTATTATGCGTGACAACTCAGTGCCTGCGGCACTTCGCGCGGATTGAAGAAGGAACAATTTGGCGCGAAGTGCCACAGGCGCTGAGCTGTCACGCAGGGGTATAGATTTCCTGTTTGTTATCGTATAGCTGGCATGGAAGCCAATGCCACAACAAATATGGCAATCACGACAATGAAAATCAGAACATACGCCACAGCAATGGGGATTAAGACCACGGCGCTGGCTTTCCCGCCTGTCATGCGGTGCGCTGCCATGATCGAAAAGACATTCAGCACAATTTCATAGATGCCAACCCCCAAAATGACCAGGTAAAAGATCAATAGCGCGATCAGTTCCCCACCATTGAAAACCGTACCAGGCGTGGTCGCACTAGAAGTCGGATTCAGGTAGACCGTCATCAAAGGTGATCCGCTTGTCAGGCCGATGAAGAGACCCCCTGCCAGAGACGCAACGATGCCCAGCGGTACCGAGTAGAGCAACTGGTTATAGGCCTGCTGCTTGAAGCTGCCATGCCCTTTAAACATCCTGGCCACCAGGTACTGAATGCCTACTCCCGCGAAGAAAAGCGCCGGCCCCAGAATCACTCCAGTCAGATTTTCCAGCAGAAGAAAGTTTGGCGGAAAACCAGCTGTAGTGAAGGTAGAACTCGCGTTGCTTGCATTAAACAAGTATGGAATATCTGTCAGAGCCTGTATAAGCGTCAGAAACAGCAACTGAATCCAGATGATGCCCCATTCGGCCCGGCCCTGTTCTTCCAGGAAGGAACGCACGCCGGGCTTGAAGAGGATTTTCTTGTACTGCCTGGGTAGATCGCGCACCGCCTCTCCCAGCGGCTGGGGCGCCACCGGGGGAATCGGTGGGAAGTCATATCTGAAGCCCTGATTGGCAGGGATGTACATGTAGCCGGGCGGTAGCGGAGGGAGCGGTGCTCCTGGCATGTGCGGCGGATATATGGGCACGCCTGGCACAGGCGGTGGAAAACCAGGCATAGGCGGCGGGAAGGCGGGCGCGGGCTGATAGACAGGCACTCCCGGAGATGGTCTGTTGGGGTCCACCGCAGGCATCTGCGCGTAAAATTCCGGCGAAGGCGGGTAGGCCGGGCGCTCGGGGATAATCGACTCGGACACCGGCTGTCCTGGCTGCTTCTCCTGAGACACAGATGGCGCGGGCTGCTCCTCCGCAAGTGACTGCTCCGATTGCCCGGTCTGCTCCGGCTGTCCTGGCTGCTCCCGTCGCCCCGGTTGATCCGGTTCACCTGGAAGCTGGTTAAAATCCTCAGACATATCTATGCCTCCTGATAATAATTGCTTTGTACATCTGCATGAATGACACCATAAGCAAAAATATGGCGGGCCAATCAGCCCGTGATAATTCTATCTCTTGTCTTATAACGTTTCTTAAAGAAAAACGTAGCAACCCGCCAGAAACCAAATCCCATTCCAGAGAGGACAAAGCCTTGAAGATGAGGGGCAGGGGGGATACAATAGGGGGCATATGAAAGTAGCATTGAAAATTACGCCGCAGCGGAGCACGCAGTATGCCAATATGGCGCAGGCGCTGGCGGAGCCGGAGCTGCTGGCAAGTCCGCTGGGTAAGTCGATTGCTGGAATGGAGTTGGCCCGCCTGGCGGGGCAGGAATATATGCTGGTTGAGCTCAAAAGCGAGCAGGCGCAGGCTGAGCTGTTGGAGGAACTGGCTGAACTGCTGCCGCGGCTGGGGACAGTCAGCGAGGGCTATGAATATTTTTCTGAACTGGCCGGGGTGGCTGGTCCGCTGCTGCGCCCGGTAGAGCCGCGTTTTACTCCGTTTGTGCCGTTGGAGATGGCCGAGGTGCGCCGCTACAAGGGCAAGACGAATGAGCTGTTTACGCGCGTACTGCTCAACCTGGCGATCTTCGCGGGAGCTTATCGCGAACACTTTCGCGAGCGTTTGCGCGTGCTCGATCCCCTGGCTGGCGGGGGGACGACGTTGTTTCTGGCACTGGCCGCGGGCTATGATGCCTTTGGCATTGAGCTGAACCGGCACGATGTAGAGACCACCGAGGTCTTTGTGCGCCAGTATTTTCACGGCGAGCACGTGGTTTACAAAGAGCTGGACGAGCGAGGTCGCAAGGCTGGCCGGCGCTACCAGTTCGCGGTTGGACCCAAAGACGAGCCGCATTACCTGATTCTGGTGCATGGGGAGACCGCCCAGGCGCCGCAGCATATGCAGGAAGTCCCTGGCGGTCCGCGCGTCCACGCGGTTGTGGGCGATTTACCCTATGGTATTCAGCACTTTGGCGAAATTGAGGGTTTGCTGACCCAGGCTCTGCCCGCGTGGGAACGCTTGCTTTTGCCTGGAGGGACGCTGGCCCTGGCCTGGAATGCCACGCGTATCGAGCGCGCCGAACTCCAGCGTTTAGTCGCGTCGCGCACAAAGCTGCGCGTGCGGGAGGAAGCCCCTTATACCCAATTGGAACATGCCGTGGACCGGGTGATTAAAAAGCGTGACGTGTTGATTGCAGTAAAAGCATAGAATCCAGGAAGCAAGCTTCTAATTTTACGAAAAAGGGTCAGAGAGGCGCGATGAGAAAAATTGAAAATTTTTCTC
>DASVMX010000100.1:0-5660 GCA_036384215.1 Ktedonobacteraceae bacterium | reverse complement strand
CAAATTCACCACGCCGTATAAAATGGGCCTTGCTTCCCTGCTAGCGAGTGCAGGCGATAACGTCGGCCAGCAGACCTTGCGCGGTGGCGATAGCGCCTGCGCCGGGGCCGATAATGGTAACTTCGGAAAGCGTGTCGGACTGGATGACCAGTGCGTTGGTGGCGCCATCAACACGGGCCAGGGGATCTTCCAGCGCAAGCGCCTGCGGGGCAACGCTGGCCTCCAACTGGTCGCCGTTGCGCCGGAGCGAGGCGATTAATTTGATGCGCTTGCCCTCGCTGGCGGCTCGCTTCACATCGTCGATGCTGACCGCTGTAATGCCCTGGCACACAACCTGCTCCTGTTTAAGCGGCTGATTGAAGACCAGCGCGGCCAGGATCAAAGTCTTCGCCAGCGCGTCATAGCCCTCCACATCGGCGGTCGGATCGGTTTCAGCATAGCCTGATGCCTGAGCCTCGGCCAGCACATCGGCATACGCGCGCCCACCGGCCATGGCGCTGAGAATATAGTTTGTCGTGCCATTGAGAATGCCGCGCACCGCCTGAACGCGCGCGCCAGCCATGCCCTCCAGAATTGTACTAATCACCGGCGTGCCAGCCATAACACTGGATTCCATGCGCAGTTGTACACCCTGCTGGCGGGCCAGCGCCAGCAGTTCCAGACCCGCCAGTGCTCCAGGTCCCTTGTTCGCAGTAACCACGTGCGCGCCCAGGCGCAGCGCCGTAACGATATGGCTCAGCGCGGGCTCGGCGTCACGCAAATTCGTCGAAGTCGCCTCCACCAGCACATTCGCACCCGTCTCCTGCAACCCCTCCAGAATCGTCGACCAGTGGCGCGCCCGCTCATAATCGGTCAGAGGCCGCTGGTTCGCGCCCAGTTCGAGCACCGTGGGAATATCCAACCCATCCTCACGATAAATAAAACCATGGCGCGCATTGCCCACACCCACCAGGCGCGCATCGATATCATAGACCTGGCGCAAATATTCCTGCCTGGAGTGCAACAATTCGATAAACCCCTTCCCCACTACACCAAAACCAGCCACCGATAACCGCAATGATTTCATAAAGTCGTCATCCCTTTCTATTTCTAGCAGCGAACCAGCCGCCACATCTTTACCCTGCGGGGCTCGCAGTCCATTGCTGTTCATCTCTTCATTAAAACATGCCCGGTCAACTGCCCACCCTCTCATCGCTTGACTGATCTCCAAATATACTCTACAATGAAGGCATAACGCTTTTTTACCTGCCGTTTGCCTTTTCTGATGAACTCTTCCAATACCTGAGTACCTATGGCACTTTTGGCTTGAACAGATCTGAAAAAGGAGAAAAAGATGCGCGGACAATCCACTCGCCAATTTGGATTTTCTTATCTCAAAGACCTGCTTGATCGCCCTAACAAGCGGACACGCGCCATCTCTTATTTTCGCAGCGGCAATATTTGTTATGAGAAAAAAAATTATCGGGAAGCACTCACCTATTTCACTCAGGGACTCGAAATCGACCCTGAGTACGCCCCCCTGTATACTCAGCGCGGCCATACCTATCAGCAGCGCGGAGAAACACAACGAGCACTCGCTGATTTTGATTATGCAATACACCTGGATAAAAAAGCATATAGCGCATATATTGGACAGATAAAAATACATGCAAATGAGAAAGATTACCAGACAGCCATTTCTATTTGCAACAAATATCTCACCCTTCAACCGAAAGATTACAGGATATACATCTTGCGAGGTATTTTTTATAACGTAATCCGCGAGCATGATAAAGCTCAAACTGATTTGAAGCTAGCCATCAGATTAGACCCCAACAATACACTAGCCCATGCCGAGCTTGGTAGAGCTTATATAGAAACAGAAAACTATCCACAAGCTCTACAGAGTTACGAACAAGTTATCGCGCTTGACCCTCATTATACAAGCGCGTATGACGAGCTGGGGAAGGTTTATAATGAAACGAATCGCTATGCAAGAGCAGTCTCCCTCTTCGACCATGTAATCAAATTGGATTCCTCCAATGACGCTGCTTATCATGGCCGCGCTCTGGCTTATTGCAATTTAAAACAGTATGAATTAGCAATTTTGGATTTTAACCGCACAATCGAACTGAACCCGCTTTCTCACTCAGCCTACGAAAGCCGGGGCCGGGTTTATTATGTTTTGAAAGACTACCAACATGCTCTCCTGGATTTTAATCGCGCCCTGGATCTAAAACCCACCTGCGTCAAGGCTCGCAACCTTCGTGGGCTGACTTATTCTACATTGAAACAGTATCACCCAGCTGTCACAGATCATAACGATGCCATTAATCTCGATCCATCTTATGCGTATTCATACCTTTGCCGTGGCGCAGCCTATTATAAGGCAAAATATTATGATTGGTCACTTTCTGACCATAATCGAGCTATTGAATTAAATCCAACCTACCATTCGGCATATGAAAACCGAGGGCTGATTTATTTTGCCTGGAAACAGTACGAGCAAGCATTCATTGACAACCAGCGGGCTATCGAGCTCGATCCCACCTGTGTCAATGCCCTCGAAAACCGAGGTCTCCTCTATCACGCTCAAAAAGACAGCGCGAGCGCTTTAGCTAGCTTTGAAAAGGCTATCGCTATCGACCCGGATAAAGCAGAAGACGCTCACTTGTATCGCTCCTGGGTGTATGCCGAGCAGGGCGAATTTGAACTGGCCCTGGCGGATTGCAGTCACGTTCTTGCAGAAAAGTCTACAAGTAAAAACGCATACGCATATCGCGCTCGCGTCTACTACTTGCAAGGTGAAGACAATCTCGCCCAGGCCGATTGCGCGCAAGCGCTCGAAAGCGATCCGCAGTGCGCGGAGGCCTATGGTGTGCTTGGGCTGCTCGCATACAGACAAAAGCAATATGAACACGCGCTGGCTAACTTTGAAAAGGCGCACGAACTTGGGCATAACTTGTTCTGGCTGGAAGAAGAACATCAAGAAACACGCGCTATTCTGAACCAGGATGATTAACTGTAACATAAATGCATATGAGTGGCGATTATATAAAGAGAGCTAATGCCGAGAAAGCCAGAGCGCTTGACGGGCATTCTGAGATGCTCTACAATTGCCTGCGCCACGCGCTTGCGAGAAGTTTTCGACGACTCGAGGGAGGGTAATATATGGCCGGCCAATCTACCAGGCAGTATTTCGGGCTTGCTTATCTCTTCAACCATCCTGGTCATTTAAGGAGCATCGAATGATGGGACAGCCTGGCTGGCAGTTTTCTTGGCTCCATCTCACGCGCCACCTGGCGCGTTTTCGCAAGAATGATCGCGCATATAAGCAGAGCCGAGAGGGACGCGGCTTTTTTCAGCAGGGACAGTATCTGCGTGCCCTGAATTACTTCGACGAGGCTATCGCTATCGCGCCCGATTATGTCGATGCCCATATAGGACGCGGGCGCACGTATTACGCGATGCAGCAGTATGACCGGGCGCGGGCGGATTTCTCCCACGCGCTACGCTTCGACCAGCGCTCCTTCGAGGCGTATTTCTGGCTGGGGCAGACCCTCTACGTTCTCAAAGATTACCAGGAAGCCATTCGCGCTTACCACCAGGCCATTCAGCTTCATCCCAGAGACGCCAGGGCGCATAACGGGCGCGGGCAGGCTTATTTTCATCTCCAGACCTATCAGCGCGCCCTGGCTGACTTTAACCGCGCGCTCAAGCTGGCTCCCCGCATGGCCCTGGCCTGCACAAATCGCGGTCTGACATACATTGAACTTAAACAATACAAGAAGGCTTTGCGCGACTTTCGCCAGGCGCTGGCCATTGATTCCCAGCAGCGGCGCGCGTTTGCGGGCAGCGGACAGGCTCTGTTCGCGCTCAAGGACTACGCTCGCGCGCAACACTTTTACGAGCAGGCGCTACAAATTGCTCCCAGTTGCCAGGTATACAACAACCTGGGCGTCACCCTGGACGCGCGCGGGGAACGAGGGCGAGCCATCGAGGCCTATACTCACGCCATCGAGCTCGATCCCGCCCAGTGGGCGCCTTTTAACAATCGCGGCTGGTCGCATTATGCCGCGGGCGACTCAGCCGCCGCGCTGGCCGATTTCGAACTGGCCATCGGCCTCAGTCCGCGGGAAGCCTGCGACGCCTACCTCAATCGCGCCTGGATCTATGCCGAGCGCGGCGAGTACGGGCAAGCGCTGGAAGAATGCGACCACGTCCTGTTATGGGGCATCAAGGACGCCCTGGCCTACGCGCACCGCGCGCGTGTCCACTGCTGGCAGGGCAACTACGAACAGGCGCTGGCAGACTGCGTCCAGGCGTTACAGATCGACCTCGACTCCGCCGAAGCCTACGGTGTGCGCGGCCTGGTCGCCTGCCAGCAAAAGAGCTACAAGGAAGCCCGGACCCTTTTCGCCAAAGCTCGCGAACTCGGCCACGACCTTTTCTGGCTCGACACGGCAGAGAAGGCCGCCAGAGACGACAGCCAACCCTCCGATAAGCTCTCTGACGCTTAAGCAGAAAAAAAACCATACAGTTCGGAAAAAGCCAGCATGGGCGGCTTCTCCAGCTCAAAGATATACGCGGGATTATACGTGCTTGAGATAAAAGCCTGGAGCCGTCGCAGGCATGTATAGGTATCGAGCATATAGTGCTCGTCGACTGCCTCGCAGCGCCGGGCCTGTAGTTCATCCACGCTCAGGGCACAAAAGCGCTGCTCTCCCAGCGTAGAACAGAGAAAAGCGTCGATAGCCTGGAGAGGCGTCTCTGTGTTGACGCCCGCAACGAGAGGAGGATAAAAAGGAGCTTCGGGATCGTGCCAGTGAGGCGCGGTAAAATCGTACTGCAAAGCCTGGCCACTAAAATCATAAACATGGATATCATGAATATAACAGTAAGTGCCGCCTTCGTCGTTATATTCATTTTGATAATCAAACACAACCTTATATGCGCGTTTGCCGTAAAGGCTCAGGGCGAAATGACACACTTCTTCCCAGGCCAGGTAGTAACGCCACTCGTCCAGCGCCTTCCATATCTGCTCGTGCGAAAGCTGGCGCAAGTCCCCCAGCGCGGATGTTTGAATCATGGTTCTCTCCTTCGCCTGAGCATACCGCTCAGGTCTTTTGAACGCGCGAGAGGCCCGGCATTGCGAGCCGTATTTTCCCCGCCTTTCTGCCCGCTAAGCAAGTATCGTCTTCTTGCTTATTCTCCTTCGCTTCCACCAAAACGGTAAATATCTCACCCTCATCCCTCTTTGAGAAAACCAGGTAACGGGATTGAAAAGCATAAATCAGACCGGCTCCACAGCAACCACAGACTGGCATACATCATCCTAAATGAGATTATCTCCTACATAGCAGAGATTAAACGCTTCTCCTGCACAATGCAACTCCTTCTTCATTCAACATCCCTGATGCCTGAGATGTGATTCCCATTCTCAATGCGGAAAAAGATATGAGCCCAGGACCGAATTAGAAATGCTCAGGGCGCACGCTGCCGCTGAGAGGGCGCAGCTCAAAATTGCCATCCATCTGCGAGTGGGCCGGCGCCAGCCGAGGATGGAGAGGGCGAGTCCCAGCAGCGAAACAGGAGTTCCAGGGCCAGGAAAGAGCCAGAGGATGGTACTCGCGAGACCCAGGAGCAAGCCGCTCAAAGCCAGACCGCGCGCTGGCCAGCGC
>DASVMX010000099.1:0-9057 GCA_036384215.1 Ktedonobacteraceae bacterium | reverse complement strand
CCTCTTTAAGCGCGCCAGGATGGGGTTTGCGCTCGTAGAAGAAGCCCCAGAAGCCAAAGAGCGCGATACAGACAGCCAGAACATAGAGTACAGTGCTGATTGAGAAAAGTCCGGCAATGCCGCCGCTAAAGAGCAGCACCGGAATAGAGCACGCGTTATAAAGCACCAGTTGCAGGGCCAGGACGCGACCTTTGATCCATTCAGGTGTTTGCTCCTGCATGGCAGTGCTGGATGGGAGATTGACCATGTTTAGCGCGATACCTGCCAGAAACATAATCACATCCACGGCTACCACTTGCAACAGGTCAACCTGCATACCGTGCTGTTTCATCTGAGAAGTCAGCAGAAGAGTAAGAGGCACAAAGGCAATCAGAAGAGCCAGAGCTATACAACCAATAAAGATCGTTCGCGATTTCCCAAGCGCTTTAACAATCCGTGGCATAAAGAGCGAACTCAGTACCAGGCCAACACCGGCAGGGGCAAAAACCACTGGCACAAAAGCCGGTTTTTTAAGCAGTAGATCCGTCACCACGGGGAAGGCCAGCACGCCTATGAGTTGCAAAAGGACACCGGCAAAGGAGATCTGGATCACCGCCTCGAAAAGCGTCGGGCGGCGACGAATAAAAGCCCAGGCCTGGAGCATCTCATGCCAGATTGTTTGCCATGCACTGAGCGATTCTGCCGCAAGCACGCCCGTTTTTGTCTTGCGCTGTTTTAGTTCAATAAAATTGCGCCTGGGAATCAATGCGACCAATCCAGAGCAAACCAGATAGAGCAAGGCCATAATCAGGTACAGCAAGGCGAATGAAGGAATAAACAGCCCTGCTACAGTAATGGATGGCAAAAATAGCATCAACAAGGGAGCTAAGATGACCAGGCCCAGCGCGTTTGAGATCATAAATGTTACCTGGAAAAGAGAAAGAGCATGCATAAGCTCATCCTCGCTGACCAGCATAGCGATGCTTGCTCCCTCGGCAGGGGTAAAAAACTGGCCAATTGCAGAGACCAGAAAGATCATCAGATAGCCAGGCACCAGTTGAGTCTGGTTTATAATCAACGCAATCACATAGCCAAAGGTGACCAGGGCACGCAGGCAGTTGCTATAAAAGAGCACGCTTCTCTTATTACGCCGATCAACAAAAACACCCGCAGGCGCGCCAATCAAGACGGCTGGCAGGCTGAAGGCAATCACGGCAAGCGCTTGCAGAAAAGGCGCGCTCTTGCCAGCAAGGTTGCTAATCATGGCAAGCAGAGCGAAGTTTGAAGCGCCGAGGACGGTCATAGAAATAAGCTGAGCCATCCATAGAAGCAAGAAGTTCCTCTTGCGCAACAAGGTGAGAAAACCTTCTTTGCGAGGGGCTGCCGTAGCCATAGCTATAACTCCTCTATATATTTTTCGCGCCGGATTTTTTCACAGATGTGCTCTCTCCTGCCATTTTTTTTAGTTCAATGGCGGAGAAATCGTGGGATCGGAGGCGTGCGAGACGATTTCTTTGGTACGGCGCTCGACTTCGGCGCGGGGCTGGAGCACGCGCCGCCCGCAGCCGACGCAGCGCAGACCGATATCAGCCCCCAGGCGCACTACCAACCACTCGTAGCTGCCGCAGGGATGGGGTTTGCGCAAACGTAAGCGGTCTCCTAGCTCAAATTGCATTTGTGGCGTGGGCATCTCTCTGTTCCCGTCCTTGTGTACCCTCTTCCTCCGCTCTGGCGAACGCTTGCCTGGACGAAGAGGAGTTATTCTCGCTGGCGCGGTAGAGACCGTGCTGGAGAATATAGTGTTCAACTATTTCTGGCGTCTGATATTTGATTGGGCGCCCCTTAAAGACGCGCTGGCGCAGATCGGTCGAGGAGATCTCCATGTGCGGACCCTCCAGGGTGATCAGGCGCTCCTCGATACCAGGCAGGCGCTCTGCCAGCTCACTGCCGTAACGCTCCAGTTCGCCATAGCCCGGTCGCACCAGCGCTACAATAGTGGCCTGCGCGATCACCCCCGCGGGATCGTGCCAGCTCGGCAAATCCCTCAGGCTGTCTCCACCAATCACAAAAAAGAACTCTGCGCGCGGTCCCCACTCGCTCCGCAGCAGGCGCAGGGTGTCTACAGTATACGACGGTCCAGCTCGCCGCACGTCGACCAGCGAAAGCGCGAAATGCGGGTTCGGGGCAATGGCCTGCTCCAGCATGTGCACCCGCTGCTCCACTGGTGTTACGCGATAGCCCATCTTGTGGGGCGGCTGGCCTGCTGGCACAAACACCACCCGCGCCAGTCGCAGCGCGTGATAGACCTCTTCAGCAATGGCCAGGTGCGCGTAATGGACCGGATCAAACGTCCCCCCCAGTACGCCTATGCGCTCGCGCTCACTTTCCGCGCGCGGTTCCAACGCCCCCGACGCTCTCTGTTTCGCCAAAACAACCCTCGTCTCTTATCATGCCCGTTCACCACCTCTCAACACATGAAAAGTACACAGCAGCGGTGACAGGCCTGTTCTCTATCGGGCAAACGGTTTACTGTTCATTATACGTCACACATCCCCGGCGGTTTCTTTTACCGACAAATTGGCGCTGGGAAAAAGTGTACGCAAAGCATACACCACTTCTGTTACGGTGACAAGCTGTCCATTCGCTACCCAGAAACGCAGCGTTAGCTCCACGCGATTGTCCACAATCCCACTGACCGTCACACCCGGCTCAGGTTTCTCAAGCACGTCCTCCTGTTCTTTGACGCGGTTTATCATGCGCAGTGGCGTCTCCTCGCGCTCAAAATCCTCCAGCGGCAGCGAGACCACAATCGTCGCCCGGCGCTCGGTATAGCGCGAATTGTTGATCACCACGCCTCCAAAGACCAGCGCGTTCGGAATGGTTACCTCTTCCCCGCTGACCAGGCGCAGGCGCGTGGCGCGCAGTTCCACCGCCACTACTTTGCCCGTGTAATTGGCCATGCTGATCTGATCGCCAATGAAAAAGGGATGCTCCACCAGAATATACAGACCCGCGACCAGGTCCTTGAGGATATCCTGAACGGAGAAGGTGATCGCTATCGTCAGCGTGCCCAGCACCGCCACAGGCAGCGCGATGGCCACGTTCCAGATCGCTAAGATCCAGAAAACCGCGATCAGCAGCACTACGATATAGGAGACGCGGTGAATCAGCACGCGCAGATTCATCTCCAGGCGGTGCTCACCGATCCCGCGCATCGTCAGGCGCGAAAACGTGCGCGCCACGCCAATCGCGAAGACTATAATCAGCAGGCTCAGGAAAGCATTCTTCCCGAACTCGATAATATCCGGCAGCTTGATGCCAGTGGTCGTTCCCAGATTGCTCAGGAACTCCAGGAGCTGATTCACGCCATTGGTCGCCACACCCGACGCCACAGCGCCAGCGATCAGCAGCATGGGCAGCACGATAATCACGCCCAGTACCTGCGTCAACCACTCGTCCAGCACCGTCTTCTTCAACCTGCGCACCAGCCAGCGGCGCTGCACCAGCCCTATCACCAGGCCCGCCAGCACAATTACTACCGCGAAAATAATGCGCAAAGTGATTTCTGTCGCCGTCATAACTAAATTTCCATGCACAAATATATACCCCGAAAAACATAAAATGCGGCCACCCGGGTCCGCGTTGTGTCTGCGTTTGTCAATTTACCTGCTATTATATCACAGCCTCCCTGGCGGCCCACGCGCACCCCCCAAAAGGCCAGGGCTGGCAGCTGGCTTTATTGAAGAGAGTTGCGCTGGCAATCGCCTGTGCTTTACTGTGAACTTCTTCAAGCCTCCCAGGTAAAAAGCCACATTTGTTTACAAATTCAGCGCTATCTTGTTCCCGTAATAGCGCTCTACCAGCCCTGCTGCGCTGATGATCTCGCCAGGCTCTACCAGCCCGCAGGAGGCGGCAAGTTTACAGACGATCTGGTCGGGCGTGGCGCCAGCGGCTCGCAGGGGATCAAGGCCGGCGCTTTCGATGCGTTTGGAGAGGCGCTGACCGCTGCTATCGAGCCAGAGGGGAACTTGGGCAAAGGTGGGAACGGGGAAGCCGAGGGCTTCAAAAAGCAGGATCTGGCGCGCAGTTGAGCTAAGAAGGTCGGAGCCGCGCACGACCTGGTTGATGTGCATGAGGCCATCATCGACGACGACTGCGAATTGGTAGGCGAAGATGCCATCAGAACGGCGCAGGATGAAGTCACCAACGGCCTGCTGAACGTGCTGGCTGTGCTGGCCGGAGACAAGGTCGGTGAAAGTAACCACGCGTTCGTCGGGAACGCGCAGACGCAGCGAGGGATAGCGGCCCGCGGCTGTGTATTGCTGGCGCACGGACGCGCTGAGCTGGCGGCAGGTGCCGGGATAGCGCGGACCCTCTGGCCCGTGGGGCGCGCTGGCGGCCCGCGCGATCTCTGCTCGGCTGCAATAGCAGGGGTAGACCAGCCCGGCCTCGCTCAGGCGCTGGATCTGCGCGCTATAGATGGCCTGGCGCTCGCTCTGGGTATAGGGCGCATATGGACCACCCACGTCCGGCCCTTCGTCCCAGTCCAGCCCCAGCCAGCGCAAGTCGGCCATCATCTGCTCGCTCGCTCCTGGACGCACACGCGGTAAATCGAGATCTTCGACGCGCAATACGAAGGTTCCACCGGCTGCCCGCGCGAAGAGCCAGGCCAGCAGAGCGGTGCGCAGGTTGCCCAGGTGGAGCGCGCCGGTGGGACTGGGGGCGTAGCGGCCACGCGCCAGCTCATGTACTTGTTCAGCCATAACTACGCGCCACGCCTCAGATCAGGCACTTTTCCGACCAGGGACATGCACTGTCCTCGCGGATCTGCCGGCGCGCCGGGTAGACACGAAATTCGGCCAGGAGTTCGGTCAGCGTGCAGACAGGCAGGCCCACAACGTTGAGATAGCAACCATCGATGCTTTCGGTTGGCTGAAAGGAGGTGTGCTGGATGCCGTACGCGCCCGCTTTGTCCAGTGGGTCCCCGGTGGCGATGTAAGCCGCGATCTCAGCATCGCTATATTCGCGCATCAATACGGGGGTGACGCAACTGGCGCTGTGCATGACGGTCTGGCCATCGATGGTGGCGCAGACGACCACGCCTGTAACCACGTGATGCCAGCGCCCGCGCAGGGTTTGCAAAAGCTGTAGCGCGTGGGCCTTGTCGCGCGGCTTGCCGAGAATTTCGTTCTCTAGCAGCACGGTGGTATCGGCGGTCACGACCAGGCGTCCGACAGCTTCGGGCAGCTTGAGCGCGACCGACGCTTTGTGTTTGGCCAGCCAGACCGCCAGGTTCTCAGGTACGCCGCGATAACGCTTCTCGGCCTCTTCCTCGCCATCCGAGGCCGTGGCGGTCACGCAGGGGATGCCCAGCAGACTGACGATCTGCCTGCGCCTGGGTGAGGTGGAAGCCAGCAACAATTCTACAGGAGTTTTTAGATTATTCATGTTCTTGTTTAAGCTCCAGAATAGCCACGCTTTCAATATGGGCCGTCTGCGGGAACATGTCCAGCGGCTGCACCGAGCGCAGGCGATAGATAGCATATTCATGACAGAGAATATCCAGGTCGCGCGCCAGGGTCGAGGGATCACAGGAAACATAGACGATCCTTTTGATTGGATTGCGCGCCAGGGCGTCGAGCACTGGACGCTGGCAGCCCGCGCGCGGGGGATCGATGACCAGTCCGTCGAGACGCTCGGACAGCGAGGGCAGCAGATCTTCAACCTTGCCCTGCATGATTTCGACGTTCTCGACCTCGCGCAGATTCCAGCGCGCGTCTTTGATCGAGCTGGCGGATTCCTCGATGGCGATGACCTTCTCTGCCCGCCTGGCCAGCATCAGCGCGAAGGTACCGACTCCGCAATAGGCGTCGAGTACAGTCACGGGATGCTCGCCGGAAGCGTCCGAGAAAAGCCCATCCAGCACCATCTGCGCCATTTTTTCTGCCTGCGCGGTATTGGTCTGAAAAAATGAGCTGGGCCGGATACGGAAGGTCTCCCCATGTAACTGCTCGTCCATTGTCTCCTCGCGCACCTCAATGTCCAGCTCGGCCAGTTGTGCCACGACTTCGGCGGACTGGCGGGGCTGGATCAGCATCTGGCGCGTCGCGGTCGCGCAGCGCACAAGCACCTGCGGCTTCGGGTTCTGCCGCTGGTTAAAAACGGGCAGCGCGGCATTAATCAAGGGGTGCGCAATCGGGCAATGGCTCAGATGCAGCACGCGATGGCTGTTGCGAGCCGTCAGACCAGCCTGACCCTCGCGGTTGACCGAGAAACGCATGTGGTTGCGATACTGCCAGGGATCGTCGCAGGGCACGGTCGCGAGCAAAGGCGGCTGCTCAAAATGGCCGATTTCGCGCAGCAGCCCATCCACCACGGCGCGCTTCCACTCCAACTGGGCCGCGTACCGGAGATGCTGGAGCTGGCAACCGCCGCACACGCCAAAGACGGGACAACGCGCCTCCACCCTCAACGGGGAAGGCTGGTGAATCTCCGTGACGCGCACCCGGCGTGGGAAAGGCTTCCAGTGGCGCCGGTGGCGCTTCGGCGGTATGGCCGGTGGCTCCACGGCAATGGTCACACGCTCTCCCGGCAGGCCAGCAGGCACCTGGAGCACAGTCGTGCGCATCTCGCCGTCCGGTCCCGCCTCGCTGATCTCAGCAGCGGCCAGCCCCGCGCGGCTCAGTTCTCCAAGGGTGACAGTATGATAGGTAAAAGCACGCTCGTCTTGCATTATAACTTCTTTACTACCTCGCGTACAGCCTGTACCACGTCCAGGTTGGGGTCGAGACGTTCCGCCTCGCTCAGATACTCCTGGGCGCGGCGGCGATCTTTTTTCTGCACATAGACCATCGCCATAAGCGCGCGCAGAAGCGCAGACTGCGGCAGAACGCGAATGCCCTGGCTGAGCAGATCGCGAGCATGGTCAAACTCGCCTTTGTCGACAAGAATCGCGCCCAGGTCAGCATACACGCGCACGTCGGTGGGGTCCATCTCAATTGCACGCTGGTAGTATTGCTCAGCCTCCTCGATATGGCCCTGCTGGCGATGCACCACGGCCAGCGCGTACCAGATTGAAGGGTAGTTGGGCGAGATGGCGGCCAGGCGCTCAAGATAGCCCTGCGCCTCCGAGAAGCGCTCGCGATTGATGGCCAGGTTCGCCAGGTTAAACTCCACTTCGGCCTTCTGCTCGGGCTCTTGCATCAGCTCGCGCGCGATCAACAACTGCTTTTCAGCTTCGTCGAATTCGCCGCGGTTCACCAGCACTTCAGCCAGCAGCACGTAGCCCAGCGGTTCCTGTTCGTTCACAGAGGCGCGCAGGCGAGGCTCTCCCAGTTCCAGGAAATGCCGGGCCTTTTCGCCAAGACCCAGCGAGGCAAAGCGCTCGCTCATGGCGATCTCGACCACGGCCAGGCGCTGGAGCGCGACCACGTGGTCGGAATCATTGGGAAAACGCCTGACAAGTTCCGTGGCATAGACCGCCGAACGTTCAACGGCCCGAATGCTCATCGAGCGACCATAGGCATCTTCGTAGACCGTCTTATCCAGCGGATTTTTCGCCAGCAGGGCGTCGTCGAGCGAAAGCACCTTCCAGGTACGCCAGATGATCTCCTCGTAAAACTGGTTAGTGTCGGGGTCGTCCGGTCTGTGTTCACTCATGATCTTCTGAGTGGCCTCGTCGTGCTCGTGAATGCGCTTGCTCAGTTCCTCCGCGGGCAGACCCTGGAGAGCCGCGCCCTCGTCCCTGACGCGCGCGATGCGCCATTCGCCCTTCTCCTGTTCCAGGCTAAAGACCGTCCAGAACCAGTGGCGCCCCGTCTCTTTATACACGGCGGTCCCCATCGGCATCTCGGGCAGCGTGCCGCTCAACTGCGTATCGGTCAGTTCCAGCGACCAGTTCATTTCAATCTCTTTTGGACCAGCCGCGCGCGTGCTCAGCACAGAATTAGGAACCCACAGCGTCGATTGCGGCGCCTTCTCCTGCTCGCGCAGAAAGTAGATCTCAAAGCGCGAAGGATGCGCCTCGTCGGCCCAGTTACGGCGCATTTCGATCCATTCAGCGCGCGTGCGACCCTCGCGCAGCGGACTGCTGGCGGTCAGCAGGTCGTAACACAGGCCATAGTCGCCCATCGCCCAGGCACCGGCAAAATTGGCCGCGATCATATCCGGCTCCTCGCCGCGAGTGATAAACGTCAGGCCGCGATCCTCGCCCGCCTCGCCCGCGTGCAATATCAAGCGCTGGACCAGCGGGAGATGCTGGCGAAAATCTTTATGTGACTCCGTCTTACGCCAGCGATTGACATCCAGCGCCTCATTGAGCAGGCGCCGCCCCTCGGCCAGCGTACAATCGACATAGGCGGGCGGCGGCCCATCCTCCGGGCCAGGATTCTCGCGCGAGAGTTGCTGTAGTCTGCGAACGTGCTCATCAATATGGCGCTTCGTGCCGGTCTCAGTCATGAAATCCTTCACGCCCGCAGACCAGTAATCGAGCAAGAAGGACACAAGCCGCGCTTCACTGTATTCGAGACCCTGTTCCCAGCACAAAATCAACTGGAGTTCGCCTGAATCGCGCATCTCCGTGACCAGGCCCTTCCAGAAACGTGGCGGGTTCTCGGTGCCTGGGGCGCCCACCGCGGGCCGGTCCTCTTCGGGGGTCCAGCTCGGCACAACCTTCGCGCCCGCCAGTTGGATCAGCGCCCGGCGAGCATCCTTGCGTACCGTCTTCTCCGGGGCCAGCTCATTCAGAGCCAGCAGCAGGTCCGCCGCGTCGGCGTCGCTGGCCCGCACCAGGCTCTTCAGCAGACCCAACTGTGCCTCCTCGCTCAACGCGAAGACATCCACGAGCAGCGTCTCAGCCTGCGCGCGACTGGTACAGCCATGCAATTCCCCGGCGAGTGCCTGGCGACGGTCAAAAACCAGTTGAATCCGAGCCTCATCTTCCTGCGACAACGGGGCAGGGGTATTTTTTTTCGCAGCCATTCTATCTATCTCTTTTTAGGTGAAAGGTAAAAGTACTGAATGTCGTTGAAACTATGCGTGTCGTGCATCCTCAGGATTGTATCATAGCACGCAAGCAGC
>DASVMX010000098.1:0-6228 GCA_036384215.1 Ktedonobacteraceae bacterium | reverse complement strand
GAAAGAAGTTGTTAGATTTTTATGTCAAGTACAATCCAGGCTCAGAGAGCTAGAAGCGGCCAGGCGCAAACGCCGACGCGCCGGGTGGCTGGCTTGTTAGACGCGCTGAAACTGCGCACCCTCAAAGGGCAATTTATCCTGCACGCCAGCTTGATCCTGCTCTTCGCGGGTCTGCTGACGTTGATCGGCGCGAACACCTTCAGCAGAGCCTCCAGCGATCTGGCGACAATCGACAGCGGCAGTATCCCCAGCGTGAACTACGCTCAACAGATTACGCAGGACGTCGAAACCATCGATGCCCAGGCGGCTGATTACCTGGCGACCGCTGGCCTGACCGCTACACATCTATGCTCTATTCCAACGGACCTTGAAGGCCATATGAACAATGTGGCGCTGACAAACCATGCCTGTGATGAACAATCCATCGACGCCGAGACGGTCCTGGCTAACCAGACGCTGTTCCTGGCCGCGCACAATGTCACCTATACCGGCGAACAGACAGCAATCGAGCGCATTACCATCGGCCTGGAGAGATACCTGGCGGATATTCACCAGATGCGCGTGGACTTCGGCCTGGCCACCAGCAAAACTGATCCCAACGATCCCTACTTGAAACAGGCCTATCAAGCCTATCTCAGCGCTGGCAGCATCCTGCACGACCACATCGACCTGGACACCATCTCCGCTGGCCAGATCCACCTGGACCCGGAGCAGATCGCCTCCGGTGCCCCTTTGCCCAACTGTAAACTTGTCAACAAACAGGAAATCACTCCCGACCAATGGACGCAGGCCGGCCTGACTACCGCGCTGGACTGCTTGAGTTCGATTAACCACTCGTACCTGGACAACGCTTACGACGACTCCGGGAACTTCCTGGGTAGTGCAACCGCGTGGATTATCATTCTCGCTCTCCTGCTTGGCCTGCTGCTTGTAACCGGCACCGGGCGCATGATCCTGCGTTCCCACCACATCCTCAACCTGGGCCTGCTCGCAGCTACGCTGCTCAGCATCATCTTCAGCATCTCTTCCACCGTCCTGCTCACTTCCCTGCAAGGGCAAAGTTCTCAGGGTCATGACTCCGATGGCGCGTTCACCCAACTTGTACAGGATGATTATCAAAGCGTCTACTTTGCCGCGGTGCTTAAACGCGTCGCCACGGACGCCAACGCAGATGAGTCGCGCTGGCTGATCGCCCTGGAATTTAACGACCAGGCAAACGTCTCCCACTGGCAAAATGACTGGAACCAGAATAAACAACAGGTCGCTGATTTGATCCAACAGGCCAAGAACAACCGAACCTGGACCGAGGAAGACCAGCCTCTCTCCCTTATGGATACCAATTGGAACCAACGTTACCTGTCAGACGATGATCAAATCCGCAGCGCAGCCCAGAATCTGGGCGACCCCAAACGCCTGCTCACAGCCGAAAATATCAGTACTGGCCAATCAAACCAGGACTTTAGCGATTTCACAAGCGCGGTCGATGGGCTTGCACAAGCCAACCAGAATCACTACAATCAGACCTTTGCCAGCATCAACAGCACACTCATGGTCTACTTTGTCCTGAGCCTGGTTTTCTTCCCCCTGACCGGCCTCCTGGCCCTCTGGGGCGTGGCTCAACGCTTAAAAGATTTCTAACGCATCGAGGGGAAAAGCAGAACAAAAAGAGCGCGAGACCGCGCTCTTCTTGTTCTGCTTTTCCCCTCGATGCGTTAAAGGATTTCCAACTCATGAATAACTGTTGTTCTACTTTTTATGGAACACGTATTCTAATTTCATGCCCTTTGAACATGCGCTCTTGACATATTTTGCACTGCTTCGGTATACTTGCAGTGTAATCGGTCTTGGGCTTTTTTATTGCATCTGTTGCGCAGGCGCGTTCTACATAGAACGCATGTTCTGTTCACGTAGTTATAGGGAATGAAGAGTTGCCAGTGCCAGGACAGCGCAAAATGAGCGACAGCAAGGTCGCGATCAGTATAGAGATTGGGGGCAGTCAGGCGACTGTGGCCCTGGTTGATGCTGTGGGATGCGTGCGCCAGCGGCGCTACGCGAAGATGCTGTGGAATCGTCCTCCAACCGCGACTCTGGAACCGTGCCTGCGCGCGATTGACGAAACTCTGGCCTATGCCAGAGCCGGCCAGATGCGCGTGCGCGGGTTAGGTTTTGCTTTACCTGGCTCACTTGATCTGACATCACGCCGTCCGACCGTAATCCCCGCGTTGCCCGCTCTGAATCATTTTCCGCTCGCGGATCTGCTTGAGGCTCGCTACGATCTGCCTGTGACCCTGCGCGTGGATGTGGATGCCGCCGCGCTGGGCGAGTATCATTTCGGCATCGGACGCGGCTTTCGTCGCCTGCTGATGCTCTCGGCCAACGCGGTGGTGGGCGCTGCGCTGGTCATCGATGGCGAGATTGAACCGGCTCCCCAGGAATATGTGGGACATATCTGCCACCTGCTGGTCTCCAGCAGCGGCCCACGCTGTAGCTGCGGTAGACGCGGCTGCATTAACACGCTTGTTACCCTGGACGCACTCCAGAGAGCACTCCAGCGCGCGCTACGTCGTGGCGAAACCACCAGCCTCCTGCGCCGCCTGAACAACCGGGAACGCTTCAGCCTGCAACTGCTGGCCGAAGAAGCCCAGGCTGGCGATGCCGTGGCCTCGCAGCTCTATACCGAGGTCAGTCGCTGGCTGGGCAACGCGACCGCCAGGTACATCGATACGTTTGAGCCAAACGCGCTGATCCTCGGCGGCTTCTTCAGCACCAGCGAGCAGCTCCTCTCCGGTATCCGCCATTCCCTCGATACCCACTCCTCCTCGCGCGTCTGTAGCATGGTCGAAATCGCCACCGCCAAGCTTGGTCAGGACGCCCCCCTGTTAGGAGCCGCGGTCTCCTTGCTGGCATAAACCTCTCTCACGCCTTTTTCTGCCCCAATGCCTCGGAGAAGAGCACAGAAAAGGCTTGACAATCCCGGCCATTTTCGCTAGACTACAAGCCATCTGATCGTCAGATGTTTAAAATTATTGAACAGGATAACCGATGTTGACATCTCCTTCTCCGTCGCCCGTGCGGCGGCAACCGCTGGTGAAGCAGGTGTTGGACTATCTCCAGCAACAGATTACAACTGGTACGTTTCCCGTCGGTAGCAAACTTCCCCCAGAGCCCGAGTTGATGGCAACCCTGTCCGTTGGCCGCTCGACTTTACGCGAGGCGATGCGAGTGCTTGCCCATATGGGGCTGGTCGATGTGCGGCCCGGTGACGGTACCTATATCCGCATGCCCGCGCCAGAGGCGGAATCGCTGGCCCAGCGCTTACAGCGCGCGCGTGTCATTGAGGTCTACGAGGTTCGGCGCACGCTTGAACTGGAATGCGTCCGCCTGGCCGCGCTGCGCCGCGACGAGGACGACCTGGCCGCCCTCCAGCGCGCGCTGCACAATCGGCGTACATTTCTTCCTCTTGGAAACGAGGAGGCTTTCATAGACGCTGATCTCGCTTTTCATACCAGTATCGCCAGCGCGACCAAAAACGCCGTCCTGGCCGACCTTTACCGGGCATTTATCAGCGTAAATCACGAGAGCTGGGTCAAGGCCAGCGAGGCGCTCGGGTCCACCGAACAGGGACAATCCCTGCACGAACAGCTCGCAGATGCCATTGCCCGACGCGATCCCGATCATGCTCAACAACTCATAACGCTTATGCTCGCGCAATCCACTCACCACTTTCAAAAAATTCTGCGCGATGAAGGGCAGAACGCAGACTAATTATATTTTTGGAGAAAGGACTGTAGGACCGTATGGAGTACTCAGGACAAAACCACGTAATATCGCCTCAGGGCATGCAGAAAGGCCCGATTACCAAGTATCGCCCTTATCCCCTGGTTGATCTGCCCAACCGCCAATGGCCTTCGCGCACGACCACCAAAGCCCCCATCTGGTGCAGCGTCGATCTGCGCGATGGCAACCAGGCACTTCCAAACCCCATGGGCATCGCTGAAAAATTGGAGATGTTCAACCTTCTGGTGAACATCGGCTTCAAAGAGATCGAGGTCGGTTTCCCTGCCGCATCCCAGATTGATTTCGACTTTATCCGTCGCCTGATCGACGAACATCTCATCCCCGACGACGTGAGAATCCAGGTGCTTACACAGGCGCGCGAGGAACTGATCCGCCGCACTGTGGAGTCGCTGCGCGGCGCGAAAAACGTTATCTTCCATCTCTATAATTCTACCTCCGAGCAGCAGCGGCGCATCGTCTTCGGCATGAGCAGGGCAGAAATTGTTGCCATTGCGACCAATGGCACACGTCTGGTGAAAGCACTGCTGCCCGAACTATCAGGAACCAACCTGATCTTCCAGTACTCGCCAGAGAGTTTCGCGCTGACCGAGATGGATTTCGCTCTGGAGATCTGCGAGGCGGTAATGGATGTCTGGCAGCCAACGCCAGAGCATAAAATGATTCTCAACCTGCCTGAAACGGTCCAGGTCTCCACGCCCAATGTTCACGCGGACCAGATCGAGTGGATCGCAACCCACCTGAGCAGGCGCAACTCGGCTATCATTAGCCTGCACACGCACAACGACCGCGGCACGGGCGTGGCCTCAACCGAACTGGGTCTGCTGGCCGGTGGCGAGCGCGTCGAGGGCACGCTCTTTGGCAACGGCGAGCGCACGGGCAATCTCGACATCATTACCGTGGCGCTGAATCTGTACATGCAGGGCGTAGATCCTGGCCTGGATTTCAGCGACCTTGACGAAATCCGCGTCATCTACGAGCGTTGTACCCATATGACGGTGCCCGAGCGCCAACCCTACGGCGGTGAACTGGTCTTCACAGCTTTCTCTGGCTCGCACCAGGACGCGGTCCGCAAGGGCATGAATCTACGCGATACCTCGGCGGGAGCATTCTGGGATGTGCCTTATCTACCCATCGACCCGCAGGATATTGGCCGCACCTATGAGGCCATTATCCGCATCAATTCGCAGTCGGGCAAAGGCGGTGTAGCCTTCATCCTGGAAAGCGAGTTCAACCTGCAGATGCCCAAGGAGATGCACGTTGAATTTGGCAAGGTAATCAAGTTTCTGGCTGATACTACCGGCGAAGAACTCTCTGGCTCGCGCCTGCGCCTGGCCTTTGAGCAGGAGTATCTGCGCGTGGCCGGACCCTACGAGTTGGAACGCTTCCAGGCCACGCAGGAAAATACTTCCGAGCAGGTCTCCTGTATAGCGCGCCTGCGCGTCGAAGGCGTGGCGCGCGAGATCCACGGCCAGGGCAACGGTCCCATCGATGCCTTTGTCCACGCGCTCAACCAGAACGATCTCGCCGCCTTCAAGCTCGTCTCCTACACCGAGCACTCGCTGGGCAGCGGCTCAGACGCCCAGGCGGCCGCCTACATCCAGGTCGAGACCGGCCCCCACCGCACCTTCTTCGGCGCGGCCATCGAGAATAACTCTGAACTGGCCTCAGTCAAAGCGGTCTTAAGCGCGCTCAATCGCTCAGAAACCGCGCTCGCGCTGGCAAAACAGAGATAAGCAATAATGTAAAGAACAGGAGCCTTGTTTGTGCGCCGATGGTGCACAAACAAGGCTCCTGTTCTTTCATTATTGCTTCTACAGACTGTTCAGCACCCATTGCTGGTTGGTGCCACCATTAGATGAGCACCTGTACTGGTTGAACCTCCACTGACATCTAATAACAGGCCACTGTTACGATTGACAATGGTATAATAGCCGCTGCTCGCAGCGACCAGGCTCCATTGCTGGCTGTTCCCTCCAGTGCTGGCCTCCTGTACAATGTTCGCGCCAGTGCTGGTAGAGGAATCGCTCACATCAAGCAACAGGCCACTATTTTTGTTTACAATGTGGAAGTAACACAAACCTGCTTTCTCTTGACGCAATTAATTTACCTGGTGAATAAATAAAATATAAGTTCCGAACACTGTTTTGTCAAGTGGAAATACGCCGAATTTCCGATTACCGAGAGATTTTCTGCGCGCTTCATCGTTTTTTGTCCAACAATTATGCACATTCGCGCATATAGTATCCCTGATCCGGGAGAAGAGAAGGTGGAAGCGTCGGCGATATGAAAGATATTTCGCATTTTCCGCGCGTCGCCAGGCCTGTACCGCTCGTTTTATCGGGGTTGACAAAATGTTCTTGAGCTTCTATAGTTATTTTATTCAAACGCTAAATAAATTCTGGGAGAAGGAGCTAGCCGGGATATGGAGCC
>DASVMX010000097.1:0-5379 GCA_036384215.1 Ktedonobacteraceae bacterium | reverse complement strand
AGAACGGTTGAGCCGTTCTGCCCCTGCTCGTCTTCCTGGCTTTTACTCCTACGAGGGCCAGAAATCATAGAAAAGCCGCCCTCAGAGGAAGGGCGGCGAAGAGAGGCCGTCTCTTTTTAAGAATATTTAAAGAACAACCGGTATATCTGGTCGTTAGAAAGCCAGGGCCGCCAGGAGTGGCAGCAGCGTATCAGCCTTCGGCGTTCCCAGGCCAGTGGCCGGGTCCCAGCCCTGCTGGGCATTGAAGCCCGCGACAGAGACAAGGTTGTTACTGGCATCAGGCTCCTGCACCGAGTTATCGCCCACCGTTATGTCATGGTAGAAACTGTTGGCGAGTTTCCCATGGCCGATAAGGTAAAGGGCATTGTTGATAAAGCCCAGGCGATGATGCGCCAGTTGACCAGTCAGCGCGACAAGGCCGCCCCAGACGGGCGAACCAACGCTGGTGCCGCCAAAAATGAAGAAGGCTGGCGTTGTAACGCCCGCGCATACCGCGCAGGAGGCCAGGACTCCGTGATTGATCGAGCCGCTAAAGGAGATATCCGGCACTCCGCGCTGACCAGCCGGAATACGACTGATACCGCTTTGATACTCCGGGCGTTTGTAGAGGACGCTGAAACCGCCTCCTGTAGAGAAGTTGCCTTGAGTAAGGAAGCCAGCAGGCTCGTTCAAAGTGATTTCATGGTCGTATGTACCCGGCGTCGGATGCGGTGTTGGACACGGAAAAGCGGTGCTGCAATCAGGAGCGGCAAACAGCTCGCTGGCACCTACTGCCGTTACCAGCGGATCACTCGCTGGCGAGGACGCCGCCTGAGCCCACGAATTGCCATCGCAAGTCGGCTGAGCTGCACCCTGGTCACCCGAAGAAGCAAGGAGCGTGATATGTTTGGTTGTGGCCTCCTTAAACACCTGGTGCTCTTGCTTGAGCAAGGTCGGATCAACACAACTTTCGTTCTCGCCGAAGCTCTGTGAGATCACATCACCCAGGTTGTTGTCCACCGCGTACTTTGTAACACTTAGCAGATCCGCGTCCTGGTTGCTTTTGGCCAGAACCAGGGTGATATTCGCCTCCGGGGCAATGGCGTGCGCCCACTGGACATCAAGAGCGATCTCCCCCGCCCAACCCACTTGATTTGCATCATTTGGATCAAATGGAGTCAATCCATCGGGCGCGACCTGGGTGAAGGTCGGGGTGGGTAGCCCAAAAACACTGTCGAAAGCGTTGAGGTCCACCTGAATCAGGGGATTCTGAAAAGCATCAATAATCACGATGCTCTTCCCCTTGCCGGTAATACCAGCGTTAATCAACGTATCGATGTGATAGGCGCGACGAATTTGCTGTGGGCTATAGCACACAAGAAAATTGGGGCCGCGATTGGTCTGGCAGTTAAAGACAGCATCCGTTGGGAGACCCGCGGCCTCGTAAACAGGGTGAACAGAAACGATATGACTGGATAGGTTTGTGCTATGTGTAGCAGCGAGCACAATTGGAGAAGAGATGGCAGCGCTACCGATGAGCCCTGCGAGCAAAATGAACAGGCTCCCCGCGCTGAGTAAGAGACGCGAAAATCTGAGTGGCAACATAGAGTTTCCCTCTCTTATGGGTACGCCAGGCGAATGGCAGTACCCTAAATACCCCCTCTTGAGGTTTGCAACAGATGAGACGGCCTTCTCTCCTGCTTGCTCGCTTTCTAGTATAGCACACCAGATTTTCTTTTGTGAGGATTTTCAGCAGCCAGGCATTAAAAGTGAGTGGAATTTTCGGTATATCTACTACTTGACAGGTACGCACATAAAAAGTTATGCTACTATTATCGTGCCAGATAGCCTACCAATCATTGTATTGCTGCTATGACCAGCATAGGGGGAGTCATAGCACGCACCAGGTTACCCATTGCATTTTTCATCCCCGGCTATCTCAATCTTACAACTGCTGAGATAATGCCCTTCTCAGGGAAAGGAGGACATACTACCGGGTTATTTCACTTCTCTCTTGAAAATGAGCTATTGCTCATGAATCTCAACATATTCGCTTATCTGTAGTCTGTTTTTTCTCAACAATCAGACAAGGAGCACCGACATGAAGTCGATGAAGTCGAGATGGCGGTTTCTAGCCATTAATGTGACGCTCATTTTTCTTCTTTCAGCAGCCTTTTCCTTCGCAAGCGCCCCTGCCAGCGTGGCCCACGCGGACAGTGGCTCCTCTTTCACGCGCGATATCTCCAGTTCCGGGACAACTTCATTCGCGGCTTCCTCTTATGGCACAGATGAACTGGCCTGGCCCGAATTTGCCGGAACCGACTCCGACCAGGGGGCCGCACCTTATAATGGCCAGATTGTCGACCGCAGCCATTCACAGGGCACAGGGCACGGCTCCTCAGCGAGCGGCCAGCAGCAGGCCAAATCGAACCCGGAGCTACAATTCAGCTTCGATGGCTTGAACCATCGCCAGCAGCGCCTGGCAAACGGCGGCAACCAGTTTTCTGTTGAGCCACCAGACCAGGGTATGTGTGTAGGCAATGGTTTCGTCATGGAGTCCAACAACGATGTCCTCCAGGTCTACAGTACCACCGGCACTCCACTGCTGAATGGTGGCGCGGCGGTCGACCTCAATACCTTCTATGGCTACGCACCGGCAATCATTCGCGCGACCGGCGTGCGCGGACCATTCGTGACCGATCCCAGTTGCTACTTCGATCAGCCCACACAGCGCTGGTTCCAGGTTGTGCTGACCCTCGACACGCTCGCCAATGGTACAAATACCGGGACCAATCACATCGACCTCGCAGTCAGCCAGACCTCTGATCCCACAGGCCTGTGGACGGTCTACCGTATCCCTGTGCAAGATAACGGCACAGACGGCACGCCAAACCACAACTGCTCGCTAGGCTTCTGCTTCGGCGACTATCCGCATATTGGCGCTGACGCACACGGCTTCTACATCACCACCAATGAATACTCGTTCTTCGGACCAGAGTTCAAAGCCGCGCAGATCTACGCCATCTCCAAAGCCGCCCTGGCGTCCGGCACGGCGAACATTAAAGTAACTCAGTTCGACACCACAGGCGCGGTCAACGGCAACCCCGGCTTCACTGTCTGGCCCGCCGTTACCCCTGGCAACGCCTATGAGACAGCTCAGGGCGGCACCGAGTACTTCCTGAGTTCAGACGCGGCGGATGAATCCAATGGCACCGGCATCTCCAAAGATCTGATCGTCTGGGCACTGACCAACACAGAATCGCTGAACAGTGCTACCCCGGCTCTCGGACTCAGCAACAAAGTACTCACCGTCAATCCATACGCGACTCCGCCCAAGGCTAACCAGAAACCTGGTCCCTTCCCGTTGGGCCAGTGTCTCAATGACTCAACTATCGCGACCCCGGCTGGCCCTGGCTGCTGGCGCTTCCTCGTAGCCAGCGGCGGCCCCTTCCACGAAGTAGAGTCCAGCCTGGACAGCAATGACACCCGCATGCAGCAGGTGACCTTTGCCAACGGCAAGCTCTGGGGCGCTCTCGATACCGCCCTCACTATCAACGGCGTCAACAAAGCAGGCATCGAGTGGTTTATCGTCAAGCCAAACGTGGACAGCGGCAGTGCGGATGGCAAAGTCGCGCTCCAGGGCTACCTCGGCATGGCGAATAATAACCTGACGTACCCGGCCATCGGTGTCACCGACAGCGGCAGAGGCGTAATCGCCTTCACAGTAGTTGGCGCGGACCACTATCCGAGTCCCGGCTATGCCGCGCTCGACGCCAAAGTTGGCGCGGGCAACGTCCACGTCATCGTGGAAGGCGCTGGCCCGGCTGACGGCTTCACCAGCTACGCGGCCTTTGTCGGCAGCCCGCCACGCACCCGCTGGGGCGACTACGGCGCGGCAGTCGTCGATGGCCACTCCATCTGGATCGCCTCGGAATACGTCGGACCCGGTAACGGCACCGCCTGCACGCTCGCCGTATATGTGAGCACTGGCTTTAGCTGCAACCAGACCCGCACCTCCCTTGGCAACTGGTCAACCCGCATCAGCGAACTGACCGTCTAACATCGGCTTTTCTTTGTCAAAGGAAATGACAGGGCTGCCGGAAAAAATGGTAAAAATCAATTTTTTCCGGCAGCCCTGTCATTTCCCATGGAGCACAGCCCACGTTTGTGCGCAATTGGTTTCCAGTAAAACTCAAACACCATGCTGCTCAGTGAGCAGCATGACCTCTACTTCTGCCTGTATAGCAAGCTCCGGCAGCTTTTCCCACTGCTGGAGTTCCACAGGCGCTTCAGGACACGATAGCGCGCTCACATACCCAACCAGCGCGCCAGGCGTTTGCTCAATCTGCTTCTCACGATCAAGACGAAAACCTCCGCGCTGATCAGGTACAGCCACCAGCCGCAAAAGCTCGCTGGCCTTCAAGCGCGGCAGACCTGCCTCGTCCCGCTCAGGCAACACATAATGAAAGTAGATCTCACGCCCTCGCTCAAAACCAACCCGAAATTCCTCATTATCAAAAAAAATCGTCGCATCTTTCCACTTGAACTGCCCAATCATCTTATGGTACTCCTCCTGGCTTTACGCTACTACCTTGAAAAATTCATATTGTTTTCTGCAAAAACCAGAACATACTTGCAGCCAAAAGTCAATATTAGTTAATAATATAATCCAAATGCATCCACAATATAGTTATTGCTGCACTATGTTATCATTAATTACCAGAAGTGTGTTCTAAGGAGCGACATATAATGGAAGAAAAGCACAATTATACACTACAAGAGTTATTTAACAACCTTCCTATTTCTCTGGCGGAACTTGCGCGTAGAAGCACAGTAAACGAAGTTACCATTGCCCGCATACGCGACGGAAAAACCACTCCTATGCGTAGCACAGCTAACAGGCTCTTGCGGGTCTTTTCTGATGTGTACGAAAAACCGCTTACGCTAGAAAACGTTGAAATGCGTGTACGAGGGTAAATGGCTGAATTAATGTGGCGTGGGAAAACACTGGCTCGGCCAATGGGAGAAAGCTTGCAAAATATTCAGGTATGCTTGCAAACTAACGAAACACATCCTTCCCTGGATTACGCCAGCACGCCAACTGATCCGACCTGGCACAATCGTCTGATTCAGGGTGAGAGGCTGAATGTGCTGCGCGCACTGTTGCCTGAGTTTGCGGGGCGCGTCAATCTGATCTATATCGATCCGCCATTTATGACGGGGCGCGATTTTAAGCAGGGCAAGACGCTGGCCTATAGCGATAAATGGCGCGGCGATCTGGATGCCTATCTCCAATGGCTGGCAAGCACGCTGGAGCTGCTCTACCAGTTGCTGGCCGAGGATGGTAGCCTCTATGTCCATCTCGACTGGCGCGTGACTCACTATACGCGGGTGATTCTC
>DASVMX010000096.1:0-12437 GCA_036384215.1 Ktedonobacteraceae bacterium | reverse complement strand
AGGCTCTTTCCTACGATGTCTGCGATGTGGAAAGAAAAATTTCCACATCGCAGACATCGTAGGAAAGAGCCTGATCCAAAGGGCGCCTGGCTGTATCAATAATTATTCGTAGCCACTTTTGCAATGGATAAAACGTTACTTTTATATGTAAGAGGAAGAAAAGTTGCAACTGGGTATAGGTCTCTCGACAATGGCTGCTACAACCTGTATAATTTAGGGGCGAAAGAGGTTTCGTGCTCTATCACATGACCTTTTAGTATTCCCATACTATATACCCTCAAGGCGCGGGCGATCTGGCCTGGTCTGGATGACATGCCGCTTGAGGATATTGCAATGGTAAAGGGGCAGAACGATAGGAAGATTCCTGGCCTCTTCCCAGACGCATTCTCGCTTTTCAGACCGACGCATGTTCAAGCGAGCGGCAGGAATAGAGGGGGCATTCTATTATGCAACAAATGGGAACAAGCGATGATATGAATTCACTGGTGGGCAAATCGCTCGGCCAGTTTCGTATCGTTGAGCGGATTGGCGCGGGGGGGATGGCGACGGTCTTTAAAGCTTACCAGCCTGTATTAGATCGTTATGTTGCCGTCAAAGTCCTACCCGATTATCACGCTCGCGATCCGATTTTCAAAGAGCGCTTTCTGCGGGAAGCGCGCGCAGTTGCTCGCCTGGATCATCCCAATATTGTTCAGATCTATCTCTTTGGCGAAGAAGAGAATATCACTTATATTGTGATGCAATATGTCGATGGAGGGACGCTCAAAGATAAGCTGCGCCAGAGTGGCGCGCTCACGCCCGCGGAGGCGATTAAATTTATCATTCAGGCCGCGGAAGGGCTGGGCGCAGCGCACGAACATGGTATTATCCACCGCGATGTCAAACCGGCTAATATGCTGCTGCGCAAAGATGGACACCTGCTGCTCTCCGATTTTGGTATCGTGAAAATTCTGGAGGGCACGACCAATCTTACGCGCGTCGGAACCGGGATTGGCACACCGCAATACATGTCACCTGAGCAGGGCACCGGCCAGGCGGTTGACGCCAGCAGCGATATTTACTCGCTGGGCATTGTGCTCTTTCACTGTCTGACAGGTCGCGTGCCTTTTAACGCGGACAGCCCCCTTACCATTACGGTGAAGCATTTAAACGAGCCGCTACCAGTGGCTTTGCTGCGCCAGGTGAACGTTCCGCAGCCAATAGAGCAGGTCATCGTCAAGATGACAGCGAAAGTGCCGGGGGAGCGTTACCAGTCGACCGCGATCTTTATCAACGAGATCCTGCGCGCGGCGGCGGCGGCGCGTATCCCTTTGCCCTGGCCCATGCTGCAATCCCTTGGGGCAGACGCGCTCCAACAGCTACAGACGCCGCAACCAGTACTACCGCAGTTAGGACAGGCTCAGGGCGGCCCCGGCGGGCAGAGTGGCAGCGTGATTGGCCGCAACCCGACGCCACAACAGCCAATTCAGCCGCCAGTCGGGCCGGGTGGGCAGTCGATGATTACGGTCTCGTGCTTTCGCTGCCTGGCGCAAAATCCCAGCGATCGCCTTTTCTGTACTTCCTGTGGCTATGAACTGGCGGATCGCAAGGCCGCTGCGGATCGGGTGATGGGTCCCAATGGGCGCCCGATTCTGGCGCGTTTCCAGGTGCAGAATGGTCCGCTGGCCGGTCGCTCGTTCCGTTTTCACCAGGATCTTACAACCATCGGTCGCACCAACGGCAACGACCTGATTATTTCCGGTCGCACTGTTTCGCGGCGTCACGCCAAACTCTGGTTTGACGCTCCCAGTGGCCGCTGGTACCTGGCGGATATTCAGAGCGCGAACGGGACATTTGTGAATAATGGGCGTCTCCAGCCCAACCAGGCTGTTCCCTTGAACGACGGGGACACCCTCAATTTTGGGGATGAGATTGTGCTGTTCAATATCATTTATTAAGAGAAGGTCCGCTTTCCGTGCGAAGAGCCGGGAGGCGGCTCGCGCCGGGCGCGGATGGCAGCTTGCAGGACGCGATAGAAAGAGTCTGAGCCATGAGTTCAATCAATCCATTTGTGCAGGTCGCGCAACAGGTGCTTCTGGGAGGCGCGGTGAAGCAGAATCATGCGCTGGAACACGCGACGATTGTGCTGCTCAGCCGCCAGTTCCCCGAAGTACGTCTGGCCGGGATATCCTTCGCGGCGGGCTTTTTTGTCTTTGGAGAAGTACCAACCGAAGCTGTCCTGCCAGCAGCCGCGGAGGCCTTGAATCTTCTGCGCACTACCTCGCCAGAACTGGCGATTCACGAGCGTTGCGGCACCAACCTGGCCGTGACCGGCCTCCTTACCGGGGCCGCGGCCATGGCCGTGTCCAGGCTGCGCCGCCCGTATAACTCGTTCAACAACGTCGTCATGGCGACAACCGCGGCCCTTATCCTGGCTCGCCCCCTCGGGCTAACCGTCCAGCGTTACGTCACCACCCAGACGCCCGGTGCTTCGATGGGTATTACCGGCATCAAGCCGCTTAACTTCTTTGGCACACCTGCCCATTTCGTTAGCACCGACAACCCCGATGCTGCCGGACTGTTTTCGTAGGCTTAAGAAGTCAGCAAGCAGAACAGATCGGGCAGGCACCACGATGCCTGCCTGATCTGTTCTGCTTGCTGACTTCTTAAGCCGAAATGGCCATTTTTTTCCTGCCCTGACTCTTGTATTCCTTTTCGATCCTTTATTTGAGTTTTATGATGGATGAGGTCTGGCATGATGAGAAGATGCGTGATATGCTTAAGGTGGTCGTTAAGCCTCAGAAGAAAAAACATCCGGTTCAGGATAAGCGAATATTTTGCTAGAAGAGGATATTTATGGCGGAGCGTACAGACTTTCTGGTTGAGACTGGCTGGTTGGCCGACCATTTGCACGATCCCAATCTGCGTATTGTGGATATGCGCGGCTATGTGCGCACGGTGACGGTGCGGCATGGTTTGCAGGAGGCGACGTATGTGGGCGCGCGCGAGGAGTACACGCAGGAACATATCCCTGGCGCGGTCTATGTCGACTGGACGCGCGATATTGTTGATCTGGATGATCCGGTGGAGGCGCAGGTGGCTTCTGCCGAGAAGTTCGCGCGGGCGCTGGGAGAACTGGGCATTGGCGATGAACACCTGGTAGTGGCCTACGATACTCACCCGGCTTCGCAATTCGCGACGCGCCTGTGGTGGGCGCTGACGTACTATGGCCATCGCAATGTGGCGGTGCTCAACGGTGGCCTGGCTAAATGGAAGCGCGAGCAGTTGCCGCTGACGGACGAGGTACCGGCGTATCCGCCTGCAACTTTCACACCTCGCGTACAGCCAGCTCTGCGCGCGACAGCGCAGGATGTGCTGGCCGCCCTGCATCAGCCGGGAACGCTGCTGATTGACGCGCGCGATACCGGCCAGTACAGGGGCGAAATCGCCCGCGGCCACGGGCGCGCGGGCCATATTCCCGGCGCAATTAGCCTGCCGCGCGAGGCACTGATCGCTCCCGATGGCACTTTCCGCGGCAACGAGGAACTGCGCGCGATTTTCCAGCGCGCCGAGGTCAAACCGGAGGAGCACATTATTGCCTATTGCAATGGCGGCGTGGCCGCGACCTCGGTACTTTTTAGCCTGGCACTGCTGGGCTATCCGACCCTGACCAACTACGATGGCTCCTGGAACGAATGGGGCAGCCGCGAGGATCTGCCCATCGAATAACCTGCAAAACTTGCGCAGGCTAGCACTTGACATAACAAATTAAGTCATACGCGAACCTGCGCAGTATTTTGCGTGGGAATACAAATAGTATGCATGAACACGAACACAATCATGAAGAAGGCCAGCAGAGCTTGCTTGAACTGGATGAGGTGATGCGGGCTTTTGGCGTGAAGAGTTGGAGCAACCTGGGTTCGCTGGAGAGCGGGCACGCCGGAGAACTGCTTCAGTTGCTGATGGAGATTGAGGGGAAGCGCTATGTGTTGAGGGAGCGGCCAGAGGGATTGGTGGCGCAGGAGGGCGGGCACCACTATGCTTTTCAGCGCTATCTCATTGGCCACGGCATCCCCATTGCGCCGCTGTGGGAGACACCTCAAGGCGAGCCATATGTGCTGATTGGCGACGGGAATGGAGAAGACACGGCGGACGCGTTTGAACTCCAGGAGTGGGTTGAGGGGGAGCTTTTCGCGAACGCTGATGCGCGCGAGTCGAGCTGGATTAGCGCGGCTGGTGAGATGCTGGGGCGCATTCACCAGGCGTCGCGGAGCTATCTGGGTCCGCAGTATCGCTGGCCTTCGGAAGTCCAGGCTGGCGGGTTGACGCAGGGCTGGCTGAATTTCGCGCGTGGGCAGGCGGAGCAGTGCGAGGTCTACGCCATCACTGCCGCGCTCTCCAACCTGGTTGACGCGTGGGAACGCGCCCTGCCCGCGGCAATGATGGCGATTGGCAGCGGACGCGGTTTGCCGGAATTACATATCCACGGAGACTACTCGGCGCTCAACCTGCGTTTTACCTCGCGTGGGGTAAGCCAGGTGCTGGGCCTGGAGGCTTCGCGCTGGGAGAAGCGCCTGCTGGAGGTGGCCTACGGGGTCTTCTATTTCGCAGGTCTGCGCTGGGAGCGCGAGGAGAGTCTGACGCGCCCGCTGGTCAAGCGTGGCCTTGATCCCATCCGCGCTGGCCTCTTCCTGCGTGGCTATGCCTCCGTTTTTCCACCCGTACCCGGCGAGGCCGAACTGCTGGTGGACGCCCTGACGCTGGTGGCCCCGATCATCACCGCCAATGGCCCGCTGGAAGACCTTTTCTACCAGACCGAATCCCTGGAAGATCTGCCGCTAGAAGATATGCTTGAGCGCCTGGCCTGGGCCGCGGCCCTGCCCAACTGGCTGAACAAAGTGCGGCGCTCCTTTGCAGAAATGTGGAAATAACAGGCATTTGCGGCAAGAAGGACAGGCTGATGCTCGTTGTCAGCCTGTCCTTCTTGCCTTGTAGCAATGTGGTGCTACAGGCCTCGCAAAAACGCGAGAACAGCCTGGTTGACCTCCTGGGCGCGTTCCTGTTGAACCCAGTGGCCGCAGCCGGGGAGGAGAAACTGACGCAGATTGGGGACGACCTGTTGCATTTTCGCGATACGCTTCTCGATGCCGGGAAGCGCGAGGCTGGGGTCATTGTCGCCCCACAGGAAGAGCGTGGGCCGGGTGACGGGCGCGCCGCTGTAGGCCGCGAGCAGCTCCCAGTTGCGATCGACATTGCGATACCAGTTTAAGCCCCCGCGGAAGCCAGTGCGAGTAAACTCGGCAGTGTAGTAGTCAAGATCTTCCGCGCTGAGCCAGGATGGGAGTTCGGATGGCAGCGCGAGCTGGTCAAGGAAGGCGCAGCCCTGGTTCGCGGGCGCGGCTGGCAGCCAGCGAGCGTTCGCGGGAACAGCGCCGGAAGCCCCATAGAGAAAGCGCAGCATGGTCGCGCGCACATCGCGTTCAAGCTCGGCTTCGGCCACGCCTGGCTCCTGGAAATACAACTGGTAGAAGTTTTGACCTTTGAAGGTGCGTCTCCACGATTCGGTTGGCGCGAGCGTGGCCAGTTCTCCATGGAGTGGAGGGCGTGGAATGTAGGGAACGCTCATGACCACCAGGGCGGGAAAGCGATCTGGACGCAGCAGAGCGGCGTGCCAGGCGAGGTTACTGCCCCAGTCATGGCTGATCAGGATCGCCTGCTGCTCGCCGAGCACATCGAGCAGGCCCACCAGGTCGCCTACCAGGTGGAGCAGGCTGTAAGTAGCGTTGTCGGCTGGTTGAGCGGTCTGGCCGTAGCCGCGCAGATCGGGAGCGACGGCGTGATAGCCTGCCTGTGCCAGCGCGGGAAGCTGATAGCGCCAGGAATACCAGAGTTCAGGAAAGCCGTGGCAGAGCACGACCAGTGGACCGCTGCCGATCTCCGCGAAATGCATGCGCAGGCCGTTGGCCTCAATAAAACGATGGATAACGCTGTCCGGGGTAGCCGCGGGTGGATTTTGCTCGGTGGTCATACTGCTGGTCCTTTCGGATGACGATGACGTGTCCTGACTTAATCACAAAAGAGCCCCGGAGAGCGTGCTCAGGTGAGCGGCATGTATCGCGTCGCGCGTCACTATCAGGCGGTATGAGCAAGAACAGGTGATGTCAGTGTATGTGCATAAATAGCTGTGTGAACTACCGCAATCTATTCGTGTTAACCATTGCTCCGGGAACAACGCTGGCTGCGCGGCCAGCGTTTTTTGCCGGGCAAGGCGTGCGAACATGGACACGGCTGGCGCCAGCTACGGGCAACGTTTATTCTTCCTGGCGCGGACCTCTACTGCGATAGCGCAATTTTAGCATCAGGAGGTGCCAGCGTGTTGTCAAACGGCGCCATGGATTGCCACCGCGCAGCTGCGTCACATTATTGTAGCGGTTTGGTGCCTGATAACGTGGCCTGTGGATGAAATTGGAAAGCGCGACCAGTCCAATACAAATAGCGCCAATCACAGCGATCAAGCCCGTAGCCAGATTACCTGGGAATAATGTATCGTGGCTTGTTGCCTGCGCCCAGCCGCCTGCGCCCAGAGCCGCGACCAGGGCGATTAGCAGACACCATTCAGGAAAGCTCAGCCGTGGCAAAGAGAAACCACGGCTCACGCCAGGTTTCCGGGGTACGCGCCGGTTGACTCGCTGACCAAAACCGCCTTTAGGTTCGGTGCGCTCTAAATTGCGCAGGATTTCTTCTATTTCTCGCTCATATTTATTCGGCATACTCGTTCTTTTCCTTGAACTCGCCAGAACGCTCTTATTTGTAATCATACCAACTTCTCAACGTAGAGACAAGGGTTTCTGGCTCCAATTTCATTATGCGCTTCCCTGGAAAGGCTTCTTGCTGGCTTTGATCCAAAGCCAGAGATTTTTTTTGTGTGTAGGATGACTGAAGAAGGATATTTCCTTTTTATAAACCCTCTTATTCTGCTTTGGCGATTGTTTGCTCGCATTCTGTTTGCCAAAGCAGCAAGGAGGAAACCTGACGAATGGAGATGTTTTGGGGCAAATAGCTTTTGCGCCCGAAACAAGCTAGAGAGAAAAGGAGCAGAGAGAATATGCAACGGGATTACCCTGAGAACGAGCGTAGAGAGACGAATATTCCCAACCTGGGGCAGACAGTTCCGGCTGATAGCCCCTATACCAATGATGAGTGGCTGATGCTGCTGGAGACCCCGGTAAAGATTGGCCGCGCGATGATGGCTGTGTCTCCTTCCGGTGCAATCGGTACCACGCAAGAGCTGGTGTCGCTGCGCAAATCTTATCAGGATGCCTTCCAGAATGTCACGAATCCCATTTTGCTGAGCATGCGCAAGCATTTGCAGGATAAGGATTCTCTGGAGACGCTCTGGGAAGACGCCGGGTACGCCTTTGGTGATCGCTGGGACGCGGCCAATGTGCGCCAGGCGGCAATTACTGCCTGCCAGCAGGCGGTGGCGCTGCTCAAGAAACTTCCGGCCCAGGATGCCCAGATCTACAGGGATTTTCTCTATGGGACGGCCCTCAAAGTTGCTCAGGCGGCCAAAGAAGGCGGAGTTCTGGGCGTTGGGGGAGTCGCGGTTTCACCTGAGGAGAAGTCCCTGCTGAATGACATCTCACAGGCTCTGGGCCTGCGGCAGTCGTAGGTCAGCGATAGAGAGAAACGAGCTTCGTTAGCATCTGCTTCCGAAGCTCGTTTTCTGTTGGGGTTTTCAGTGGAACTGGGGGTGGGCGGAATAGACGGATTCGTCTTCGAGCCAGGGCAGGGAATCCGGGTCGTGTTTCAGAAAGACCCCCGCTTCGGCCAGCGTCAGGACGAATCTGGTGATGTGCCAGTTATGGAACAGATAGAGATGGACCCACCAGCCTTTTGGACCAAACCACTTCCAGCGGCGCCCACGGCGCGCTTCAATCTGAATTGCCGGGCGAACGCCGACAGTCAATATGTGTCCGTCGTAACGGATAATCTCGTTGCCAGGAGCAGGCAATTGCTCCTCCTTTCTCCCAAGCCCTCCCAGGCAATGGGGTTGTATCTACATAGCCGCTTTTCCTCTTCCTGCCAGTACAGGTTTGACAAGAAGATTTTCTCTTTCTATTATTTACACCTCGGCCCAATAAAGAATTGGTGATATGATGAGGAGACTTGCTCCCTGACCAGCCATGTAAGAGATGGAGCATGGCATACGTTTCGGTACCTCTACTAGGAAAATCAGGTAAATATTTCCTGTGAAGTTACATATGCTGATAAATTAAGTCTAAGTGGGTTGATGGTAATTTAAAAAGAGTATGTTTCGGTTTTCTGTCCGATGGCATATTTGTATATATGATTAATTTGGGAATATATACATATCATCAATCTGGAGCCTGCGACAGAAAAGAGAAGGAGGACTGGTATGCTGAAATGGCATATCGAACGAAGCAGAGGACTACTCTCAGTGCTGGCATGTCTCATGGTGGTATTTGCTGGCTTGAGCGCTTGTGCTCAGGGCCAGAGTAGCGGGAATACTTTTGCGAACCCAAACCCGATAACAATTGGGGTCTCACTTTCCAATTCTGGTGACTTTAAAGATGATGGGAAAGCAATGGAGCAAGGGTATCAGCTCTGGGCGGACATGGTCAATAGCAGCGGAGGGCTGCTCGGGCACCAGGTCGTGCTGAAAATTTTGCACGATGATAGCAGTGAAAAGGCAGTTGCAAATAACTATCAGCAGTTGATCTCCCAGGACAAAGTTGACCTGGTTTTCGGGCCGTTTTCGTCGCTGCTGACCAAGCAGGCGGCGCCAGTAGCGCAGCAATATCATTACGCGCTGATCGAGGGCGCGGGCGGTGCTCCTTCTGTGTTTGACAAAGGCTGGTCTAATCTTTTTGATGTGTCTCTGCCAGTTGCTAATAACCTGATCACCTTCGCATACTATATTCTCTCGCTGCCGCCGGATCAGCGCCCCAAGACTGCGGCGTATTTATCCTCTGACGACCCGTTTACCTTTCCTCAAGTCGAACTGGCGCGGACGCTGCTGCAAAATGCCGGGGTGAAAACCGTCTACCCCACGGGGCTGAAAGTGAATATGCCGCAGGATGATAAGACCTTAAATGCCTTGCCACCTGGCTACGAGCAGTTTAACGAGGGCGATACCAAGACGGCTGCCGCGGACGCGAAGCTGGTGGCGCAGTCGGGCGCGGAGATTGCTGTTCTTGGCACGCTGTTGCCGGATGTCAAGGCAGAGGTGCAGGTGTTCAAGGATCAGAAATACAATCCAAAGGCTGTGATTGCCACCGCCGGACCTGACGCGGGCCAGGATTTCATCAATACGGTGGGCGGCACGCACTTTACTGAAGGCTTTTTTGTGCCGAACGGCTGGTATCCCGAGGCCACTAACTACCAGAATGCCGAGATGGTTCAGGCCTACCTGGCGAAATATGGCGGCACGCAAGATCAGATTAACGCAGACGTGGCGGAAGCCTTCTCGGTGGGCCAGGTAGTTCAGCAGGCAGCAGAGAAGAAGAACAGCATTGATAACGCGGTGTTGATCAAAGAACTCCAGTCCGGGGATATTTTCAACACTGTCCAGGGAACGGCGCAATTTAGTTCAAATTCCCAGACCATGGGGCAGAATCTCCAGGCTATCGCTTATCTGTTCCAATGGCAGGGCGGACAATTTATACCAGTGTATCCATACTCAAACGCGAAGCAGAATCCTGAGTACCCAAGGCCTGCGAATTTTTAAGACAGCTTGAGTCCAGGTACAAGGACGAGAGAAAGGGAGGTAGCTGATTATGATTCGGTTTATGAGCAACATGCCCATCTTCCGCCGCATGATCATGGCATTTATCTTCGCGACGCTGATTCCCGCTCTGGTTATCGCGTTGCTGGGTGTTTTCTATATCAATTCCTTTCAGAACCAGGGCCAGGCTGTGCGCACAAGCTTTGACGCTCAGAGTCTGGCGTCGAGCGAAAACGCCAATCTACAGCGTATGAACGCGCTGCTCCAGGCCAAGTTTTACCAGATTTTTGCCAGTGAAAGTGATGTAGTAACCGATCCTTCACTGTTCGCCTCTGGTGGACTGGTAGGTGGAGAGATTCGCGCGCTGGAAGCCGATTTCGACCGCAACCTCCAGGTGTACGAGACAAACTACGCGCTGGCGGATTCTTCCAATATGGCGGCGGTGCGCGGTATTTTGCAGAGCAATGACAGCCAGAACGCGCAAAGTACTGTCGACAATCAGGAGCGGTCACTCAACGAGGTGCTTGGGACAGGTGGTTGGACCAGGTATAAAGGATTTCAGGACACGCTGGCGACCAGGTTGGATGCCTTGCAAGCGCAGTTGCAGGGCGGAACGGTTATGGCGCCCTCGCAGTTGAAAGCGGAGTATCAGACCGATTATTCGCTGCTGCACCAGGCGATTTCGTCTTTTACCAATCTGAGAAATAACTGGCAGCAGATTGAACAGGTGGCGGTGAAGATGGGTAAGGACGTGACCACGGTGGGTTCCGCCCAGGTAATGCCGATCTTTGTCGCGACTGCTGGCGCGTTCTTGCTGATTATCCTGGTTATTATCCTGACCGGTTACATTGTGAACCAGACCATTACGCGACCTCTGACCGAACTGGCGACAATTACCGCGCGCATTAACGAGGGCAAGATGGAGACGCGCGCTCCAGTGGCCGGGCGCGATGAAATCGCCGTCGTGGCCACCGCGTTGAACGGTATGTTGAATAATGTCGTCCACCTGATGCAGGACGCGCAGACGCAGCGTGACCGCTTGCAGGCCCGCGTGGAGAAGCTGGTGAGCGAAGTCTGCAACGTGGGCGAAGGTGACCTGCAGGTCCAGGCCGAAGTGACATCCGACGCGCTGGGCGTGCTGGCGGACTCCTTCAACTATATGGTTGAGGAACTGAGCAGCCTGGTGGTGCGGGTGAAGATGATGGCTCACGAGGTCGAGAATTCCACGACCATGACATTCCAGAGCATGGTGCAACTGGTGGGCAATGGCGATATCCAGATTCAGCAGATTGGCCGTGCCGCGCAGGAAGTCGAGACCATGGCCGATGTGAACCGCCAGGTGGCCGAGCGCGCTCAGTTGCTGCACGAGATCGCGGACGAAGCGCTGTTGACCGCCCAGGCGGGCCGCGAATCAGTGCGGCAGACGCTGGAGGGTATGGAGCGCGTTCAGACGTATGTGCAGGATACTTCCACGAAGGTGCAGGCGCTGGGCGATAGCTCTCGCGAAATCGACAACATTGTGGGCGTGATCTCCACCATTGCTCAGCAGACGAACCGCCTGGCCCTGGACGCCGCGGTGCAGGCCGCGACAGCGGGTGAAAACGGCAAAGGCTTCGGAGCCGTGGCTGTTGACATTCGCCGCCTGGCGGAACGCGCGAAAGAGCAGACGAATATTATCGCCCGCATTGTGCGCGGGGTCAGCGATGAAATCGACGCGGCAGCCATCTCGATGAAGGACACCGAGCGCGAGACGGCGATTGGGGCGCAACTGGCGGAACAGACCGGCCAGGCGCTTGAATCGATCTTTGGCGTCGTTGAGCGCCAGGGTGGTGAAATCGACATCATTAACCAGATGGCGAATCGCCAGTTGCAGTCGTCGAACTCGGTAGTGCGGATCATGCAGAGCGTCTCCGAAACGACGCAGCAGAATAGTTCCAGCACGCGTGGGGCTGCCCGCAACATGGAACACCTGGCGCGCCTGGCCGAGCAGTTGCTCGGTTCGGTAGAAGCCTTCAAACTGCGCGAAAACATCGATTACTCGCCCAACGCGCATGCACTGCTGCCGCAGGCGCAGCAGGAGCGCAGGCGCACGATGAACGCGATGAGCGGGAATGTCGTATCCGGCTCTCTCGCCATGCAGCCGGTTGGCGCGGGCCAGGGAATGGCTCAACTCCCGCGGCGTGGCGGCACCAGCGGTCCACTCGCGCCTGGTTTCCCGTCGCTCAATCCTCCCAGCGGTCCGATCACACAGCCTCCCTTCCAGCGTGGCGGGAACAGCGGCCCCATCGGACCATCCAACTTTGGCCAGCAGGGTGGCAATTCTGGTTATGTGAACACTCCTCCCAGTGGCCCCGTCGGACCGTCCAGGTACGGTCAGCCGTCAAGCGGGCCTATCGGACCGGCGAACTTTGTTCAGCCACCGACTGGCCCCACCGGGCCGGCGAACTTTGTTCAGCCACCGACTGGCCCCACCGGGCCGGCGAATTCCGGCCAGCCGGGAAGCGGTCCCGCTTTCCCACGCCGGAATGGCAGTGAACCTCTGGGCGAGGCCAATCAAGACCCGACCCGGCAGAGCCGTCTTCGGCAGACCCGTCTCCAGCGGCCCACTACGCCGCCGGAACGCTAAACTGCTGTGAATGGAGCGACGCCCTTTACGTGCGTCGTCTCTCCCGATACGATAATTATCGTATCGGGAGAGACGACGCACGTA
>DASVMX010000095.1:0-9746 GCA_036384215.1 Ktedonobacteraceae bacterium | reverse complement strand
GTGTTGGAGGGGCGCGCCCCTCCAACACAACCATTTTTCTTCGGGGTGGATCCTTTGATACATCGTTCAGATGTGAACCAGGACTTTTAGGACTCCTGGCTGGGTTGCGTAATCGAAGGCGACCAGCGCGTTATCCAGGCTATAGCGCCCGCTGATCAGTGGGCGGATGTTGACCTGGTGCTGGGCGAGGGCGCGCAGGGCTGGTGGGAAAGGGCCGCAGCGCGAGCCTTGCACTTGTATTTCATCAATCACAATGGGAGCAAGGTGTATTAAACTCTTCTGTGCAACAGTACTTTTTAAGACAAGAACGCCTCTGGGTCTTACTAAACGCAGCGCCATTTCTAGCCCCTGTTCTGATCCCGTACATTCAACAACGACATCAACGCGGTAGCGACCTGCCGCGGTCAGTTCATCGATATCGTCCAGCAAACAAGCATTGATACCCAGGTGCTCAACGAGGAGTAGTTTCTCAGGATGCTTGCCCACCAGGGTTACTTCGCAGCCGCTAAGAGCGAGAACGCGCGCGGCCAGTTGACCCATCTTGCCATCGCCCAGTACTACCACGCGATCAGTCGGGTTGATTTTGACTTGCTCGAATATCTCGAAGTTTGCAGCCAGAGGCTCGACAAAAACGGCCTCTTCATCGCTCACATTCTCAGGAACGACGTGCAAGTTTTCAACGGGAAGCGTCAGATACTCTGCAAACGCTCCATTGCGGCCCAGGATGCCAAGTGTTGTTCGTTCCGGGCATTGTGTATGCATACCGCGCTGACAATACCAGCAATCGCTTCGTCGACATGCAGCGTTGATCTCACCAACAACCCGCTTTCCGACCAATGAATGCACTGTGGAAGCGCCTGGCTGGCGATCAATATGCTCTACAACACCGACAAATTCATGACCAGGGATACCCTGAAAGCCCATATACCCGCGAACAATTTCCAGGTCAGTATTGCAAATGCCCGCCAATGAGACGCGGATCAGTGCTTCACCGTGCATGGGCTCTGGTTTAGGGTAGTTCATATCAAGTGCAAGGCCATCTGCTCCGTATACTAATGCGCGCATAAAAGCTCTCCTGTTCTTCTTTTCTTTGTTCCGTGTATATACTAGTACACGCTGGGAGTGAGTGAGAAAGTATCAATGTTTGTAATAGGGTGACATTTTCAGGATTGAGCGGCGCACGAGGGAGCGGAGGATGGGCATGAGGAGGCGTACGAGGGGGCCGGGATCTGCGGCGGCGATCATTTCGCGCATAATGTCCTCGAAGGTGTGGCGCTGGTACTGGAGGAGCTGCTGGCTGGCGCTGCTGTCAAGCCAGTCGGTGCAGTAGGGGCGGGTAGTGAAGGCGGAGACGGGGAGTGGACCTACGCCGGTGGCATTGAGCATGGTCTCCAGGTAGTCGCGGTAGCGGACCTGGCAGCGTGGGCCGCCGCCGATCAGCCAGATCTGGCCCCAGATGGGGCTGTTCAGGCCGTTGGCGACTGCCAGGGCGATGTCGCTGGAGTGAATGACCTCGAAGCGGTTTTCCAGGGGAATTTCAAACATGATTGGCTGGGGCGCGTGCGGCTTCTGTGGGGGCAGCGGGGGCACGTCGCAGAAGCGGAAAATGGACCATTCCAGGCCGGAGGAGCGCACGAGTTCTTCGCAGGCTATTTTGTGGCTGCTATAGTCGTCGGTAGGCTGCACGGGGTCGTCGACTGTGCGCGGCGGCTCTTTGTCCTGGGTTGGCCCGAAGACATCGAAGGTGGAGGCGAAGAAAAATTTTGGCGAGGTCGGCAGGCTTTGCGCGGCCTCCAGCAGATTGGTAGTGCCGCCGACGTTGATGGCAAAGGCGCCCGCGGGATCTTTCGTGACCGCGGGCGGAATGACAAAGGCCAGGTGAAGAATGACTTCTTGTCCCTCTACAGCGCGGGCGAGGTCAGCGGGCTGGCGCATATCCCCCCAGAGAATTTCTGTTTTCCCGGCCACCAGTTGCGCCTTTTGCGCCGTGGCTGGAGTTTGCAGGTCGAAACAGCGCACCTCGTGATGCTGGCGCAGTAATTCTTGCAGGACCTGAAAACCTATATTGCCAAAGGCTCCCGTCAACAAAATCTTCATAACTGATCCTTTTTGAAATTCGAACTGGCGTGACCAGTTCGTTATTCTTGAGTTGACTGGCCGGGCAGGTTGTAGAACGAGCGGCCCATCTTTCTCTCGGGCGATGGTGACATTTGCTGTATTTGCTGGGCCTGGAGCGCCTGGTGGAGCATAAAGTAGATATACTTTGCGATCTCATCGGTGACAGGCACCTGGGTAGTGAAGCGCCGGGGATCGAGCGCGCTAAGCGGAGCCTGGCCGGTTTGAATATGTTGCAACAGGCGGAGCAGCGTTTCCGCGGAGAAGAGCAACTGGTTGTTGGCTCCGCGATTACTTTGTTTCAGTTTATGGAATTGTCTGAGCTGGGTATTGATGAAGGCAGCCTGGGCTTCCCAGGGATGGCCCGGCGGAAGCAGAAGCAGGCCTTCATGGCCGTTAGCCTGTGTGCTAATCGCGTTAATAATTTCCTGCACAAATTCTTTGACGCGCTCGGTGTGTTCGGCTTCAACCTGGCTCAAATATTGTTCGAGCGAGCGCAGTTCTTCGGCGCGGTCAGCGCGTCTTACGGCGCGGTCCATACCTCTAACCCATAGATACGCGATCACCGCGGTAATCAAAATAATTGCCGTAGGTCTGCCAGCCAGCACCGGGATACCGTATTGATTGATTGCAGTTTGTAAATCTTGCGTGTGCTTTTGCATAAGCAGATCAGCGTAAATCAGCGCGATGTCGATGGCTGCGATCACAAATGCAGACATGCGCGGCAGAATGGAGACGCCTATGATTACAGGAAGCACTTCAAAGTCGTACGCGGGCAGGTAGATCAGGCTGATTTCGCCACCAGGCGCGCCCAGAATGATTCCTAGAGCGCTCACGATACTCAGCATGACGAGCAAGATACCAGCCAGCGTCACCCAGCCCTTGCGGTTGAGGAAAATGATCAGGCTCAACATAACAAATGCAATGACGACGGTGACCAGGCTCGGCGTGTCCTTGTAGGCGGCGGGAATAAAAGCCAGCATAGCGGCAGAAACGCCCAGCACGATCCAGGCCAGGAGCTGGCTGCGGCGCATTTTTTCGCGCTGCTCAATGGTTTCTTGTGGTTTATCCCAGCCTGAACTGGTCAGGCGCAGCCACCAGTTCACTTTGCGCGATTTCGTTTCTTCGCGTTGGGATTGATAGATATTGTTTTTGATTGGTACCTGCATTGGGCACTGGCTCCTTTCCGTGTTGGAAACCTTGAGGAGGTAGCAAGCGCGTCATGGCTCATGGTCTGAGGTCAGACGAGAGATTGGGCTGCTTCGAGCTTTTCTTTCAGTTTGGCGAACATCTCTTTGTGCGCGATCTCCGCGCCGTTATACGTTGTTTTCATCAGCCAGCCTGGCGCGGTAATGTCGATATGCTCGCGCACGCGCGTGCCGCCATTTTCGGCCACGAACCAGGTTCTGTTCATGAGATGAATGCCTGGCGATTGGTAGGCATTGGAATGCAGTTCGCCCGCGGGAGTTACATTCATATCCACTTTATAGGTGAAAGCAATCGTGAACGGGCCAAGTTTCATGCGATCCCGCACTTCGTAGTAATCGATTTTTGAGCCATCGGGCGCGGTCTCTGTCTTGACGAGTTTGGTCCAGATCACGAAAGGGTGGAGTTCTGCGACATTGGTCATCAAGTGGGCCAGTTCCTGGCGCACGACATCGGGCGAGGCCGCGATAAAAATATCCTGCTCAAAAGTTGTCAAAGCCATACCCTGGGAATCCTTTCTGGTAACGAGTGGCGCTGAGACGCTACCTGGAGCAGATCCAGGATTGGCGTCTGTATTGTGATGGTGGATTACCTGCCCTTTTCTCCCGGAACGGTTGTGTAATCCTGGGTAAAATATAAAAACCATTTGCGAGTTCGTCAATCTAATGTGAGAATTGGGGCGAGCTTGCGGTTCTGAAAAGAGAGAGGAAGCAGATTCAGGCGGTTCCACCGCCTGAATCTGCTTCCTCTCTCTTTTCAGAACCGCAAGCTCATTTACTTGTCTTTCTCTGTGCCTGTCAGCGCTGCCTGGGCGGCGGCGAGGCGGGCGACGGGGACGCGGAAAGGCGAGCAGCTGACATAGTCGAGGCCGACCTGGTGGCAGAACTCGATGCTGTCGGGATCGCCGCCGTGCTCACCGCAGATGCCCAGTTCCAGTTTGGGGTTGGTGGCGCGGCCTTTAGTAGCAGCCATCTGGACGAGCTGGCCGACGCCGTCGCGGTCAAGGGTCTGGAAAGGGTTAACCTTGAGGATTTTGACCTTGTCTTTGGCGCCTGGCTCTTCCAGACCATCGACGTATTTGAGCAGGAACTTGCCCTCGGCGTCGTCGCGGCTGTAGCCGAAAGTAGTCTGGGTCAGGTCGTTGGTGCCGAAGCTAAAGAACTCGGCTTCGCTGGCGATCTGGTCAGCGGTCAGGGCAGCGCGCGGCAGTTCGATCATGGTGCCGAACTTGTACTCCACGGCGGAGCCGACCTCGGAGGTGATCTCCTGGGCCACGGCCTCAAGCTGGCGGCGCACTTCTTTGAGTTCGTTGACGTGGCCGACCAGCGGAATCATGATCTTGGGATGAACCTTTGTGCCGCTCTTAGCCACTTCGGCGGCGGCTTCGAGGATGGCGCGGGTCTGCATGACGTTGATTTCGGGGAAGAGCAGGCCCAGGCGGCAGCCACGCAGGCCGAGCATGGGGTTCATCTCGCGCATACTGGCCACGGCCTCCAGCAGTTCCTTCTTCTCGGCCAACTCTTTCTCGTGGCCACCCAGGGTCTCCAGGCGGGTCACATCGATGAGCAGCTCTTCATACGAAGGCAGGAACTCGTGCAGCGGCGGGTCGATCAGGCGGATGACAACGGGGTAGCCTTCGCCGGTTTTGGGATTGACCATGGCCTCGAAGATACCCTTGAAGTCGGCGCGCTGGAAGGGCAGAAGCTGGTCCAGCGCGGCCTGGCGCTCGGCGAGGGTCTTGCCCAGAATCATCTTCTGCACAATGGGCAGGCGCTCCTGCTCCATAAACATGTGCTCGGTGCGGCAGAGGCCGATGCCTTCCGCGCCAAAGGTCACGGCGCGTTTGGCGTCGCGGGGATAGTCGCCGTTGGCCCAGACGCCCAGGCGGCGGAACTTATCAGCCCAGCCGAGGAGCTTCTTCAGGTCAACTTCTTTATCGAAATCGGGATCGACGGTCTTGATCGCGCCCGCGAAGACCTCGCCAGTCGCGCCATCAATCGAGATCGCGTCATTCTCTTTGAGCACGGCAGCGCTGTCTACCACGCGAAAGAGTTTTTCATGCTCGCTCACGCGGATGCCTTCGCAGCCAGCTACGCAGGGCAGACCCAGGCCGCGGGCCACCACAGCCGCGTGGCTGGTCGCGCCGCCGCGCGCCGTCAGGATACCCTTGGCGACGAGCATGCCGTGAACATCGTCGGGACTGGTCTCGGGACGTACCAGCACGACTGGCGTGCCAGCTTTGCCCAGGTGCTCGGCGGTATCGGCGTCAAAGACAGCCTTACCGGTGGCCGCGCCAGGAGACGCGTTCAGACCTTTAGCCAGCAGGCGGCCCTCGCTCTCGGCTTTCTTCTTCTCCGCGTCATCAAAACGCGGCAGGAGGAGCTGGTAGACCTGGTAGGGATCGACGCGTTTGACCGCCTCTTCTTCGCTGATCAGGCCTTCCTCGACCATATCCACCGCAACCTTTACCGCGGCCTGCGCGGTGCGCTTGGCCGAGCGGGTCTGGAGCATGTAGAGCTTGCCCTTTTCCACGGTGAACTCAAGATCCTGCATATCGTGGTAGTGCTGTTCCAGGCGCTCCGCGATCTGCTTGAACTCCTCGAAGACATGTGGCAGATCCTCGGCCAGCTTGCTGATCTTCGAGGGGGTGCGAATACCCGCGACCACGTCTTCACCCTGCGCGTTCAGCAGATACTCGCCGTACAGGACTTTCTCGCCGGTGCTGGGGTTGCGGGTGAAGGCCACGCCCGTGCCGCTGTCGCTGCCCATGTTACCGAAGACCATGCTTTGCACATTGACGCCGGTACCCAGGCTGTGAGAAATCTTATTGAAGTTGCGGTAGTCGATGGCGCGTTTGTTGTTCCAGGACGAGAACACGGCCTCAATGGCCTTGTGGAGCTGATCGAAGACATCAGTGGGGAAAGGCTCGCCGGACTGTTTTTCGGCAATGCCTTTGAAATCTACGACCAGTTGTTTCAGATCAGCGGCGGGGATTTCCGCGTCGGTCTTCACGCCAGCGCGCTCTTTGTACTTCTCCAGCAGGCTCTCGAAATCATGGGGATCGGTATCGAGCACAATCTTACTGAACATCTGGATAAAGCGGCGGTAGGCATCGTAGGCGAAGCGCTCATCGCCGGTTAGCTCGATCAGGCCCAGCACTGTTTCGTCGTTGATGCCCAGATTGAGCACCGTGTCCATCATGCCGGGCATCGAGAACTTCGCGCCCGAGCGAACCGAGACGAGCAGAGGATTCTCTTTGGAGCCGAACTGCTTGCCAGTCTGCTGTTCAACAATTTGCACAGCGGCTTTTACCTGTTCCCACACGCCTGCTGCGAACTGCTTGCCTGCATCGTAGTAAGCATTACAGGCCTCGGTTGTGATCGTGAAGCCCGGAGGGACCGGCAGACCGGCGTTTGTCATCTCAGCAACGCCCGCGCCCTTGCCGCCCAGCAGCTCGCGCATCTTCGCATTGCCTTCGCTAAATAGATAGACCCATTTGCGTGGGGATTGTTTTACGGCTGCGTCCAATCCCGTCCGTGTAATCTGTTGTGTCACGAAAACTCCTCCCAAAAAAACAAAATGTCCTAACGGCGATTCGCTACAATATAATGCCTCGGGCCCAGCGCAAGACGCGGCGCGCGACCTGAATATACTCGCTGGCCTGCGCAGCGCTAATCACCTCGTCCGCTTCCTCCGGTGGTGTTTCGGCGTAAAATGCTTCGGGATGAAAAGGCGTAAGGAGCGCCATATCCTCCTGCACCTCTGCCGGAGCACCGACCGCCGCGCCCAACGCGCGTAGATCGTGATCATACATGACGCGGTGTCCCTGTCGCAGCAGGCTGACCGCTTGCGCGGCCTTTTCCGCGGCCTGGTTGCAATAATCGGCGCAGGCGAAATGGCGTCCCAGCGCCACCTCCAATCCGGCAGTAGCCAGATCTTGCGTAGCCTCCGCGAACAGGCCGAATGCTCCCTGAACGTCGCTGTTCACGGAAAAATCCTCGGTAGGATCGTGATCGTCGTCCTCCGCGCCCGCGCCGCTATACGCCTGTGTATATGAAAAACGCGAGTGTGCTGAAGTTGGTGCCGCGCCGGGTTCAGGCGAAGATGGTGGTTGTGAACGTGTGCCATGCAGCAGCAACTGCTCCAACTCCTCCTGTGTGTTTTCCTCGGGGTGTGCCGGGTCCGGCCCCATATCCATGTATGATGACATCATCTGTCCCTTGCTTGCCTGGGTTCGTTGCTTTTTCCAGGTACTCTTAAATTCGTGCCTGTAGTCCTGCCATATCTTATTCCTGATAGCGGTTGCTGTCAATCTGTAAAAATGGCGGCATAGTAAAAGAGGAGAAGAGAGGTTGGAGCGCGCATTTGCTGGCGCCGCCAACCTCTCCTCTCCTCTTTTACTATGCCGGTTCAAGTGGTACGTTCAGCCCCTGTTTTTCGGACCAGCCGCGCCAGATGAGAAGGGCGCCGGCCAGGATGGCGCAGACGCCGATGGGCCAGAGGATGGCCTGGGCGCCGCTGGAGGTGCGGAAGAAGATAAACAGGCTGGCGATGATAGCCAGAACGCCGATCAAGGCCGCGTGCCAGCCGCGCGAGCGCGTGTGGACCAATCCGGCCAGGCCGGTAAAGAGTGCCCAGATGGCGATTACATAGAGAAGCACCTGGACGCTGGTGTGAGGGAAAAACAGGCAGATCAGCCCAGCGGCAATGCTCAGCAGACCTTCCAGGAAGCGAATCAGCCACGAGCCAGGAGGCGCGGGCGTGGTCGCGTTTTCCCAGGCCATGGGCATGCGGCGCTGGTAGAGCGCGCTGATCGCGAGCATTAACCCCTCGATAATCACAAAGGCCCCGAAGACATACACGAACATCAGCAACGTTAATCCTGGCCAGATCAGGGCTACGATCCCAAAGATGATCGCGCACGCGCCCTCGATCAAGCGCATTTTCCAGCGCGGTCCCGACCTGGGGATTGTGCCGCCCGCGAAGGTTTGTGGCTTTTCCATAGTGCTGCCTGCCTCTCCTTACTTAACTCAGTCCGTTTACCTCAGCTTGAATTACAAATCTATAACGAAACTATGAATGTTGACAAAGAAAACCGGAGTATCCAAAGAAAACCGGAGTATCGTGGAGCAAGCCGATGCTTGCCATCGGCTTGCTTCCCCGCGCGATTCTCCTGCTTGAAGCATCCCTGTTCATGCTCCCGTTGTGGACTCTACACAGACAACTGTACAATTCAGGCAACTGTACAATTTAGTAAGAAGGCTCTATTGGCCGCGTTGAGCGGGCTCGCGCGTTCTGGCGCAGGCTGCGCAAGACCAGCATGACGCCGCTGACCAGGGCGAAAATGCCGATGATCACGATCAGCGAGTGGATGATGCGCAGTGGATTGAAGAGCACAATCAGGGCGAGCAGGATGCCCAGAATGCCAATTATACCCAGCACCCAGCCGCGCGTACCTGTTTGCATTAGCGCTCCGACGCCTTTGAACAGCGCCCAGGCCGCGATCACATACAGCGCCAGGGTACCAATAATGGCTGGCAGAATCAGAGCCAGGATACCACAGACAATGCTCAGAATACCTTCGATCATCAGCGTTGAGCGGTTGCCCCGGTGGGTTTCCTGGCGCGCCGTGCCCGTGGGCCGAGCCTGGGGTTGAGCGGGCGTCCCGGCATAACCATACTGCTCGCGGGCAGCTTCGGGATTCTGGGCGTAGTATTGTTCCTGAGCAGCGGGATCAGCGCGCCGGACGTGGGGATTTACCGGAGACTGGACTGTGCGCTGCGAGAACGCGTTACCCAGTAGAATAAAGCCCTCGACAATCGCGAAAATGCCAAAGACAAGCATAAAGAGCGCAAACGTCAGATTGGGCCAGAAAACGGCCAGCAGCCCGAAGATGATCGCCACCACACCGCGCACCAGGGACATACCCCAATAGCGCCTGGCTATTTCCAGGGCGACAGGCGTAGTTGATTGCATAGTGCATCTCCTCTCAATCTACAAAATTTTTCAAAAGTGGAGCGCTTTCTGGCGTCCCTCTCTTCATTGAAGCAACACCCTCCAAACGGATCAGTTCTGAGATGACCGGCTATCTCTCACTATCGACACCCCCACCACTTTCCACAGCTTAACAGGCAGGGTTTATGCGTTCTCCGAACTCGCCGCCTGCGGCGGCTCGCTCAAAAAAAAGAGGTTTTGACGAGGACACCTCGTGCTCCGGCAGGGAACGGCGAGTCCCCTGCACCCCTGCTTTTGACCGGAACGCATAAACCCTGGCTTAACAGGCAGGGCTATTTACTTCTTCGCTCAAGGCTCCGCCCCACCCCCTTTTTGTTCAGGTGTTTTTCGGGCTATGAGTCATCCCTGATTTTGCAAAATCAGGACAAAACGCGTTTTCCCCCCGCCCCAGGAAAAACAAGGGGTTTTGT
>DASVMX010000094.1:0-7051 GCA_036384215.1 Ktedonobacteraceae bacterium | reverse complement strand
TTGCCTCCTCTTTACTTAATGTATATATCCTTTGCTGACGCAGAGTTCGGCGTTAAGGATGGAACCGCCGGCGGCGCCACGGATGGTGTTGTGGCCGAGGAGCACGAACTTGTGGTGCAGAATCGGGCAGGCGCGCAGGCGACCGAGGGAGACGCTCATGCCGCGCCCGGCGTCACGGTCTAGTAAGGTTTGCGGGCGATCGACTTCAGTACGGTAGATCAGCGCGTGAGCGGGCGCGCTGGGCAGGCCGAGGCGTTGTGGCTCGCCGACGAAGCTTTCCCAGGCATCCAGAACTTCCTCGCGCGCGACTTCGCGCCCAAATTCGACGCTGGCGCATTCCAGGTGCCCCTCGCGCGTGGCTACGCGGTTGCAGTGCGCGCTGACCACCACGGGGGCGTTGTTAAAGCCCACGGACTCGCTCCAGGTGCCCAGCATTTTCTGGGTTTCGCTTTCCAGCTTGGCCTCTTCTCCGCCGATAAAAGGGATGACATTATCCAGGATGTCATACGAGGGCACGCCGGGATAGCCCGCGCCGGAGATGGCCTGGAAGGTCGTGACCAGCGTTTTGCGCAGGCCAAAGGCGTCCTGTAGCGGCTTGAGGGCCATGACCAGCGGAGTAGCGCAGCAGTTGGCGTTGGTGATGATGAAGCCGGGCCAGTTGCGCTCCCTCTGCTGCTGTGGAATAACTGCGATATGCTCAGGATTGACTTCGGGTACGACCAGCGGCACGTCCGGGAACATGCGATAGTTTTTCGCGTTGCTAAACACGGCCACGCCCGCCTGCGCAAACTCGGCCTCGATTTCGCTCGCGACCTCCGCTGGCAGGGCCGAGAAGACGATCTTGACGCCCGGCAACTCGCCTGGCTTACAGGGTACGACGGGCAAAGTCGCGACCGAGGCGGGCATGTCGCCCAGCAGGCGCCAGCGCGCTACCTGGCCATAGGGCTGCTTGCGGTGATGCTCCGAGGCAGCCAGCCCCACCAGGTCAAACCAGGGATGATTCTGGAGCAGTTCGATGAAGCGCTGGCCGACCATGCCCGTGGCCCCGAGAACCGCGACCGGAATACGTTTTTGTGTTGACATAAGAATCTACCTCTATAACCGGGGTGTGGGGCTTCCTTCCCGAGCAGGCGAAGAAAGTTGCGATCAAGCAACTTGCCCGCTCGGAATAAGGAACCAGTACCAGCAAAATTTCTTTTCTTATTCGCCGCCGTAGGCGGCGAATAAGAAAAACGGAAGCTGGGGCACACCTCAGACCCCGCCAGGGGCGAAGCCCCTGGACTCCTGAATAACGCACAAAGTGCGTGTGGTTCTCGTTTAACGCGCGATCTCGCGCACTTTTTCTGGTGCCTGGTGGCGGACCAGCGGAATAACCGGGGCAACCAGATCGCGGTGCAGCGAGCGCAGGGCGCGTTCGCTGTCGCGGTCCTCGATGATCAGGATAATGCCCAGATCGGAGGCGCCCTGAGTAACCACGGGGACGCGCTCGCGGGCCAGGGCGGTGCCGGCTCGGGCGGGACTCATCGGGCTGGCGGTGAAACCTGAGCCGATGCAGGCGCAGGCGGCCAGCCCTTTGCGGCTGCTGACTTTCCAGTTTTCCAGGTCGTGTTCAAGCAACTTGACGACCGAGTCGGCCATTTTTTCCTCGACCATAAAGGCCAGGTGATGGCCGGACGAAGAGCAGACCGCGACCGGCGTAATGCCCGCACGGGCGGCCAGGGCGAAGATCTGTCCGACATTTTCGGAGGCACCAAAAAGGTGGCGACTCTCCACGGTGATCAGCGCGAGCTGGCGGCGGACCGTGATGGCCGTGGCGGCGCTGCGCTGGACATCTTCTACGGGGCCGACGATTGTGCCGCGGCTCTGGGGATGGAAGGTGTTGCGCACGCGCACGGGCACGTTGCGCTGAGCCAGCGGAATCAGCGTGCGCGGGTGCAGGACTTTGGCCCCGAACCACGAAAGCTGCGCGGCCTCGGCGTACGAGAGATGCGGTAGCAGGCGCGCGTTGGGTACAATGCGCGGATCAGCGGTCAGCACGCCATCGACATCGGTATAGATCTCGACCTGCGCGCAGTTGAGCGCGGCACCGATCACGGCGGCTGAATAGTCCGAGCCATTGCGGCCCAGCGTGGCCACGATGCCGTCATGTGTGCACCCGATAAAACCGGCCATGACCGGCACCACGCCGCGTTCCAGCAGCGGTTTTACCAGCAGGGCCGCGTTGGTGCGGGTCTCAGCGGCCAGCGGCTCTGCGCCGATGACTGTGCCTGGCACATAGGGGATTTCGCTGCGCGGCGCTTCGATGATAATTACCTCGTCGCGTACGGCCTCGGCAGCAGCGCCGCAGTCACGCGCCGCAGCCGCGACTAGCAGGACCGAGAGGCGCTCGCCCCAGGCCGCGACCCCCGCTGTGCGCAGCGGAACCTCGTCCGGGTTGGAGCGCGCGGCCCGCAGATGCTCGACATCTTGCTCGAAGCGTGCGAAAGCCTCTTCCAGCGTGGCCAGTAACTGAGCGCGGTCCGCGGGCGAGCTGGTGACCACGGCGGCGGCTTCGCGATGCTTCTCTTTGAGCGCATCCACTTCGCGCGCGCCAGTCTCAAACTCGCCGGTGGTAATCGAGCGCGTAATCCGCAGCAACTGATCAGTCACCCCCGCCATGGCGGAAACGACCACGGCGGGAAAATCCTCCTCGAACTGCTGGGCTTGACGCGCTACAATTTGTGCAACCTGGCGAATCCGTGAACCACTGCCCACGGATGTCCCTCCAAATTTGAGGACACTGACACTACGTTCCATGAGATGAACACTCCAATGTTTAAAAAATCTATCAAAAAGAGAGTTATTTACAGGTTAGCGGGATTGCAAAGGGCGCCACCCTTTGCCGGGGCCTGGGCTGTGCCCCAAACCCCAGGTTAAGGGCAGCCGCGTCCGGGGGACGATGAAGGCAGCCGCCCTTAACAATCCCGCGCTGCCTGGCAGCTTAGTTGCCAGCCGCGGCCCGCAAGGCCTGATCCAGGTCATCAATCAGGTCGTCCTCGGTCTCCAGGCCAATTGAGAGACGGATGAAATCGGGGGTTACGCCGGTTTCGACCTGCTCCGCGGGCGTCAACTGCGAATGGGTGGTGCTGGCGGGATGAATGATTAGAGATTTGGCATCGCCCACGTTGGCCAGGTGTGAGAAGAGTTCGACGTGGCGAATCAACTGCTTGCCAGCCTCCAGACCGCCCTTGATGCCGAAGCCCAGGATGGCCCCGTAACCGTGAGTGAAGTATTTTTTCGCCAGCGCGTGCTGGGGATGGCTCTCCAGACCAGGATAACTTACCCAGTCAACCGCGGGGTGGGTTTCCAGGAAGCGCGCGATGCGCAGCGCGTTCTCGCTGTGGCGCTCCATGCGCAGGGGCAGCGTCTCCAGACCTTGCAAGAAGAGCCAGGAGTTGAAAGGAGTTGTCGCGGCTCCGAGGTCGCGCAGCAGTTGCACGCGCGCCTTAATGATATACGCCAGCGATCCCAGCGCGCCGGTATAGCTTACGCCGTGGTAGGAGGGATCGGGCTCAACCAGGCCGGGGAAGCGCCCGCTGGCCGCCCAGTCGAATTTGCCGCTATCGACGATCACGCCACCAATCGACGTGCCGTGTCCTCCGATAAACTTGGTAGCCGAGTGGACCACAATATCCGCGCCGTGTTTGAAAGGCTGAACCAGGTAGGGCGTCGGCAGGGTGTTATCGACGATCAGGGGCAGACCATACTCGTGGGCGATGTCCGCCACGGCCTGGATATCCAGTGTATCCAGGCGCGGATTGCCCAGCGTCTCGGCGTAAATCGCTTTGGTTTTATCGTTGATGGCCGCGCGGAAGCTCTGCGGGTCGCGGCTATCCACAAAATGGGTAGTGATGCCCAGTTTAGTCAGCGTGTAGTGGAAGAGATTATATGTCCCACCGTAGAGGCTGGCCGAGGAGACAATCTCGTCGCCCGCGCCCGCGATGTTGAGGATGGCGAAGGTTTCCGCCGCCTGGCCCGAAGCCGTGGCCAGCGCGCCCACGCCGCCTTCCAGGGCCGCGACGCGCCGCTCAAAGGCGTCCTGCGTGGGATTCATGATGCGCGTGTAAATATTGCCGAACTGCTTCAGCGCAAAGAGGTCCGCGGCATGTTCCGGGCTGTCGAAGACGTACGAGCTGGTCTGGTAGATAGGTACCGCGCGAGCATTGGTGGCGCTATCGGCTGTCTCCTGGCCCGCGTGCAGGGCGAGCGTTTCAAAACCGTAATGACGGTTGCTATTTAAGGCCATTAGTAACTCCTGAATTCCCTGAAAATGAAAACGATGATCTCCCGCGGGCATTCCGTTCTCTTGCGCTGGTCCGCGGCATCCGCTGGCGCGTTCGCGCGGAGCGGGGTGGTCATGCCGCGTGCCTGGCGTGAGAGCGAGTGGTCGCCGCTCAGAGCCTTAGTCGAGAATGCTATAGAGCGCCGTGGTCATCTGCTCCCACTCTTTCAAGAAGGCGTCGTGACCATCTGGCGAGTCGAGTTCAAGATAGGTCGCGTGTCCGCCGGTCTGGCGCATCTGCTCGGCGAGCTGGCGCACGCGGGCCGCCGGGAAGAGAAAATCTGAGCGAATGCCCACGAACAGAGCATGGCTTTGAATGCGGCGCAGCGCCGCCTCCAGCGAAGCATAGCCCGCGCTCACATCGTAGAGATCCATCGCCCGGCTGAGATAGAGATAGCTATTGGCATCAAAACGCCGGACCAGCGCCTGACCCTGGTGGTAGAGATAGCTTTCGACATCGAACGAGCCACCAAAGGCCGCGTAGCCACTGGGCGCGCTGCTGTCGTGGCGAGATGCAGGGCGGCGCGCGAAGCGCTCCTCCATGCCTTCCTCGCTCTGATAGGTAATCATCGCCAGCATGCGCGCGATGGCCAGGCCGGCGTCTGGTCCCTGACCCGGCGGATAGCTGCCCTTGAGCCAGCGCGGATCGGCCATGATCGCCTGGCGCCCTACCTCGTTAAACGCCACTGCTTGCGCGGTCAGCGCGGCAGTCGCGGCCACTACCACTACCTTGCGCACCAGTTCTGGATAGGTTACCGCCCACTCCAGCGCCTGTTGTCCGCCGACCGAGCCGCCCGCGACCATCGCCAACTGGCTCACGCCCAGGTGCTCGATCAGCCTGCGCTGAGCGTTGACCATATCGCGGATCGTCACCAGCGGAAAGTTCAGGCCATATGTGTTGCCCGTGCGCGGGTCCAGCGAGGCCGGACCGGAACTGCCGTAGCAGCCGCCCAGCACATTCGAGCAGATAATAAAATAGCGCTCGGTATCGAAAGGCTTGCCCGGCCCGATCAGCGGATTCCACCAGGCCGCGCGCGGATCGTCAGGGTGCTCAGTGTCGTGAGCGTGCGCGTTGCCGGTCAGCGCGTGCGTCAGCAGAATCGCATTGTCGCCCGAACTATTCAGCGTACCCCAGGTCTCGTATGCCAGGGTAACAGGCCCGAACGAGCCGCCAAGTTGCAGTGGCAATGCATCAAACGTCCAACTCCCCGCCATATGTGGAGTCCTGGCAGGAGTGATTTGTGTAAAGGTCACAACATCGTCCTTTATGCATACTACCATCGCTAAAGTCCTTTCGTACCGGCTATCTCCTCATAGAAAATGAGAACAAAAAAACCCTCTCCCACACAGGGGCGAGGGGTTAATGGCTCCGCGGTACCACCCTGATTTGCTGGTGCTTCACAGCGCCAGCCTTGGCATGTGTCACGCTCATTCTGGCCTGATCCAGATCTTCAGGAGAGGCCGTTGTCATCATCGTCAGAGACACCTGAGATGGTCCTTTTTGCTTTCCCCCGACCATATCAGGCCGGGGAATGCCAGCCAAAGTACGTGATCACACTCTGGCCGGTAACGGGGCCAGCCGGCGCGGCCTACAAGCTCGCTAGAGCTTTCAGCCTGCGACTTCGAGGTCATTTTCAACGCGCACGTAATCCTGGTTTCTCAGCATTGCCAGTTCTCTGTAATCACCTGACGCGTCTACTCGTCCTCTACAACGTCTTCATTCTTCTGCGAAAGAAGCAATGTGTATTACTTCCTGCCAATAGTTGCATTCGATCTTGTTTTTTTATTTTAGGGGTACCTCTTTGCCGTTCTGGCATATAAGAACGCGAGCGTTCGCCGGAGCGGAATAAGAGGGTAACAAAAAACCCCTGGCTCTCAGGGGCATTAGCAACATTGCTTCTTCCCCTCATCTCGCGGAAACTCGCAGTTCCGCCGGAATTGGCACCCTTTCTCGCAGCATTGCGAGGGGGGTTGTCGGGTTTCACAGGGCCGGTCCCTCCACCCATCTTGATGAGAGCAGATATTGAGATATCTTCTAATCCGTATTCAGTTGTACCAGTACACTTGTGTTATAGGAAAGTATACAGGAGAGATCGCGGCGCTGTCAAGGGCAATCTGCACAAACCACGACGTTTTTCACACGTTCGTTTGAAAAACCATCGTCTCCCCGGGCGGCTTTACGCCCTTCCCGCGTCGTCAAACCAGGAAATTTCAACGTTTTAGCCCCTTCCAAAAAGTGCGTAACTGTGCAATTTATACTATTGACTTTTTGCCATCCATAATACAAGAGAATGCGGCGCAATCCAGGCGGGATTGCGCCGCATTCTCTTGTATCCCTTTGTCTGCGCCCAATTTCAGGCGGACATCGCTACGCGTGGCGCAGGAATAGGATCATTATCGGCCAGCGCGTCCGTTGTGCTCATTGGCTGAGTTTGCAAAATCTTGAGTCGCACCCGTCCGTTGTGCTCAGCTTGACGATGGAAATAAATCTCTGTATGCTGAGAGGGATTTGAATTGAGATGGAGAGGTCGCGCAAATATGAGCACTCAGCCGCCGTTAGATCCTTCGGGCCGGCAGGCATCCCCGGCATCCTCCTGTCCGCCTGGTGGGGCCAGGCCAGTCGCGCCATCCGAATATATTCCGCTGGATGCTCCACCTTCTCCGGCGCGACCAATGCCGCGGCCCGCGTATCTCTATCCGTTGCTTTATACGCCTGTGCCGGGCGCGTCT
>DASVMX010000093.1:0-9629 GCA_036384215.1 Ktedonobacteraceae bacterium | reverse complement strand
CGCGTTAAGACCTACGAGGCCATTGTCAAAGGCGAGAACATTATGGAGCCGGGAGTGCCGGAGTCCTTTAAGGTGTTGGTCAAAGAGCTCCAGAGTCTGGGCATTAATGTCGAGGTGCTCAACGAAGACGAGCAGAAGATTCAGTTTGTCGAAGATACCTCGAATGATGTCATGCCAGAGCTGGGAATAAACCTGTCCGGTTTCGAGGGAGACCAGTAATCCCCCACGGGGGCGCGCCATTTCGGGTTGGCGCCCCCCGTAGTGGTGGATAGTCCTGCACCAGGAGGCAGCATGCTTGAAGTAAACGATTTTAACGCGATGCGTATCAGCCTCGCCAGCCCTGAGCAGATACGCAGTTGGAGCTATGGTGAAGTCACCAAGCCAGAAACCATTAACTACCGCACGCTCAAACCAGAGAAAGATGGGCTTTTCTGCGAGCGCATCTTTGGCCCTACCAAGGACTGGGAGTGCTACTGCGGCAAATATAAACGAGTTCGCTTTAAAGGGATTGTCTGCGATAAGTGCGGCGTCGAGGTCGCGCGCTCAAAAGTGCGCCGCGAGCGCATGGGCCATATCGAACTGGCTTCCCCGGTAAGCCACATCTGGTACTTTAAGGGAACGCCCAGCCGCATTGGTCTGCTGCTGGATCTCTCGCCGCGTAACCTGGAGCGCATCCTGTACTTCGCCCTGTACGTCGTGACCAGTATTGACGAGGAGGGACGCCAGGCCGAGTTAATGCGCCTGGATGAAGAGCTGGTTGCTCTGGATCAGAACCTCGACGAGAAAGTCGTCGAGAGGGTCGAGAATCTGAAGAAACAGCGTGATAACGAGAGCGACGAAGTGCGCTCCCGCCTGTCAGGCGGCAAGACGGAGATCGAGTCCAGGCGCGAGCAGGATCTGGAGGCGGCTCGTACCGCCGAGAGCGAGACGCGCGCTCGCCTGCGTGACCTGATGAACCAGGAAGCGGACGCTGAGATTGTCTACGAGCCCAATGGGCACGTGATTGTCAAAGCGGGCGAGAAGGTCACGGCGAAGAAGCTGGACGAGCTGGAGCGCATTGCCGAGACCTGCCGCAACGATATCGCGGAGAATGCGCGCAACGAGGTGCGTTCTCTGGAAGATGGGATCAAACGCGACGCCGAGAAACTGGGCCTGGACTACCAGAGCCAGATCGACAACGCGCAGTCCCAGTTGGAGACTCAGCGCACCGACCGCCGCCAGCGCATCGAGCAACTGCGCCGCGACCTGGAGGGTCTGAAAAAGATGGATCTGCTCCAGGAAGGCCGTTTCCGCGAACTGCGCGACGCCTTTGGCTCGGCGGTGTTCCGCGCGGGCATGGGCGCCGAGGCTGTGCGCGAACTGATCTCGGCCATTAACCTGGAGAAACTGTCCAACGATCTGCGCAACGAGATTGGCTCGACTGTCGGCCAGCGCCGCAAGAAAGCCACCAAGCGCCTGAAAGTCGTCGAGGCCTTCCGCAAGTCGAATACCTCGCCGGAGTGGATGATTCTCACAGTGCTGCCAGTGCTGCCGCCCGACCTGCGCCCGATGGTGCAGTTGGATGGTGGCCGCTTCGCGACTTCGGATCTCAACGATCTCTATCGCCGCGTGATCAACCGCAATAACCGCCTCAAGCGCCTGCTCGAACTCGGCGCGCCTGAGATCATCATTCGTAATGAAAAGCGCATGTTGCAGGAAGCCTGCGACGCCCTGATCGACAATGGCCGGCGCGGGCGCGCGGTCGCCGGCTCCGGCAACCACAAACTCAAGAGCCTGTCCGACATGCTCAAGGGCAAGCAGGGCCGCTTCCGCCAGAACCTGCTCGGCAAGCGCGTGGACTACTCTGGCCGCTCGGTGATCGTGGTCGGCCCCGATCTCAAGCTGCACCAGTGCGGTCTGCCCAAGAAAATGGCGCTGGAACTCTTCAAGCCGTTTGTCATGCGCAAACTGGTGGAGCAGAATTTCGCGCACAATATCAAGAGTGCTAAACGCTTCGTCGAGCGCGTCAAGCCAGAGGTCTGGGACGTGCTGGAAGAGGTCATTAAGGACCACCCGGTTCTGCTGAACCGCGCCCCCACGCTGCACCGCCTGGGCATTCAGGCCTTCGAGGCAGTGCTGGTCGAGGGCAGCGCCATTCAGCTGCACCCGCTCGTCTGTTCGGCCTTCAACGCCGACTTTGACGGTGACCAGATGGCCGTTCACGTTCCGCTGTCCGAAAAGGCCCAGGATGAGGCGCGGCGCTTTATGCTCTCAACGCGCAACCTGCTGCACCCGGCTACTGGTGATCCGTCGATTGGTGCCAGCCAGGATATGGTGCTTGGCTGCTTCTACCTGACGCAGGAGCGCCCGGACAAGAAGGGCGAAGGTCGTGTCTTCACTGACACCACCGAAGCTCTGCTGGCCTTCCATCACGGCGTCATCGATCTCCAGGCTCCGATCAAAGTGCGCCTGGGCAACGATGTCAGCATCTGCAATGATGTTCCGCCAGTCAAGCCGATCCCGACGTATGGCAAGCCAGCGACAACCACCGTTGGGCGCATCATCTTTAACGAAGCGCTGCCGGAGCGCCTGCGCTTTAAAAACTACGCCATGAAAAAAGAGAACCTGCGACAGGTGATTGGCGAGTGCTTTAAAGAGTATGGACGCGCCAAGACGGCGGAACTGGCCGATGAGATCAAGCGCCTGGGCTTCTCGTTCGCGACGCGCGCGGGCGCGACCATCTCGATCAGCGATGTCATCGTGCCGAAAGGCAAGCAGGATGTGCTGATCCAGGCCGATGCTACCATCGCCGAGCTGGAAGAGCAGTATCGCGAAGGTTTGATTACCGATAACGAGAAATACCAGCAGACGGTGGATACCTGGAATGACGCAACCGAGAAAGTCACCAAGATGGTGGAAGGTGTGCTCGATCCTTTCGGTTCGATCTACACCATCGCCAAGTCGGGCGCGACCAAGGCGAAGTTCCAGCAGATCCGCCAGCTCTCGGGTATGCGCGGTCTGATGGCCAGCCCGTCTGGCCGTATCATCGAAGTGCCAATCCGCGGTAACTTCCGCGAAGGTCTGAGCGTGGGTGAGTACTTTATCAGTAGCCACGGCGCGCGTAAGGGTCTGGCCGACACCGCCCTGCGAACCGCGGAATCTGGTTACCTGACGCGTCGCCTGATCGACGTTTCGCAGGATGTAATCGTCACCGAAGAGGACTGCGGCACCACCGAAGGAATCCTGGTGACCAACCGGGATAGCTCCGGTATGATGTTGCCAGACATGCGCGACCGCCTGAAAGGCCGCATTCTGCTGGAGGCCATTCCTGGCCTGGATAACGTCGAGCCTGGCGATGAGCTGACCGAAGAGATTCTCGATCAGATCATGGGCATGGGCGAGGTCTATCCACTACCCGCTGGTGCCAAGATCCTGGCCAAGGGCCACGAGCATGTAGAGAAAGATCAGATCATCGCTCTCATCCCGTCCTCGGACGGCGGCGAGCCCACTCCTGTCTTCGCAAACCACGCTGGCGGAGTCGTGGAGGACAACAAGGGCGGTCTGTTCCTGCACTATGTCGAGGCCGTGCGCGTGCGCTCGGTCCTGGGCTGTCTGACCCACCGCGGCGTCTGTCGCAAGTGTTACGGTCTGGACCTGGCTGCGGACGAGCTGGTCAAACTCGGCGCTGCTGTCGGCATCATCGCCGCGCAGTCGATTGGTGAGCCGGGCACGCAGTTGACCATGCGTACCTTCCACACTGGTGGTATCGCCGGCGCGCAAGGTGACATTACGCAAGGTCTGCCGCGCGTCGAAGAGCTCTTCGAGGCCCGTGTCCCGAAAGATAAGGCCGAGATCAGCGAAATCGACGGCGTCGTCGAGGTCACCAAAGACGAGGGAACTGGCCAGCGTACCGTGCGCGTCATTTCGACGACCTCCATCTTCGACGAGTATCCTCTGCCGAAGGGCACCCAGGTGCTGGTCAACGATCACGAGCACGTGCAGCGCGACCAGGTCATCGCCCTCATGCCTGCTGAGAACGGCGGCGAGCCTGTTCCCGTCTCGGCGCGCAGCGAAGGCGAGGCTTTCCTCAATCAGGATGGTCTGCTGAGCATTCGCTTTGAAGAGAGCGAAGAGCGCGCGTATCCCATTCCGGCGGCGCGTACCCTCGATGTCAAGCCAGGAATGAAAATCCAGGCTGGTACCTCGATCACCACGGGCCAGCGCGACCCACAGGATGTCCTGCGCATCCAGGGCCGCGAGGCAGTACAGATGTACCTCGTCAAGGAGGTGCAGCGCGTCTACCGTAGTACCGGTGTGTATATTAACGATAAACACATCGAAGTCATCTGCCGCCAGATGCTGCGGCGTGTCAAAGTAGATGAGCCGGGCGACACCGAAATGCTGCCCAACGATCTCGTCGATCGTTTCGTCTACGCCGACACCAACGCGCGCGTCCTGGCCGAAGGTGGCGAGCCCGCTACCGCGCAAACCGTCTTGCTCGGCGTCACCAAAGCCTCGTTGAATACCGATAGCTTCCTGGCTGCGGCCTCCTTCCAGGAGACCACCCGCGTGCTCACCGAAGCGGCGATCGAAGCTCAGACCGATCACCTGATTGGCCTGAAAGAGAACGTCATCATCGGCAAGCTCATCCCGGCTGGTTCGGGCATCGCTCAGCGCAGGCGCGAGCAGATTGCGCGGCAGCAGGCAGCCGCGGCTCGCCTCAACGCGCAGCCCAGCGTCGCCGGGGTTGGAGTTGGAGCAGGAGCCAGCATGGCCGGTACCCTTGGTCTGACACTTGACAGCCTGGACGTTGAGTGATAGTATAGTTTCGGATTTTTAGGAAAATGTAAAATTTCGTCATGCTCAGCGTTGTCTGGGAACCTGTGCTGAAAAACACCCGGACAACGCTAGCATGCCGTCTTATTCCCCAGGATCTTCTCGCCTGGTTTGGCAGTGTTCTCATTTGTCATATCAGTGGAAGTGTTTTATCTTAAGGGATAAAGGGTCGTGGTTCTCTTGTGGGGACTACATAACCCGATGTGCGAGTTGTTGTGAACGGGGTCCAGGGGCGTTGCCCTGGTGGGGGCCGGGGCTCCCTTTCCGAGTGGGCAGAGGAAAGCTGCGATTGAGCAGCTTGCTCAATCGGAATAAGGAAGCAGCCCTCAGCCTCTTTTCCTCTCGCCGCAGCAGGCGGCAAAAACTTGTGCAAAGCATTCATTATTCGTGTGTGCTGTAAGAGAACCGGGTGCGGTATGACTGCTTGCGCCCGTGATAGGATGATAGGGAGATTCGTTCATTGCCAACGATCAATCAGTTAATCCGTAAGGGCCGTTCTCAGAAGAAGAGCAAGGTCAAGGCCCCGGCGCTGCTGTACTCGTACAACGCGTTGAAAAACCGGACTTCCCGTCTGAAGGGTTCGCCCCAGAAGCGCGGGGTGTGCACGCAGGTGCGTACCATGACCCCGAAGAAGCCGAACTCGGCGATGCGCAAAATTGCGCGCGTGCGCCTGAGCAATCAGATGGAGGTCACGGCTTACATTCCTGGCGAAGGGCATAATTTGCAGGAGCACTCCGTCGTGCTGATCCGTGGTGGTCGCGTGAAGGACCTGCCGAGCGTGCGCTACCATATCGTGCGCGGCACGCTGGACAGCGATGGAGTTTCAAAACGCCGTCGCGGTCGTTCCAAGTACGGAGCCAAGCGGCCCAAGCCCGGACAGGCAGCCGCCCCCACCAAGGGCAAGAGATAGGCTCTGGCGGAAGAAGGATAGCTCCCAGGAGCGTAACTCTCAATTGAGCGGTGCGCGGGTGCGCGGTACACAGATACGTCGCGCGCCTCGGCATCGTCAGATTCCCCCGACTATCGGGCCGACCACCCGGATAAACAAGGGCAACTCCTCTCAGAGGAGCGGAAGTGCAGAGGGCGGCAGCCCTTTGCCGGGGTGTGGGGCTACCTTACCGAAAGGGCAAGAGAGGTTGCGATTAAGCAACTTGTCCGTTCGGAATAAGGAGCCAGTCCCCACTTCTCTTTCTTTTCTATAACCGCCGCAGGCGGTTATAGAAGGGTTAAAACGATACCACCTGAACGCCTCAGGCAGGTCGGAAAAAGGGTCCTCCTTTCCGATTTTGCATGAGAAACGCCGAGTATCTCCTCTCATCTCGGACAAAAGGAACAGCGATTTAGCGGTTCATCCGAGATGGATAAGGGACAAAAGGCGTTTGCAAAATCGGAATAAGAGGTACATTGCGCTGTACAGGGCGGACACAGGCTATGCCTGTGTCTCCGCGAGCCGCGCGATGAGAAGCGAGTGTTCTCCTCTGCTTAACCTTCGACCTGGAACATTATGTGCAGTTGGATAGGCACTCGTGTGTAGGCGTCCGTTTACACAACGCGGGTATGTGCCCGTCGTTCGAGCGGCGCCTTTTATGGTGTCTGCTATCTTAAAAAGTAAAAGCAAGAGTATCCTCATGCGCGCGAAAAGACTCCCCGCTTTCACGGGGTCGCGGGCGAGGCATGAGTGAGAAGCAGGGCAACAACGCGAAGTTGCTGGGAAGGAAAAGAACTTGCCAAGACGGAAGAGAGCAGTGCGGCGACCAGATTTGCCGGACGCGAAATTCAAGAGCAGAAATGTGAGCCGCTTCATCGGAAAGCTGATGCTGGACGGGAAGCGCAGCCTGGCGGAGCGTATCCTGTACGACGCCTTCGATATCATCGAAGCCAAGCAGAAACGCGCGCCCCTCGATGTATTCGAGCAGGCGGTCAAGAACGCCACGCCTAATCTGGAAGTCAAACCCCGCCGTGTCGGCGGTTCCACCTACCAGGTTCCGGTTGAGATCCGCAAAGAGCGCGGCAACGCGCTGGCGATGCGCTGGCTGATCCGCTCTGCGCGCGCTCGCAACGGGAAATCTATGTCGGAGAAGCTTTCCAGTGAGTTGATGGACGCAGCCGCTGGTCAGGGAACAACCATTAAGAAACGTGAGGAGACCCACAAGATGGCGGAGTCTAACAAAGCCTTCGCTCATTATCGCTGGTAAATAGATATCATGGCTAGAGACTTTCCACTGGAAAAAACACGCAATATAGGAATTATTGCTCACATAGATGCCGGTAAAACCACAACCACCGAGCGCATCCTTTTCTATACCAAGAAGATCCACAAGATCGGCGAGGTACACGAAGGCGCGGCGACGATGGACTTTATGGTGCAGGAGCAGGAACGCGGTATCACGATTACCTCGGCTGCAACAACCTGTTTCTGGCAGGACCACCGCATCAATATCATCGACACACCTGGTCACGTTGACTTTACCGCCGAGGTAGAACGCTCATTGCGCGTGCTGGACGGCGGCGTGGTGGTGTTTGACGCAGTGGCCGGCGTCGAGCCTCAATCTGAGACTGTGTGGCGCCAGGCGAATAAATACGACGTTCCGCGTATCTGTTTTGTGAATAAGATGGACCGCATGGGCGCCGATTTCTGGCGCACGGTGGGAATGATCACTGATCGCCTGGGCGCGAACCCCGTGGCCATCCAGATACCAATTGGTGCTGAGAATAACTTCAAAGGCTTTATCGATCTGATCGACCGCGAGGCGGTGATCTTCACAGACGACCTGGGTACGAAGTCCGAGCATGTCGATATCCCAACCGATATGGAGGCCGAGTTCAAACAGCGTCTCGAAGAACTGCTGGAGAAAGTGGCCGAGACCGATGAGGAACTGACCTTGAAGTACCTCGAAGGCGAAGAGATCACGAAGGATGAACTGATCGCGGCCCTGCGCAACGCGGTTATCGCTAATAAGCTGGTACCTGTGCTCTGCGGTTCTTCCCTGAAGAACAAGGGCGTGCAGGCCATGCTCGATGCCGTAATCGCTTTCCTGCCTTCACCGCTGGATATTCCCCCACCGCAGGGAACCAATCCCGACACCGACGAGGTGATTACTCGCGAGGTGAAGGACGACGCGCCGTTCTGCGCGCTGGTCTCCAAGATCGTCTCCGACCCGTTCGTGGGACGCCTGGCCTACCTGCGTGTCTATTCCGGCACGCTGACCAAGGGCGCGGCTCTGCTGAACAGCACCAAGGATAAAAGCGAGCGCGTGGGACGCCTGCTGCGTATGCACGCCAATCACCGCGAGGATATTGACGAGATCCGCGCCGGCGACATCTGCGCCGCCGTGGGCCTGCGCAACACCTTTACCGGTGACACGCTCTGTGACGCGCAAAACCCGATCCTGCTGGAATCGATTACCTTCCCCAAGCCGGTGATCGAGATCGCGATTGAGCCAAAGAGCCGCGCGGAACAAGATAAGATGGCGATTGGCCTGAATAAGCTGGCTGAAGAAGATCCGACCTTCCAACTCCACACCGACACTGAGACTGGTCAGACCATTATCAGTGGCATGGGCGAGTTGCACCTGGAAGTCATCGTCGACCGCCTCTTCCGCGAGTTCAAGGTTGAGGCCAACGTCGGTCGCCCGCAGGTGGCCTATCGTGAGACCATCACGAAAGAGGCTTCGGCGCAGGGTAAACACGTGCGCCAGACCGGTGGTAGCGGCCAGTACGGCGATGTCTGGGTCAAAGTTGAGCCCAACGAGCGCGGCAAAGGCTTTGAGTTCGTCAATGCCATTGTTGGCGGCGTTGTGCCGAGAGAATATATCAAGCCGGTTGAGAATGGTATTCGCGAGGCATTGGAGAAAGGCATCATCGCCGGCTATCCAATGATCGACGTGAAAGCCACGCTCTATGATGGGTCTTACCACGAAGTTGACTCAAGCGAAATGGCCTTTAAAATCGCCGGTTCGCTGGGTGTCAAGGCCGCGGTAAACAAAGCCGGCCCCATTCTTCTCGAACCCATTATGCTGGTCGAAGTGACAACCTCTGATGAATACTACGGTGATGTGATTGGTGACCTCAACCGCCGCCGTGGCACAATTCTGGGTATGGAAAACCGTGGCGCGACAGCCGTGGTGCGGAGTCATGTTCCCCTCGCCGATATGTTCGGCTACGTGAACGACCTTCGTTCAATGACCAGCGGGCGCGCGAGCTATTCGATGGAATTTGCACACTACGATCCGGTCCCGCGCAATGTTGCTGAAACGATCATTGCCAAAGCCGCGAAGTAGTCACTATAATCTGTGCTTTGGAAAGGATGCCATTGTATGGTGCATCCTGGGCAAGAGCATGACGCGGGCGAGCGGAAAATGATGCCGCCCGCCCCGCGCCGTGGCCCACACGCTTCGGAGCCGAACTCAGGGGTGAGGCCAACCGAGCAAGCGTTTCAGTCCCGATGACGGGCAGAAAGCGATATTGACCAGTGCTCTTAACTGAGAGCATGGTCAATGCTTCTGCTGTTATCAAGCGATTATGTATGAATGGTTCTAATGCTGGCATTAGAACAGAACACATTTTTAGAGTGCATCGCAAAGGTGCAGCCCCTGACGCACGATATTTGCACTGAGCACTATGGAGGATGAGGAACACTCATGGCAAAGAAGAAGTTTGAGCGAACAAAACCACATGTAAACGTGGGCACGATTGGACACATCGACCACGGCAAGACGACGCTGACCGCGGCCATCACCAAGGTGCTGGCGAGTCTGTCGCAGGAAAACAAGTACATCGCCTTCGACCAGATCGACAAGGCGCCCGAAGAGCGT
>DASVMX010000092.1:0-9620 GCA_036384215.1 Ktedonobacteraceae bacterium | reverse complement strand
AGGTTTAGTGAAGCGCGGGCGAGATCGACTTATCTGCGCCAGGTGGCCTTGATTGTGCTGCTGGCACAGATTGGCAGCTTTGTGCCAGCGCGTCGTGCGCGTATTGGATTGGTCGACCGCATCTTTACCCGCGTGGGGGCCGAGGACGACATTGCCTCAGGCAAGAGCACCTTTATGGTTGAGATGGAGGAGACCGCGACCATTCTGCACCATGCCACGCGTCATAGCCTGATCATTCTCGACGAAATCGGGCGCGGCACCAGCACCTATGATGGCCTGGCGATCGCGCGGGCAGTGGTGGAACATCTACACCAGACCGTGGGGGCGCGCACGCTCTTTGCCACGCACTATCACGAACTGGCCGTGCTGGCCGCTGAACTGCCCCACATGCATGTCTTTACCATGGCAATCGACGGCGAGGAGGCAGGCGAGATTATCTTTTTACATCGCGTGGTGCCGGGCAGCCTGGGACGCAGCTACGGCGTCCACGTGGCGCGCCTGGCAGGAATGCCCGCGGCGGTGGTCACGCGCGCGGACGAGCTTCTCAAGCGCCTGGAGAGTGATCGCGAACAGGTGCAGGCGCACCTGGCGCCGATACAAAGCAACGGGTATCATTCTTACAAAGCTGAGCCTCACCGCAATGGGCGCGTCGCCGACAGTAAAGGTGATTATACCTGGCAGAGCGAGGAGGGCCGCGCCGTGGGACAGATCATAGCGGAGCAGGGCGAGGACTTCGCGGCGCTGCTGGACGAGATCGATGTTTACGCGATAACCCCGCTTGACGCGCTCAATCTGCTCTTTGCCATGCAGCGGCGGCGCAGGGAGGCGCAAAAAGGACCAGGGATGGAGCAACATGAGCATGTCTGAACAAGGGACAGGTACACGCGCGCCGATTCTACCGCTGCCGCCAGGCGTGGCCGAGCGCATCGCGGCTGGCGAAGTCATCGAGCGCCCGGTTTCGGTAATTAAAGAATTGCTGGAGAACGCGCTGGACGCGGGCGCGCGCGAGGTGCGCGTAGAGATTCGCGGTGGCGGGTTGAACCTGATGCGCGTCACTGATGATGGCGCGGGCATTGCCGCGCGCGAACTGGAGTCCGCCATCGCCCGCCATAGCACAAGCAAAATTCGCCGCGTCGAGGATCTGGAGAGCCTGCACACGCTGGGTTTTCGCGGCGAGGCGCTGGCCAGCATCGCCGCGGTCTCCGAAATAACGCTCTTGAGCCTGGCCGCGGAGCCTCGACAGAACGGGGGCGAGCAGCAGGCCGGTTCGTATCTGATCGCCCGCGGCGGCGAGGTGGTGCAGCGCGGCAAACAGGCGCGGCTTCCTGGAACAACGGTAACGGTGCGCGAGCTGTTTTATAATGTTCCGGCGCGCTTGAAATTCATGCGCCAGGCGCGCACCGAGGGTGGACATATCCTGCAACTGCTCCGGCGCTACGCCGTGGGCTATCCAGACGTGCGTTTTACCCTGCACCTGGACGAGCAGATCGCGCTCCAGACCAGCGGCACGGGCAGCCTGGTGAAGACACTGGCTGAGATTTATCATCTGCCGCTGGAGGAGATGGTACACCCGCTCCATATCAGTGTGCGCGAACAGGAGATCACTTTCGAGCTGGAAGGCAGCGTGGGCAATCGCGCGCTGGCTCAGAACAGCCGCCAGCATATTACACTTTTCGTCAATGGACGCTGGGTGCAGGTCAAGGCTCTACAAGATGCGCTGGAAGCAGGCTATCGCGGTCTCCTGGCACGCGGCCAGCACCCGCTGCTTGTGCTGCATATTCGCGTGCCAGCCGAGGAACTGGATGTCAACATTCATCCCGCCAAGACCGATGTGCGGCTGTTGCACGAGCGCGAAGTCGCGGCTGCGGCGAGCAACGCGCTGCGTGGCGTGCTGGAGCGCAGTCCTGCCCTGCCGGAAGAATTGTCCCTGCCGGGTCCTGGCCTGGTCTACCAGGGCCGGCTGCCGGGGATGCGCAGGCGGGGATTACGTCTCGCGGAATCCGCTGGCGAATATCGTATCCAGGAAGAGGCCGAGCGCCGGGGTATTGCCGGGGCGGCGGAGATTCTGCGCGTGCTACGGCCCCTGGCACAGCTCCAGCAGGCTGTGATTCTGGCTGAAGCGCCCGATGGCAGCCTCTACCTGATCGACCAGCACCGCGCCCACGAGCGTGTCATCTACGAGCACTTGCGCCAGAAATACACTGGCCTTGAGCAGCCCGCCCGGAGTGAGGGAGACGAAGAGGAATGGGCAGGCGCGGCGGACGCGCATCTTTTATTGGAGCCGGTAGTCGTTGAACTCAAGCGTCACGAAGCGGAACTCTTTGAGCAGCGCCTGCCCATTCTGCGCGGTCTGGGCCTGGAATGCGAGCGTTTCGGGGGGCGCAGTTTCCTGGTGCGCTCGGTGCCTGGGGGCGTGGGCCAGGAACAGCTCGCCAGCCATCTGCCAGAGCTGGCCCAGATTGCTGCCGAGGACAGCAACGACTGGCAGGACCGCCTGCTGATCGGCCTCGCCTGCCGCTCCGCCCTGCGCCGGGGCCGCGAACTCGCCTCGTTTGAACAGCGCGCCTTGCTCACCGCCCTCGCCGACGTCACCGCCCCCGCCGTCTGCCCCCATGGCAGTCCCATTCTTTTGCACTACAGCCGGGCATTTTTGATTGACAAATTCGAGTGGTAAGGCGGCGCGCCATTTTATTCTTCTGCTGTCTCTGGTTGATCGCTGCCCTCAATTTGAGTGCTTTCATCAATTCCCACCCAGGTTCCTTTTTGCAATATTTGTGAAACATAGTATATACGTTCTAACGCGAAAAGTATAACATAGCCGCCTTTAGCTGGCAAGAGAATATTGCTTGAAAAAATACTTAATTTTAAGTATTTTTCCGTGAGAAAAGGAATTTGGTTAAATTATTCCCAGCCAACTTCTTCTTTAAACTCTTCCCAGGATGTACTTTTGTCGTTGACAAGAGCAGGCCTGGCAGTTCGTGGTGGGCGGGGATGTTCAGCGCCTGCTCCGCCAAGCATGATTTCGAGGACGGTTTGCAGCGATTCGAGGTTGGCCAGCATTTCCCGGTGGGCGTGGTAGGACATCAGCGTCAGACAGGGCTGACCGTGGCTGGTAATGACCAGGGTTTCTTCCGGGGACTGCTCGGTCAGGCTTGTTAAAATGCGCCGGGCCTCGGCGAGGGTGATTGTGCGTTCAGTCATGCGTTGTCCTGCTTTCTGCGTGTGTGTCCGCTGCCGGGTCTGCTTTTGTTGCTTGTTTCTACGTCTACATGTATTGACTAAGTTTTATACGTTAAACAGGTGAACCGAGGAGACAAAGCGCGCATTATCGCGCGTGAAAATCTCAGTCGTCAGTTATTGCTTCTCAGTGTAAAAACGATTATCTATGGAATATAGTATACTGGCCGGATCAACAAACAGCCAGTATTTTATCGAAACCAATCTCATCAATTCGGGGTTATATTACAGTAGGCACCATTTGTGAAAATTTGCTGTGAAAAATGTGTAGACGAAAAGGAATCTTATCCCTCGCGGCTGTGACGCTTGCAAAGTTTTTGTGAACAACACAGTCGCGAGGATTTTCTACTCTACGCATCGGCGAATGACTTCTAGCAGGTCGCGTACATGAAAGGGTTTGGTGATAATCTGTTTGACGGCGGGTGGGAAGAGGAGAGAGTGGTAGTCGACATGGCCAGCGGTGATGACAATGATGGCGGGGATGGGATAGCGGCCTGTCCAGGAGGATTGGAGCCAGGCCAGAAAAGCGCTGCCGTCCATACCGGGCATGGCTAGGTCGAGCAGGATGACCGCTGGAAAGTGCTGATTGCCGGCTTCCGACTCCATCCATTTGACGGCTTCCAATCCATTGGCGGCTTCGATGGGCTGGAAGCCACCGAACTGGAGCGACCATGCGACAATGTTGCGTATGGAGGGATTATCATCGACAATTAACACAATTGGCGCTTGACCTGGATATTTCTGTAATTGTTCCATACGTGTTCTCCTGGGCTATACTGCGACTATTTTACCCTCGTGCTGATGCGCGGGACCGGGTTGGCGCGATCAGGAAAGGGTCTGGAGAAAGGCGCGAATGGTCTGGATAAAATTCAGGGGTTGTTCCAGGTTGGACAGGTGGCCCGCGTGCGGAATGATGGCCAGTTGCGCGCCGGGAATCTGGGCTGCGTAGTCGCGCGCGCCGGGCGCGGGCGTCAGGACATCATCTGCTCCAACGACGACCAGCGTGGGGCAGGCGATGGTGGGCAGCAGGTCGCTGGCATCCAGGCGTACAGCCATGCCGCGCGAGGCAGCCGCGATGCCATGAGGGGTAGCGGCATCGATCAACTGGCGGATACGGGTTTCAACTTCAGGATGATGCCGGCGAGTGTAGTCGGAGACCAGGCGTGGAAGTTGGAGATCGGCGATTGCGCCCGATCCCTGGGTTTCGGCAAGTTGGGCTACAACTTCGCGGTTCCCCACCGCCTCGGGGGTATCAGCGCCTGGCCGGGTATCGGCCAGGATCAGGGCGCGCAGGCGCTGAGGGTAAGAGCGCGCGAAGGCGAAGGCCGCGTAGCCGCCCATGGAAAGCCCGCACAGCACTGCCTGTTCGATGCCCAGTACATCCATCAGGCCCGCCACGTCGCTGGCGAACATATCCATCGTCGAGATCACCGGTTTGGTTGATGACGAGGAGAGTTCGCTTTCGCCAAACCCACGCCAATCCAGTGCGATCAGGCGGTAGCGCTGATCCGCCAGCAGGGCCTGAATTTCGCCATCCCACATGTGTCTGTTGAGTGGAAAAGCGTGCAAAAAGATGACCGGCAAGCCAATGCCATGGTCAGTGTATGCCAGAGCCAGAGAATGAATGTGTGTTTTCATAGCCGGGCGCTCCCTCACAACCTGGTACTTTTCCTGTCAAAAGTATACCATAGCCGCGCAACATGCGCGACTTTTCTAGAAGAGGGAGGCAAGCTCCTGTTTTTAAGGCAAGATGCGCGAGATAAGCAAAATTTTCAATTTTGCTTATCTCGCTCATCTTGCCTTAAAAACAGGAGCTTGCCTCCCTCTTCTGACTAGCTTTGCTGGGTAGCTCCGTCGGCCTGTTCGTGGGCGTGGTAGGAGCTGCGCACGAAGGGGCCGGACTCGACGTGGCGGAAGCCCATCTTTTTGCCTTCGGCTTTGAGGGCCGCGTACTCCTCCAGGGGGACGTAGCGCTGTATGGGCAGGTGCTGGAAGGAAGGACGCAGGTACTGGCCGATGGTCAGGATGTCGACGTTGTGCTCGCGCAGGTCGCGCATGACCTGGAGGATTTCGTCCCACGTTTCGCCGAGGCCGAGCATAAAGCCGGACTTGGTGGGAGCGGCGGGATTGATCTCTTTGGCCCATTTCAAGACCTGGAGGGAGCGCTCGTAGACCGCCTGGGGGCGGACCTGTTTGTAGAGCCTGGGGATGGTTTCGACGTTGTGGTTGTAGACATCGGGTTTAGCCTCGATGACCACGCGCAGCGCGTCGTACACGCCCTTGAAGTCGGGTGTCAGCACCTCGACCTTGCACTCTGGATTGAGGCGGCGAATCCAGCGAATCGTCGAGGCGAAGATGCCCGCGCCTCCGTCGCGCAGTTCATCGCGGTTGACCGAGGTGACGACAGCGTGACGCAGGCCCATGTCTTGCACTGCCTCGGCTACGCGCTTCGGCTCCTCCCAGTCCAGTCCCTGCGGGCGACCCGTCGCGACCGCGCAGAAGCCGCAACTGCGCGTGCAGACGCTTCCCAGGATCATGAAGGTCGCGGTTTTGTGTCCCCAGCATTCGCCGATGTTGGGACAACGCGCTTCCTCGCACACGGTGTGCAGCGTCTTACTGCGCATCAACTGCTTCAGATTGTCGTAATTTTCACCCTTGGGCGGGCGCACCCGGAGCCATTCCGGGCGGCGTTCAGGGATCATGGTCGCCATGTCTTTTCCCTTTGCTTCTCTAGCTGGTCTGCTTAATATACGTCAATTTCGCGGCCATAGCCCTCTAACTTCTCGCGCACCGCTTTCAGGAAACCGCCGGAGCCAACTCCGTCGAGAATGCGGTGGTCGAACGAGAGGCAGAGATACATCATTGAGCGGACCGCAATCGCGTCATCTTCGATCACTACCGGACGTTTGACGACTGCATTCATACTCAGGATGCCAGCGTGCGGCTGGTTGATGATCGGTATTGAGATTATTGTACCAAATACGCCGGTATTGTTGACGACGAAGGTGCTGCCCTGCAAGTCTTGCAGGGTCAGCTTGTTGGCGCGGGCGCGTTGCGCGACCTCGCTCAGCTTGCGCGCCAGGCCGGCGATAGTGAACTGATCGGCATCATAGATCGTTGGGACAACCAGCCCCTCGTCGGTGGCCACGGCCACGCCCATGTTGATGCGCTTTTTAAGCACGATCTTGTTATCGGGCGTCCAGGTTGAGTTGAGGATGGGGAACTGGCGCAGGCCGTCGCACACGGCTTTGGTCACAAAGGGTACAAAGCTGATGCCGTAGCCGTTGCGTTTCTTAAACTCGTCCTTGTTTTTCTCCAGCCATTTGGCGATATTGGTCATATCAACCTCGACCATAGCGGTGGCGTGGGGCGAGGTGTGTTTGCTGCGCACCATATGCTCGGCGATGGCCAGGCGCATACGGCTGGGTGTGAGTACCTCTTCGTACTCGCCCGGCACGTATGGCGCGACTGGTGCCTGAGCCACGGCTGGCGCTGGCGCGATAGGCGTAGTGGGAATGACTGGCGCGAGTGGGGTGGTCTGGCGCTGCTGGATGAAGGTCAGGATGTCCTCTTTGCGCACGCGCCCACCGGTGCCGGTGCCAGGAATGGTGTTCAGGTCAAGGTCGTGTTCGCGGGCCAGGCGGCGAGCCAGTGGGGAGATGCGCTGGCGCTCCTCCTCACGCCTGGGGGTTGCGTGCCCGTTGGTACGATTCGCCTGCCGGGTCTGCTGGACGTGTTGCGCGGGGGCAGCCGCGGCGGCCTGGGCCACAGGCGCGGGCTCTGGCGCCGTTTCAGCGGGCGAGCCGACCTCGGCCTCGATCAACGCGATATCGGTCCCGACCGCCACGGTCTCATCGATCTGGACCAGGATCTTCACCAGGCGGCCTTCGACAGGCGAGGGCAGCTCGGCGTTAATTTTATCGGTAATAATCTCAGCCAGCGATTCATCGCGCTCTACCCAATCGCCCTCTTTTTTCAGCCAGCCTCCAATCGTGCCCTCGGCAACCGATTCGCCCAGGCGTGGCATTTTTACTGGCGTTGGCATTGTTTCGACTCCTTTGGCTTCTTGCTAGTACGCGGCCAGTTTACGCGCCGCGGTCAGGATCTTTTCGGCGTTTGGCAGGAAGGCCGCTTCCAGGGGAGGAGCGTATGGGAATGGAGCGTCGGGCGCGGCCACGCGGGTGATCGGGCCGTCCAGATACTCAAACAGCTCCTCGGCCAGGATCGCCGCCAGTTCCGCGCCGATGCCGCCGGTCAGGGCGTCTTCATGCACAATCAGTACTTTATTGGTATGCTTGACCGATTCCATGATGGTTTCGCGATCCAGCGGGGTCAGGCTGCGCAGATCGACCACTTCGACCTCCAGATCATCCTCTTCCTCCAGCACGGTCGCGGCCTGCATGCACTGGTAAACCATCGCGCCGTAGGTCAGCACGGTCATATCCTCGCCCTCGCGGCGCACGATGGCCTTGCCCAGCGGTACCGTGTAGTCATCATCCGGCAGTTCCGCGCGCAGCTCTGGCTGGCGATAGAGCAATTTATGCTCCAGAAAGAGCACTGGATTGTTATCGCGGATCGCCGATTTGAGCAGACCTTTCGCGTCATAGGTGGTTGAAGGTACCACAACTTTAATGCCGGGTGTATGGAAGAACCAGGCTTCCGGGCTGGCCGAATGGAACGGGCCGCCCTTGGTGCCGCCGCCGGAGGGTCCGCGGATGACCATGGGCACGGGCATGCCAGAGCGCCAGTACATCTTGCTGGCCATATTGATAATCTGGTCGAAACCGCAGGTGATGAAGTCGATGTACTGCATCTCCGCAATCGGGCGCATGCCCATCAGCGCGGACCCAACCGCCGAGCCAATAATCGCGGCTTCGGACATCGGCGTATCGATCACGCGCTCAGGCCCGAATTCTTCCAGAAAGCCGGCGCTGACCTTAAAGGCGCCGCCGTAGGTGCCAACGTCTTCGCCCAGCAGAAACACAGCTTCGTCTCGCCGCATCTCCTCGCGAATGGCCTGGCTAATCGCATCCAAGTAAGTAATGGCAGTCATCGCTTTCCCACCTCCTCAGGCAGGGTCAAGGGAACCTGGTTCACGCTATTAAAAGGCTGGCCGGTGCGCCGGTCCAGAGAGTTGACATAACGTTCGTCCTGCGCCTGCGTGCTGCCGATCAGCGCGATAGGTCCATCGGGTGCGAAGACAAAGTCTGCGACGGTGGAAGGATCGGCCTGTGGGCTGCTTTCGGCAAAATCGACCGCGTCATTGATGATGGCTTTGATGCTGGCTTCGATCTCGTCTTTGCGCGCGGCGGTCAGGATCTTCTTTTTCTGGAGGTATTCTTCAAAGCGCTTGATGGGATCTTTTTTAAGCCACTCTGCGCGCAGTTCCGGGGGCACGTAGTCGGCCTTGTCGGCTTCAGAGTGCCCGCGCACGCGGAAAGTTTTGCACTCGATCAGGGCTGGTCCCTGGCCGTTGCGCGCGTTCTCGACGGCGTTGCCAACCGCCGTCATGACTTCCAACACATTGTTGCCATCGACGCTTTCGCCAGGCATGGCGTAGGCTTTGGCACGGTCCGCCAGGTCTTTGACGGCGAACTGTTTGTGCGAGGGAGTCGAGTAGGCATAGCCGTTGTTCTCGATAACGAAGACAATCGGCAACTTCTGGACCGAGGCGAAGTTTAGCGCCTCGTGGAACTGCCCGGTATTGGTCGCGCCATCTCCACAGGAGGCCAGGACCACGCCGGAGCGTTTGAATCGTTTGAGTGTCAGTGCAATACCACAGCCAACCGAGAGTGACTCGCCTAAGAGGCTAATCATCGGTACAATCCCATGGTGCATATCGCCAATATGGACCTGCCCATCTCGTCCCAACGCCGGTGAATTGCCACGTGCTAACCATTGGCACATCACAGCGCGTGGCGAAGTGCCACGCACCAGATGCATACCCAGATCGCGATGCTGCGGTACAATGCAGTCGCCATCGCGCAGCACCATTGCCGCTCCGACGGTGGTGGCCTCGTGCCCCTGCGCGGTATAGACCCCACCAACAATCTTTCCCTGGAGAAAGAGCTTGCGGGTGCGTTCTTCCATTTCGCGGGTGAGGCGCATAAAATAATAGATCTGTAGCAGGTCAGCCCGCTCCATTTCCATGTCTGTTGTCCTTTCGTACTCACCTCGCGCACATAAAAATGCCTCGCGGCTCTTCGCAGGCGAGTACTCTGTCAGAGGTATTTCCTCGTTCATGCTAACATTCCAACGCCTGCAATGTCAAGTTTGCTTGCTCCTTCTCCAGGGCTATTTCAAAGTCGTCTGCCACGTCGGCACGGCTTCGCCGGCAGAGGCGCTGCGCCCTCTGCACTCCCGCTTTTACTTTGAGGAAGGGG
>DASVMX010000091.1:0-14458 GCA_036384215.1 Ktedonobacteraceae bacterium | reverse complement strand
GACGCGGCTGCCCTTAACCTGGGGTTTGGGGCAGCCGCGTCCGGGGGATGAGAAAGGCAGTGCCCCAACTTCTTCTTCCTCCCGCGCCGCCGCAGGCGGCGCGGGAGGAAGAAGAAAAAACCCTTTTTTCTTTTTGCGAGCCGCCACAGGCGGCGAGTTCAGAGAATGCATAAGCCCTGATCGGAACTGTTCTTTTCTTGACAATGTCTAAGTGAATGGCTACAATCAAAAAGAAAGCGGGTGGTTGAAGCTCATCAGTGGAGGGAAGGGAGCGCGATTTTTTGCGTTTTGTTCTTTTCGCGCTGTTGAGAGATTTCTTGTTCGATTGAGATCAAACCTGGCAATCCAGAAAGAAGAGCGCATAAGATGGCACGAGAGAAGCAGGCAATAGTTGGTAAAAACGAAGAAGAGGATACACTTCAGCGGCAGTTGCGCGTTGCCCACGTGAAGATTACACGCCCGCGCCTGCTGGTTCTCAATCTCCTGTACGAGCTCAAAGGGCATTATTCCGCGGACGAGATTGTCGAACTGCTTGAGCAGCGCCAGACGCCTTTGCCGCGAGCCTCGGTCTATAACGTTCTTGAGACCTTGCTGGGCCACGGTCTGGTGATGATCGCGGACGCCGGGCCAGGGCGAACGCTCTATGAAGTTGGTGGCGCCTGGCATCACCATTTTGTCTGCCTCGTCTGCGGAGCGGTTATCGATATCCCCTGCGTCAAAGGCGAGAAGCCCTGCCTGCTCCCCGACCATTTTTCCGGCATCGTCGAAGAAGCGCAGATCATCTTTCGCGGCTACTGCGAGCCATGCGCGTCGAAACGCGCGCCGGCGAATACCTCGAAGGCAAGCACCGGCCTGTAGGGTGAAACCTTTTATTCTCTGCCTGCGTGTTTTTCCTCAGAAAGCATCAGTTGTTTCAGGCTGTGCTCAAAAAAGAAGATTGCTAGCTTGTAGCGCGCGTTGATGTTTATTTGTACGATAGCCGGGTCAGGATGCCACGAGCATGTCAGAGAATAATTCTAAAAACAGTCAGAAAAGCGGCAGAAGTCCGCTGGGTTGGCTGGCGGTCTGGACGAAGGGCCGCGGTGAGGCGCATGGCCAGCGCCTGGACGAAGCGCAGCCACGCCGGTGGGCCGGGGTGCGTTTGACAGTCTGGATGAAAGGGCGCACGGCAGCAGTCGCTCGCCTGTTAAAACGGGCGCAGCCGCGCTCGATCCCAGACGCGAGTGCGCGCCCAGGCTCTGGAGCGCGCCTGGCGGACTGGACGAAGGCGCGGGCAGCCCCGGTGACACGCCTGTTGAGTCGCGCTCACCTGGTAGATTGGACTCAGCGGCGCAAGGCGGCAGCGGCTCGCCTGTTGAAACGGCAGCAGTCGCGCCCGACCACGACCGCGCGTCTGACGGATTGGACGAAGGCGCGCACAGAGCCGGTTGCGCGCCTGTTCAGACGCAAAAAGCCGAGCACGAGTCCTGGAACACGTCTGACGGATTGGACGAAGGCGCGCACGGAGCCGGTTGCGCGCCTGTTCAGACGCAAAAAGCCACGCCGGAGGCTACGGGAGCGGTTGACGACCTGGACGAAGATTCGTAGTGAGGCTGCTACTCGCTTGCTCAGGCGTCTGAAGCCGGATAGAAAGCCGGGGCTGACTGCTCGCGCGCGACAGGCTTTGTCGGCGGTGGTAACTGCGCCTCCAGAACCGCCAGCGCCACCTGTTTCACCTGTTCCCGTTGAAGAACCGGGGCCGCGGCTGGCGCCGCCCATGCCGCCTGTTTCACCTGGACCGCAGGTGCCGATCCCGGAACGGACGACGCAGCCGGTGCCATCGCCTGTTCCACCCGCGCGAGAGGTGCCGCGGCCACCGGAGCCGCCGTATGTTCTGCCGCCGCTTGTCTTGCCGCCGCTCTATCCACCCACGCCGCTGCAGCCGCGACCCGTTCAGCCGCCGTCACGGCCAGCGCTTCCGGCAAAACGTGGCTGGCAGCGCCAGGAGCGCAAGCGCAAGGCTGGCTGTTTGAGCCGGGCGGCTTCGTTTACCCTGATGCTCTTCGGGATTCTCATCGGCAGCGGGACGGCCTACCTGGTCTATAATTTCTATACCACGACTCAGCACTCCTATGCCGACCAGGTTGTGACTTTACGCGATCTGCTGCCGCCCGACAATCTGAAAATCTACGATAGCCAGGGCAACCTCATCGATCAACTCAGCGATGAGGGCGTGCATACCACGGTGAGGTACAATAAGATCGCGCCCAACCTGGTCAACGCGACCATCGCGATTGAGGATAAGACCTTCTGGAGCAACGAAGGTCTCGACCTGAACAGCATTCTGCGCGCCGCTCTGGCCGACCTGGAGCATGGGCAGACCCTGGAGGGCGGGAGCACGATTACCCAACAACTGGTGAAACAGTTAATTGTAGGTAGTAAAACGGATGTCAAGCGCAAACTCTCTGAGATCATGCTCGCACCCCAGGTGAATAACCAGTATAGCAAGCAGGATATCATGGAGATGTACCTGAATACGATCTACTACGGGCACCAGGCCTATGGCATCGATGCAGCCGCGACGATCTTTTTTGGGTTGGCCGATCGAGACGGCCAGAGCGCAGCCTCACAGCTTGACCTCGCCCAGTCGGCCATACTGGCGGGCCTGCCGCGCAATGCCGCGCTGTACGATCCTGCGACCAATTTTAAGCTCGCGACGAGCCGTTTTGAGGACGTGCTGAACGCCATGGTCGCGCAGAGCTATATCACGCAGGCGCAGGCCGATGACGCGTACCAGGAGGAGCAGAGCCCCAACTTCTTCATCTCCTCGTCCACGCTGCTGGACCAGGCGCCGCACTTCGACGAGTATGTGCTGTCCCAGCTTGAGCAGCAGTTTCACATGACCCGCGACCAGCTCTCGCGCTCCGGCCTGGTCGTGACCACTACGCTTGACATAAATATACAGCAGGAGATTCTCCAGGTGATGCGCCAGCATATCAACGAAATTCGCTCGCACCATGTCAGCAACGCAGCGGAGGTGCTGATCGATTTCCACACGGGGGCGATTTTGTCGATGCTGGGCAGCGTTGATTACAATGACAACGCCATTCAGGGTCAGTACAACGTCGCGCTGGCCTATCGCCAGCCGGGCTCGTCCTTCAAGCCCTATGTCTACGCCACGGCCTTCGCGCAAGGCGTTTCGCCTGGTCAGGCGGTGGATGATGCGCCGACGACTTTTAGTCTGCCCGGAGCTAATCCGCCGCTTTACGCGCCGAAGAACGATGATTTTCTCTTTCACGGCGCGATGACGCTGCGCTGTGCCCTGCAAAACTCGCTGAACGTGCCGGCGGTGCGCGTGCTCCAGCACGTGGGTATCAGTAACGCCCTGGCCACGGCCCAGGCGATGGGGATTACCACCTACCAGGGTTCGCCGGGCCTGTCGATGGTGCTGGGCGGCCTGGATGTGCGCCTGCTGGATCAGACCTCGGCTATTGGCACCTTCGCCAATAACGGCGTTCACCAGCCTTACTATTCGATCCGTAAGGTGGTGCAGAGCGCGAATGGCCGGCTACTGTTCCAGTACAAGATGCCCGGCGGTTCCAGGGTCATCAGTCCGCAGGTGGCGTACATGACCACCAGCGTGCTCAGCGACAACGAATCGCGCATTCCCGCTTTCACCGCCTGTAGCCCGCTCCAGCTCTACGCCAATTCGCGGCGCGCCTGCCTGGCCGGCGACCGGGGCGTGGTGCGGCCAGCGGCGGCCAAGACGGGGACGACGCAGGACAGCCGCGACGGCTGGACGGTCGGCTACACCACCGACTACGTCATGGGGGTCTGGACCGGCAACAACGACAATTCGCCCATGCGTGGCGTCTCCGCCGAGGATAGCGCGGCTCCCATCTGGCACAATGCCATGCTCCTGGTCGAGAAGGGCCAGCCGATCCGCGACTTCCCGGTTCCTACGGGCCTTGTACGCGCCACCGTCACCTACGCCAACGGCGTGCGCTCGACCGACTGGTATCTGTCCGGCGCGGTTCCCAACCCGGTTCCCGAGCCCGCTGGCACTTCCCAGAATGGCTCGCCGCCCACGCCTTATTGCAGCACCTACACCCTGGCCTTCCATCCGCCTGTGGATAACGGCATCCCATCCGACGGCTCGTGGTGGTGAGCACCCACCAGAAATCGAGTGCTGGTGGAGCAAGGGGAGCAAGCTGATGGCAAGCATCGTCTAATAGGCATCAACCGAAGGGGCAAGCCGATGCTTGCCATCAGCTTGCTCCCACAAGGTTTAGTTTGCAAAGAGTTTCCAAAACAGAACGCCCGCCGGGTGGCGCGCCGGGCTACCGGGTAGGCAGTAGCCCGGGCGAGTCGCCCGGCGGGCGTTCGGGTAGTTCGCAAAGGAGGGTCATCCGTGACTTTCCCGCGCGTAACTCCTGGCAACTCCAGAAAGATGTGCGTCATGCACGCTGGAGGGAATGAGCATTTTTGCTGATCAATGATACAGATGAATGGTGCACTTGTTGTTGTTAAACATCACCTGGGTATCGACCGGCAGGTTAGAGGCCGGGTTGATGACCACCTTAACGCTGCTGCTGGGCGTAGATTTGTCCTCGCAGTTGCCCAGCGCGCTGGATTTGGAGGCGTGCTGCGGACCCAGCCAGAGGTCGACGTGGTGTGAACCGTGCAGGCAGCCCTGTGGATCATTGTCGCCGCACTGGTCTTCCATAATGAAGTATTTATGGACCAGCGGGACATAGATAACGCTGCCGACCGGGAAGGTTTTGTGGTCATTATCGCGAGCCGCGAAGGTGATCGGATCAGTGTACGTGCCCTTGCCTTCGGTGGCCAGATTGTGCAGGGTACGATTGCCATCGCTCTTGGGATAGGCAATCAGGGCCGAGCCATGCTGATTCTCGGTCTGACCTGAATTGTCATTAAAGCCGTAGAAGGTCAGGAAGACTGTCACATTAGCCTGCTTGCCGTTGCCGCTGGGGACATACTTGTGGGTCGCGGCGAACGTTCCGATTGAGCCGAACAGCAGGGAGGTCGCCAGGGTGAGTGCGGCAGCCGCGGTGACAATGATGCCAACGAGTCTTTTACGCATTATAGCGCGTTCCTTTCTCGATTACAGCGCCATCATGACGCCATCGGGGAAGTGGAGATGGCAAGGAACATCCTTGCGCATTGCCAGAACAACTCCCACCGGCGGAAAGAGCATCCTGCCCTTTTCCACCAGGAGAGGATTTCTTCTAGCAGCAAGAGCGTCCTACTCTTGCTGCTAGAAGAGAACTGCTTCCAGCAATCAGAGCATCCTGCTCTTTCTGCCAGAAGAAAACGAGCGAAAAGCCAGACGTGCCGACGATACGTCATCCATGCGTATCGTTGTATAGGCACATCCCCGGCTACCTATAAAAAGCCGCGCACCCGATTTTTCCAACCCACGATACATCAACCCTCTGTGGCGGAACAGGTGATATATTCGTTTGCGCGTAATTAAGGTTTTTATAGATTAGAGTGTTTTTGGATCAGTAGAGTGTATGGTCCTGTGAGAAGTTGCGCCACAGGACTGGCGCACGATCAGGCTGGGCTGGAGCTGCACCTGGAGCGGGTGGGTATATGGCGCGTCTTTGGCGGGCGCGCTGGCTTGCTCCTGCTCGGTGGTCTGCGTTTCCGCGGGTGTTGTAGAAGCACTGAGCAGGGAGAATAAGAGCGCGATTGCCTGCTGGCCCATGGCGAAATAGGGCTGGCGCACGGTTGTCAGAGGCGGGTGTGTGTAGGCCGAAGGGTAGTCGTCATCGAAGCTGACCAGCGCCAGGTCACCGGGAATGGTAAGTCCGCGCTCTTCAGCGGCGGCGAGGACGCCATAGGCCATCTGGTCGCTGGCGCTAAAGATGGCTGTGGGCCGCTTCTCCACAGGCAGTGCAAGCAACTGGTTGGCGCGGGTTCGCCCGCTGGGAGGCAGAAAATCGCCTTCCAGGATCAGGGCTGGATCGGGTAGTAGACCGGCTTCGATCAGCGCGCGACAGTAGCCCTGGTAGCGCGCGTACGAGACGAGATATTTGGCCGGGCCTTTGATGTGGGCGATGCGCCGGTGGCCGAGCTGCAGGAGATGACGTGTGGCCAGATACGCGCCGGTGGCGTTGTCCACGCCAATCGAGGGCAGCACCTGGACCTCCTGGTCATCGATAATCACGACTGGAAAGCCCTGGCGCGCGAGTTGCGTCAGCTTCGTCGAGAGATCCGCTCCTGGAAAGACTGCCACCAGGCCCGCGATCTGCGGCGTGGCCAGGAAACGCTCGATCAGCAGCGCGTTATCGTTGCGCGGATCGTCCTCGTCATTCAGACTATAGAGCGAAATATCATATTCATGCTCACCAACCGCGTCCACAAGACCGCTGGTCAGGTCGGGGCAGATGTGCCAGACCCAGGAAGGGATTAACACGCTGATCGTCGTCAGGCGTTGGTCTGGCGCGACCTCGCAGAAATCACTCAGCTTGCAATCCAGCGCGTTACACAGCGCCTGAATTGTCGAGAGCCGCAGCGCGCCCGGAGTATTATTTAGCAGCGCGGAAACCGCTTGCCAGGACAACTGCACCCCTGCCTTCTCCTCCAGCAACGCCTGCAAATCCGCGGGGCGATAGATCTGGCGGTTCACAGCCATCCATTGCTTCAGATTCCATTGAACCGGCATCGCGCTACTCCCTTACAAAAATAGAAGTTTTACCTGTGTAAATCTAAGTTAATCTTACAAGAAACAGCTTTCTTTGTCAAGGGGCAGGGCCAGATAGGTATTACCGCAGCAGATACCCGCCGACTTCGTAGCCGCGGCCATAGCGGCCTTCGGCTGGCATATCCGTTAGCCATTCCCATGTGCGTTTTTCGCTGATGGTGAAGTTTTGTGCGAGCAGATCGAAGAAGGCGTGTGGAACCAGGGGGATACCGCGGCGGTGGCTGGCGGCTTCCTGGGGATTGGGAGCGTCGAAGACGAACCCGCGCTGGTCGCAGAGCAGGACGGCCAGGCCATCGGGCTCCAGCAGTTCGCGCATGAAACGCAAGTGCGCGGTGATGACGCGCACGCGAAAATGTTGGGCGGCGTCCTGGTAGCGTTTGTGGCGTTCCTGCTCTTCCAGGGCGGCGGGCGCGACCCGCTGCACCTGGTCGAGCACGTCGAGCAGGGGATAGCTGAAGATCTGCGAGAGAACGAGCGAGCTGATGACGACGCCGAAGCTGTCCGCGGGCAGGTCGGGAATGCGTGGCGGATCTGGCACCGCGCATTCGTCGAGGCAGGCCGCGGCGACATCGAAGAGGGAGCGGGCGCCCTCTCTGGCCAGCGTGGTCCACGACTGGCGGCCCAGCAGGCGTTCCAGGTTGTCGCTGACCCCGCCGCTGAGGTCCGCGCCGACCAGGCTGACCTTCTTGCGCGCGGCTGGTGCAGAGAGCTCGTCCCGCGCTTGCTGCATCGAAGCCAGGTCCAGGTCCGCCAGCACCACCTCGTCCGAGTGGTGCGCCAGGGCCGCCAGAGGCACCTCTGTGCAGGCTCCGGCGCCCAGCACCAGCGTGCTGCGCGAGACGCTATAAGGCCGCTCGCGCACAGCCTGGATCATCAGCCCGGTCGCGTTCTCCAGATGCCGCGGACTCTGCCGGCTCAACGTTTCCCGCCGCCGCGCGCCCTGCGTCTGGGCATTATTTCCGATCAAGCTGTCAATCCTCACGTCTTATCTCCTGATCTATTCCTCGCCAGAGAGGGCCGCTTGATCGTGTCCTATCCCGATTTATTGGGGACAGGACACAATCAAGCGGCCCTCTGGCCGTTTTTTGTGTTAATGCCCGGTGAAGTTGGCGGGCCGTTTTTGCAAGAAGGCCGTGACGCCCTCGCGGTGGTCTGAGGTCTGGAAGGCCTGGGCTTGCAACTCGCCTTCCAGGCGCAGTGTGGATTCCAGGTCGCTCGTGGCGGCGCTGTTCAGCAGGGTTTTCATCAGGCCATAGGCGCCAGTTGGACCCTTGGCGAGGCGCTGCGCGAGCAGTTTGACGGCGGCGTCAAATTCGGCGTCCGGTACGCACATGTTGGCCAGGCCCAGGCGCTCGGCCTCGATCCCGCTGACCTCATCGGCCAGCATGGACAGTTCCAGGGCTTTGCTCAAGCCGACCAGTCGGGGCAGGAAGAAGCCGCCGCCAGCGTCCGGCACCAGTCCGATCCGCGCGAAGGCCTCGATGAAACGCGCGCTCTCGGCGGCCACGCGCAGATCGCAGGCCAGCGCCAGGTTGCACGAAGCACCCGCGGCTACGCCCCGTACAGCGGCGATCACCGGTTTGGGCATAGCGCGAATGGCGCGCACCACGCGATGATATTTTCCCAGACCCGAACTGATGCTTGGCGACTCACCGCTGGCATCGGCTGCGGCCTGCCTGGCCGCGAAGCCGCGCAGGTCCGCGCCCGACCCGAAGGCCCGGCCCGCGCCCGTCAGCACCACGCAGCGCACACCCTCGTCCACAGCCGCCGCCTCCATCACCTCGCCCAGCCCATCCAACATCTGCTCGCTCACCGCGTTCAGCACCTCGGGCCGATTCATCGTAACCGTCAGCACCCCGCCATCCTCCTGCACCAGCAGGTGTTCGTAATCTGTCCGCATTGTTTGCTCCTTTGTGATTCTCGACAATGAGAAGGCGTAACATCATTCGTAGTTTCCCCATAGGGCATCCAAAAAAACGCCGAGAAGCATAACGGGGGCAAGCTCCGTTGCTGCATTGCGGGTGGTGAGCAGGCGAGCCGCTCCCGCTCGCAACGATTCTCGTGCGGAATTCTGGCAGGATGTGCGGGTTTGAGAAAGAGCTTGCCTCTTTCTTAAACCCGCAATGCAGCAACAGAGCTTGTCTCCGTTGTGCTTCCCCTCGCCTGTTTTTCCTACAAATTCTCGATGAATTCTTCCACCGTTACGCCAGCCTGGCGCAGGGCGCTGTGGGGGGTACCCACAGCTAGCTCGCGATGGAGTGGTATAACACAACCGCGTGATCCTTTGCGTTATACCACATAACTACCTTGCTGCCTCATCACCTGAAACCCCAGCCGTTGGAGCGCATGTACAGCTTTGTCTCTCCTAATTTTTCAACGTTGGCACATCCAGCATCAGCACTTCAAGGGCCATGCGGGCGTTGACGTTCTGATCCAGGGCTTCGAGGGTGCGCAGGATGGCGCGGATCACGCGGGTGGACTCGACGGCGCTGATGCGGGCGGCCTGCTTTTGCAGCAGCGGGCGCATATCCACATTGACCACGAGCTCCTGGCAGTTATTGGCCGCGAAGATCAGGTCGCGCCACCAGAGCAGCCAGAGTTCCAGCACACCTCTTATTTTATCACTTTCGCCGCTGATTTTCTGGACAATACTGAAGCGTTCAACCGTGTTCAGCGAGGGCACGCGGGTCAGCGTTTCCAGGCTGGCCTGGCGCTCGCGCAGGAGATCGTCGTCCTCGGCGGCCTGCACAGCCCAGCCCATGCGGCCAGCGGCCAGGGCGGAGATCAGCGCGGCTTCTTCGTCCGCGACTTGCCAGCGCTCCTGCAAGGCCTGGCGGATCTGCGAGGTGGTCAACAGGTGCATGGGAATCTGCTGTACACGCGAAAGGATGGTTGGCAGGAGCAGGCCGGGATCAGGCGCGGTCAACACCAGCAGCACGTCTGGTTCAGGCTCCTCCAGTGTTTTCAGCAGACAATTGGCGGCCTGGACATTCATCTGGTGCATACCTTCAATGATAAAGACATTGCGGCGCCCTTCCAGGGTTTTACGCGCGCTATCGCTCTGTAAGGCACGCACCTGGTCGATCACTATAAACTGTTTGTCGCTCGGGCGCGTGATATAGTGGACGTCTGGGTGATTGTTGTGCAAGACCTTGCGACAGGAGAGGCAGGTCTGGCAGGGATTTTCAGGCGTCAGCGCGGGATCAGGTCCTCCGGTACAGAGCAGGGTCTGAGCCAGGCGGCGCGCCAGCAGCGCCTTGCCGATATGCTCTGGCCCGGTTAAAAGATAGGCATGGCGCACGCGCTGAGAGGAAATAGCCCTGCGCAGCGTATTAATAGCATGATCGTGACCAACCATATCCCAGGCCTGACTGGGGGTTAATTCTTCGTCGCTTATCATACCATCATGGTAGCAAAAATAGGAAACAATGGCAAGGATTTTGCTTCCATCCCAATTGGACGTATAATAGACGCAAGAAGATCGCGTCATCGGCCCCTCGCCTCAATTCGGGGCAAGCGTAAAAGTCTTCCCGCTGGGCCTGTACACAGCCAGGGAAACGCCAGCCGTGGCGCTAAACGAGAGTGGATATCCGGGTACGCGCGTCCAAAAAGGGCGGAGATGTGGGAAATTAGTACCTGGAATTGTCAGATAGACCACAGCTAATGGGGCCGGGATGTGTTATGCTAGCAGGGTAAATGTTGAATATATGGAAACGTATAAACTGCACTCTTCTGAAAAAAAGACAAGGTTGATGTAACCAATGGATACCTCTATCCGTCTCTACAACACGAATAGCAGATTGCGTTCGGTACTGGATGCAGAGCACAAAGGCCAGGAGCCCGCGGATGAGGCAGGCCGCGTGCAGGCACCAGGAGATGAGGGAGCACGAGTGAGTGATTTAGTCTCTCAGCAATCTGTAGCTGCTTTGCAAGAGCAGGCGCGGGTGGATGTGGCAGACTTTGAGGCGATATTCCAACGTTTTCAAGGGCCTATCACAAACTTCATCTATCACCTGATCGGCAATCGCGAGCAAGCGTATGACCTGGCGCAGGATGTCTTTGTCAAGGCATATAAAGCGCTGCTGGGAGGAACCAACGTCCAGCCGGGGGCGTTGTCGGCGTGGCTCTATCGCATCGCCGCCAACACGACCACGGACACGTTGCGCCGGCGCAGGCTGATCTCCTGGCTACCGCTTTCGCTATTTAACGAAGACCGTGGCATCGGCGCGGGGGTGCTCTCGGAGTCTGGCGGAGTCGCTGCGGATAGCTTCAACGCCAATGGCGACGAGGGCGGTGAGCGACACGTGGGCGCAAGCACAGCCCTGTACGAGCGGGGAGGATATGATGGTGGGCGTTTTGAGAACAGGGTCGCGGACCGCGAGATCGTGGAACGCGTCATGAGCCAGTTGCAGCCAAAATACGCGGTTTGCCTGTGGTTGTACGAACACGACGGGCTATCTTGCGCGGAAATCGCGCAGGTTTTGAATATCAGTCCCTCGGCGGTGAAAATGCGCCTTATGCGAGCACGGGAACGTTTTATTGCTTTGCATAAACAAGAGGTAACGGAAGCGTGAACTGCAACCAGGCGCGGACAATGCTGTCTGCCTATCGCGAACTCAATGAAATAGAAGCTGCCGAACTGGACGCGCATCTCGAAGGGTGCGCGGCCTGCCGGGAGATTCTTGCCAACTATACCAGCATGGGCGATCAACTGCGCTCGACGCCTTTTGTCGCGCCGCAGCAGGATATGCATACGAAATTGATGAAGGCTCTGGCCGATGAGCAGCTCAAATTCCTGCAAAAATCCGCCCCTGGCACTGTCTCTACGCCTGAATTTCTCAAGCCCTATGTCCAGGAGCGCGCCCGCGAGACGCGACGCGAGGATGATATCGCCGCGTTTTCTACGGCTGAAACTGGACCTCTGCCAATTCTGCACACGCGTCGCAAACGCCGTCCGCTGACCTCGCAGGTCAGGCAGATGGGCGTCTTCGGCCTGACCGCCGCGGCCCTGATTCTGCTGATGCTAGGCGGGCTGACCTCCTTGCTGGTCCTGGAACACAACAGCCTGTCATCGCCTCAATTATCACGCAACAGCATTAGCGTCAACCGGCCCACCGAGGTCGATCAGAAGCTCTACTCAACCACGACGCTCTATCCCAACGTTACCAGCGCCCTGCCCCTGAACAGCCAGATCTACTATACTGCCTATGGCAGCGGGGTGAACAGCGGAAACTGGATGTTGATGGAGTTTAACCGCGCCACCCAGACCAGCAAGCCTCTGCTGGACTCGCCGAGCAGCGATCCGCTGATCGTGCTCTCCGTTTCTCATAGCTGGCTGGTCTGGCTGCAATACAGCCGCTCTCAGCCGGCCTCGCACGTCCACCAGCCTGATGTCAGCGACTACTATACCCTGCCTCGCGCCTGGAAAGTCAATTATCTCTCGCTCTTGCCCGCGCCGCAAAACACCGGCAGCGTCCAGAGCCAGTCCGCGAGCGGGACCAACCAGGGCAGCCACAAAAAAGGCTCGGCCAACCAGCCCCTGGTCAACGATCCCGAACTGGTCGACATGCCCATCACCTATCAGCTTGAAGAAGGCAGCTTCGACTCCAGCGCCGCTCCCAGTTGGGTCAACTCGCCCATCGCGGGGAGCTGGCTGATCGGCGACACCGATACCCTGCTGCTCACGCAGATCGATAGCAAGGGCATCTCGCACCTGGAGAGCTATCAGTTGAGCCTGAACCCTAAAGCAGTGCAGATACACGAAATCGCCAGCGCGCCCGCGGGCCATATCCTGGCCTGGCCGACCGCCACCAGCACTGGACTCCAGCTCTACTGGGCCGAAGAGTGGATTAATCCCGATGGCACGTTCCAGAGCAACATCTGGCAGCAGCAGACAAGCGAGCAGTCCCAGCGCAGTCGCGGGCAGGTAGAAGAGGTCAGCACCTCGACGCAGCAACTCTTCCAGGGCGACGGTTTGTCTTTCCAGCCGCAGGTTGTTGATAACACTCTCTTCTTCCTCAGCACCTCTGAGATCAAGGTCGAGAGCCAGGATGTCGTCGAGCCTAACGGCATCCCCTTCCCGGCCAGCGCGACTGACCGCGATGTGCTCTCAACCCCGCGCACCGACACCGGCATCTACGCCGCTCCGCCCGACGCCTCCGTTCATGGTACACTCTTGATGGTTCCGCTGAACGGTCCCGCCATCGGCGTCACCAGCATGTTGGGAACTGTTGGTCAATCCACCGGCTATCAAGCGGGCAGCAGCTACGTTATCTGGCAGGACAGCAACGGCTACCAGATGTACGACGCTGACCGTCAGACGGATGTCGTTATGGGAGACACCCTCAACAATGCCTCCCTGCTCGTCGTCAACGGCGACACCACCCTCTGGCTCACCGGCCCCCAGGCCGACGCCAAACTCCGTCTCATGGCCTTTACATGGCCGAATTAAAACATACGAACGGTACTCGCGTGGCTGGTCTAACAGTGTTCGCGGCGGGAGGCAAGACGATGGCAAGCATCGTCTCTCCCGGCGGGCATCAGCGAGGCCAGCTCGCTCACACTCCCGGCCACCGCAAATCATCGAGCCGGTATCTCATGAAGCTGGCCTTCATGAGATCCGCCGGGAGAGATGATGCTTGCCATCGTCCTGTTTATTTGGCCCATGCACTGATCCAACGTGTCCCAATTAAGCAAAGGCAGGTGGCGCTCGTATGGCCCAATTAAGCAAAAGCAGGTGGCGCTGGCCTCTGCTTTGCGCGTCTCTGGCCCTGATTTTTCTGGAAATAGTCTGGCTGGCCTATCTGACGCCTGGCGAGGCTGACCTGGCTCATTATGCATGTTATGGCCTGACCTTCTGGCTGGGCAGCCATGGCGCCAATCTGCTGCCTCAGACGTACTGCGCCTTTCTTCAACAAAGCACGCCTCAGCCGCTGCACATGTTGCCGCAGGAGTATCCCCCGCTGACCGTGCTGCTCTTTTCGCTGCCCCTGCTGGTACCGCTGCCCTATTACGCGTTTGTCTTTGCCCTGCTCATGACTATCAGCGCAGGTTTGATCTACTGGCTGCTGGCCCGTTATGAGACTCGCCAGGCCGCGCTGGTCTTCGTGCTCTACCTTTTGCTAGGAGCAGCCGGTGTGTTTCAGGAGCGTTTCGATATATTGCCAGCCGCCTGCACTCTGCTCTGTCTGCTGGCCGCGGAGCGTGGACGCTGGCGTACAGCCTACCTCGCCCTTGCTCTGGGCATTCTGCTCAAACTCTATCCCGCCGTCCTGCTGCCCGCCCTCTTCCTCGCCGAACAGCGAGCGCGCGGCAGAACCACCGTTGCCCGTTGGAACTGGAGCAACGGTCTGCTCTGCGTGGGCCTGGTGCTGGCCGTGATGGGAGGCTTCGCCTTGCTCAACTTTCAGACCGCTATTCTCAGCCCGCTCGCGTACTTCCTGAGTCGCCCGCCACAGATTGAAGCGCTCTCTGCCAGCCTGGTCTGGCTCGGCGGCTACTTTGGAGCGCACTACCAGGTCAGCTTCACCTTCGGCTCGCTCAACATCAGCAGCTCGTTGATCCGCTTTATCTCACCTGTCAACACCCTCCTGACCGTGGTCGGCCTGCTCGCCATCTACTGGCTGTGCCTGCGTCAGCGCGTCAACCTCGCGCAGGCCTTCGTTGGCCTGATCTGCGTCCTGATCGCCACCGGCAAGGTCTTCAGCCCGCAGTATCTCATCTGGCTCATCCCCCTGCTTGCCTGTCTTG
>DASVMX010000090.1:0-9650 GCA_036384215.1 Ktedonobacteraceae bacterium | reverse complement strand
ACAATGGCGAGTCCCTTTTGGAAGCCGCAAGGAAACCCCTCTGTTCTTAACAGTCGCTCGAGGCATTCCCTTTCTCACATCAATGTGCTTTGGCAGGACCAATGGCGCTCACGGACTGCATAGATACCAGCACGACAAATGAAAGCAAAAATGAACCGTACACACATATTATGAGCTGTAAATCCAACAATTCAGGGAGATTTCTGTACAATTCAGCGGGTCGCGAGGTATACTCTGAAGAGATGAGATCAACGCCTTGCCATTGGGGAGGATACCCATCATGGCGAAAGCATCCATACCACTGATCTCGCTAACAAAAGAACAAGGAAGAGAAACGTATGAGTATTACTCGTGTCGATGTGCATCATCATCTGCTCACGTCGGAATATCTGGAAGAGCTGGCAAAGGTTGGCGTTGTTGGATCGGGCGGTCTCCCCTTTCCTCACTGGACGCCAGAGGAGACGCTGGGCTTTCTGGATCGCGCGCAGATCCAGGCGGCTGTGCTCTCGCTCTCCTCGCCTGGACTGTGTTTTGGCAATGCGGCAAAGGAGCGCGAGATTGCTCGCGCGCTCAACGAGTTTGCAGCGGAAAGCGTGACACGCTGGCCGCAACGCCTGGGTTTCTTCGCCACCCTACCCCTGCCAGACGTAGAAGCGGCTCTGGCTGAGATCGCCTACGCGTTGGATACTCTGCATGCCGATGGGATCGGGCTGCTCTCTAATTATCAAGGCATCTATCCGGGCGATGCTCGCTTCGACCCTATCTTCGCGGAACTGGATCGCCGACAAGCCGTGGCCTTCCTTCACCCCACGGTCTTTACCGGCAGCGAGATTCCCTCGACAAAGAACGCGGGCTCCCCGGTACCAACGATACCCACCTTTATGCTCGAGTTTGTCTTCGATACCACGCGCGCAGTTGCCAACCTGGTGATCTCAGGAACTCTGACAAAGTATCCGCGTCTGCGCATCATCCTCTCGCACGCGGGTGGCACTCTACCATTTGTGGCCCAGAGGATCGTCTCCGGCGCCATCATTGCCAGCGTACGGCCCCAGGGAGATCTGGGACAGCTTACACTCCCCCGTGAGCAGATCGCGGCTCTCAGGCAGGAGCTGGCTGACAATATACTCGGTCAATTGAGCAGTCTGTATTTTGATACCGCGCTTTCCACGAACAGCAACGCATTCAGTTCCTTGCGCCATCTCGTGCCAGTATCCCATATCCTGTTGGGCACGGACTATCCCTTTGCCTCAGAAATCGAAGCTGGCTCGACGGTAACAAAGCTTGCTACGCTTCCTGATCTCAATAAGCAGGAACTCGAGGAGATCGAGGGCATCAATGCCTCGAAGCTTTTTCCTCGCCTGTCGTCGCTTCCGCCTCGCCCAAAAAGAACAAGGAATTGATCTTTTAAATCCCAGAGATGTCGTAATGGAACAGTGTTTAATCAGCTTGTCACAAGCTTTTAGGGAAGAGAAGAACGCTTGTTTTACAGAAGGGGGTTAACTAGACAGGTCTTCCCCAAACAAGGGTTGCATAGATGTCGCCACCAACGCTCTTTTCATCACTGAGATACTTACCGATGAGTTCACGCAGCTCGTCATCGAAAGCGGTAGCCGCCTCACTGCCGATCTGTTCACGCGAAAGGCTGCTGCGCCCATGAAATGATGCGATATACCCATCCAGGGGCTGAGCGAAATACACCGGAGCAGTGGCTGTCTCCCCTTCCTTTTCAAACAGCTTTCGCGCTTTCCACTCGGCGATTAAATCGACTGGCTGGTAGCGTGGATTGGTCGGAGGCGTATAAAAGACCGTTCGGCATTCCTGGCTGGCTGCCTCCAGGAGAACGGAAGCAAAGGTAAACGGCCTGTTATTGAACGGATATATTATCTGTGATGCACACTTACATTGATCGCTTTATCTGGTCTGAGAATCATGTGGCGTTTGAGGTCAGGAACGATATGTTGACCCGGCTCAAGACTGAAGTGGACACGCTGAGCCAGCAAGGCGAGTAACAGCTGACCTTCCATCAAAGCGAAGTGATTCCCGATGCAGACGCGTGGACCAGCCCCAAAAGGCATAAAAGCATGCCGTGGGAGCATTTTCTCGCGTTCGGGAGCAAAGCGCTCAGGGTCGAACCTCTCAGGCTCGGGGTAAAAGTCCGGGCGACGATGCATCGTGAAAGGGGAGATGAGAAGCAGGCTGTTTTTGGAAACCTGGTACCCGTCGATCACGCTCTCCTGGAGAGGTTTTCTGCCCACAGCAAAGGCTGGTGGGTAGAGGCGCATGCTTTCCTTCAACACCTGCAGACAGTAAGGTAACCTCGCCAGGTCCATAGATGTGGGCGTGCGACCTTGCAGAACGCCATCGACTTCTTGGTGGAGTCTGGTATAGACCTCTGGATGGAGGCAAAGCAGGTACCAGCTCCAGGTCAGAGCAGCGGCTATGGTCTCATGGCCGGCGCTAAACAGCAGCAGGCACTCCGCCATCACCTGCTCATCTTCCATCGGCTGACCGTCTTCGTCGCGTACCTCCAGCAATCGCGAGAGGAGGTCATTGCGCTCGCCCGGGTGGCTTCTGCGCTCGTCAATAAAACGCTGTAAGCGATGGCGTACGAAGGCTATCGCCTTGTACGTGCGGCGATGAGTAGGCACAGGGATGCTATAGGGAATAGGAAAAAGTCGGGAGAGAGCCGTCGCAACATATTCAGAGAACAGCGTCATAGCTGCCCCCAGTTGATCGGCTCCGGTGAAAACATCAGCCCCAAACAGGGCTTTGCCGATAATACTCATCGTCAGACCGATCATCTGTCGGTCGATGTTGATAACAGCGCCCTCTTCCCAACTCTGCTGGAGCTGCTCTCCATAAAGGCCCATTGTCTCAGCGTAACTGGCAATATGTCGTGGCTGGAACGAAGGGGCCATCAGCTTCCGTTGCCGTCTATGGAGATCACCTTCGCTGGTGAAAATGCCATCACCGATGACGGGGCGAAAAATATTATGCAAATATGCGCCTTTTGTAAAATCATACGCGTGCTCAACCAGAATACTCTGCACATGTTCTGGCCGATTAAAGAGTATCACAGGGAAACGCCCAACATGCATTCCGATGACATCGCTTTGTGCTGCCATACGCTGAAGCAAGCCCTGACGATTGTTCACAAACGCTGGCAGGTTGCCGAGAAAAAAGTTCCCTTTGATAAAGGGAATGGTTCTGGCCTGTTGTGTCGAACATGGGGCAGCGGCGGCTTTCATACTCTTTTGCACCTCAGAAACTCCTGTCTGACTCTCTCCTCCTGGCTTTTTCCTTGCCTCTCTGTCTGCAGAACGAAGCGAGAAGGAACCTCGCAGTCCACCTCCTTTTAAACATCTCCTACAAGCGTGAGACGAAGGATCTCTGTCTATAGTTGTGCAGATGAGGAGTGACTACCGAGATAAGAATAGGTGAGAGTTATTACAGGAAACTTACCAGGCAAGTAGAGGTAACGCTAAGATCCCTGCGAAGTGGCCCAAAGTGAAGGCACCAGAAGCCTTTCTTCCGGTCTTCGAGAGCCAAACCAGAATGGCGTGCGCACCAGTGGAGCGCGTGAGGAGACGGGGCGTCTGGAGTGCCCCTCGTTCCTGATGGATATCGTTCATCTCTTTCTCCTTTATTCGAGAACAGTATCCCAATCAATCGGTTCATCTGGTGGCTTTGAGAGAAGCGGTTTACGCTGTTGGGTGTATCCCTCGAGTTCACTTCGCTTTAACGAAGAACCCTCGCTAATTTCATATGTACACGAGGAGAAGCCCCCGCCGATGCACGCTGGGAAATTGGGCACCGGCGCACCAGCGCTGGCGTGCAAGACCAGGTGAGTTATTTGTGCGCGCTCCTTCCTCTGGAAGCTGCTGCTGCCGCCTTCAGCCGCTTCTATCCCTTGCAGATGTCGGCCCGACAGGCATTCTTTCTGATGCAGCCGGTCGGGGAGGCGTTGGCAGAATGCGAGCAGCAGCGGGTCAACACGATCTGGGAGCAGGCTGCCCACAAGCACACATTCTTACCGAGTTCTGCAACCAAGTCTCCTGATGTGATCGAACGGCTGTATATCGAATTGGATGGGGTGTTTGCTCGATTGCGGCGGGGGAGTGTGCCAATGGAAGAACACGAACAGCAGCGAGAGGGCGATGTTTACCGAGAGATCAAAGCAGGAGCCGTCTTTCAGGCCAAACCAGGACGCGAGCGTTCGGAATTGGTGGAAGGTGTGTTCATATGAGAGCGAAAAACAAGGCCAGAAGCGCGACCATGCTATTTTTTGCTCTACAGGTAAAGAGTTGCTGGCTAACGCTTGCTTGTGCTCAACTGCAACTATAGGCAGGGAAGAGTAGTGTAGAAGGTAGAGAGATGGTTTTTGCCGAACACAACCAGAGAAGAAAGGACCATATCGTATGAAGACCCGGCAATTCGGGAGTACCGATATGCAGATTACGCCCATTGGCTTCGGGGCATGGGCGATTGGTGGCGGGAACTGGGAGTTTGGATGGGGGAAACAGGAGGATAGCGATTCGATCACGGCCATTCAACGCGCCCTTGACCTGGGCATGAACTGGATTGATACCGCCGCGGCCTATGGCCTGGGACATTCCGAAGAGATTGTTGCGCGGGCGCTCAAGGGGCGGGCGGAGAAGCCTTATATCTTTACCAAGTGTTCGCTGGTCTGGAAGCCAGGCGAGAGCACTGTGCACAATAGTTTGAAAGCCGCGTCCATTCGCCGCGAGGTGGAGGAGAGCCTGCGCAGACTCCAGGTTGAGCGCATCGATCTTTACCAGATGCACTGGCCGGTGCCTGATGAAGACCTGGAGGAAGGCTGGAGCACGATGGCAGCGCTACAAAAAGAGGGCAAGGTGCGCGCTATCGGTGCCTCCAACTTCAACGTCAGCCAGTTGCGCCGCGCTATGGCCATTGCGCCCGTTCAGACTCTCCAGCCGCCGTATTCGTTGATTAACCGCGAGGCCGAGATGGAACTTCTGCCTTTCTGCCAGCGGCACAACATTGGCGTGATTGTGTATTCGCCCATGCAGTCCGGTCTGCTGAGCGGGCAGATGACTCGCGAGCGCGTGGTGAAGCTGCCCGAAAATGACTGGCGCAAGCACGACGCGGAGTTTCAGGAGCCGCGTCTCTCACGCAACCTGGAGCTGACCGACAAGCTGCGCGAAATCGCCCTGCTCTACCAGCGCACGCCCGCCGAGGCGGCTATCGCCTGGACGCTGCACAATCCCGCGGTTACCGGAGCCATTGTTGGCGCGCGCAATCCCCAGCAGGTCGACACTATCGTTGGAGCAGCAGAATTCCGTCTCAACGATCTCGACCTCGCCGCTATCGATGACTTCTTTAAAACACACGCCTGATGCGCTCCTGAAAGACAGGCACAAGCAGATGACAGGAGGGGAAAATGTGGCCACATTTTTCCCTCCTGTCATCTGCTTGTGCCTGTCTTTCAGGCATGTTACACTATGACATATGTTTATCATTTTGAGGATATCTATTTAGTGAATGACAAAGAGCGCAAGGAACCGCTTGATGATTTCGCGGTGGAAATAACGGAACTGGATCACACGCCGGGTTCGAGGCGACCGAACTGGTTGCGCATGACGCCGCGCCGGCGCCGGTTGAGCCTGACCGCGACCGCTGCGCTCTTTGTGCTGGTGATGGGTCTGCTGCTGGTGAGTATGAGTGATGTGCGTAATATGCTGGGGAAGACCTTTGGATATGCCGCGAGCACGCCCGATCCCTCGACTCTAACCGGTTCGATGTTAGTCTATCTGCGCGGCAATCCAGCCTGGGGGCGTTTTATCCTCGATGGCAAGACGCTCGATCACACGCCGGTAATCGGACGCGATCAGCCTCTGACGCTGGCGCGCGGTCTGCACACGCTGATCTGGCAGGTTGATCCGTTCAAGCCGAAGACCTGCGTTTTTACCGTGGTTGATGCCTCGACGGCCAGGGGGCCATGTTTTTTCAATCACGAGATTACTGCCAGTTTTGTGCCGGGGGAGGAGGCGATGATTATCGCCTTTTTTGCCTCGCTCAACGATCTTCCTGCCGACCAGCGCGCGTCTCTGACCCGTTTGCTCCAGGGGCAATTTGCCGCGTACGATAGCATCTCGCAGGTTGAACCAGGGGAGGTCTATGCTCTCTCAGAGGAGCAGGCCCAGGCCAATCCCGCGCTCTGTCAGCCTCTCGCGAGTCTCTCGCTGTGCTACGCGCGCGCGGATCAGCCTTTGCTGGCTACCCTGAGCATGCAGATGGATACTCTGACCTCGAATGACGACCCCTGTGTGACGACCAGCCAGTGTAATTCCTACCACCAGGATTGTCGCGCGCTGTGCGAAGATCCTGTGGTGGACTATGGAGCGCAGGATGTGAGTGGTTGGAGCGTGGACGCGGTGGCAGGTATGTTCTGGTCCTATCGCACGCTCGCCGGTCAGACGCTGGCCATTGCTCAGCCAAATACAGCCATTCGCGGTTCGCAGGCCTATCAACTGGTCTCGGTTCACCTCTATCGAGACGCGCGGGGCAGGTGGCAGATCACGCTCTTTCCCACCTATGGCTATGTCTCGAATAATCCGGTCTGCGCTCAAGCCACCAACGACACCATGTCTGTCCTGGGAGTCTCAACCAGCAACGCCTCCAACATGTACGTGCGCCAGTCCGCTGCCAATCCCACGCAGATGGCGCTGGGCTGTCTGACTGTCGCTATCCAGCCCATCACTCAGGGCGGAGCCACCCCCACACCTGCGCAGAGCGCGGATGCTGTTTCGCCCGCGACCTTCCTGCTCCATTTTGGTGTGCTCCTGGCGGTTAATCCTGCCGCCCATAAAGTGAGTCCCAGCCTACCCGTCGTGGATGCCACGGAAAAAAACATCGCGCAGAGCCTGCTGACCGCGAATATCTACGCCCCGTAGCGCGTTTTCAACGCAACTGGCGGCGGGCAAAGATGGCCACGACAACCGCGAGTATCCCGGCCAGGATCAGAGGCAGGCCCGCCTGCGCGTTGCGCGCGGCTACCCAGGCCAGCAGACCGATAATTTCCAGAATCAGCCCGCCTACCAGCAGCAGGGTAATCCCCAGCGGTGAGCGCTCCAGCGACTGGCGTACGCGTTGCCGACTATAGATCGGGCTGGCGTTGACCTGTTTCTGTTGATCTTCTGCTTCATCCCCCCGCCTGGCCTCCGCCTGACCCTGTGTTGTAGCAGTGGACCCCGCATCCGCTGTGCTTCCGCTCAGTGCCTCTCGCCGGGCCGGCGTGTACTCGGTGATGGCCGCGCGCAGGGCTGTGTAGGTGTCCTCGATTTTTTTACTGGTCGCGCGAATATAGATACGTTTCTGGCTGTTGCTGACCAGCAGTTCGCGAAACATCGCCCCGAAGCTTTTGGTACGAATAGAAACCGCGGTGATCGCGTCCAGTTCAATGGCGTCGAGAAACAGGCGCTCGCGCGGGAACGTGGTATAGATGTATCCGAAGACGCGCTGGTTGGTGAGAACCAGGTCGCAGGCGTGGCTCTGGTGGTCTGTGGCGTTCTCCCAGATCGCCGGAATGGTAAAAAGCGGCTGCTCTCCCGTGCGCATCCGGGCACGCAGCCCTTTCAAACGGCTCAAAATGTTGTCAGATGTCGTACTCATCATACATGCCTCCCTCACAATTCGGGCCAATTATAACATATATGCAATTCTTTAGGGCTTTGCAGTGCCTGCGCCGCTCTCAACTTACGTGAAGCGGCGCAGGCACTGCGGAAATATGTTCATTTATCGGATAAACATCAGGTCTTTTCCTGATAGACAGATTTCAGTATCCTCAAGCGGATCGGCATGCAATCTCGGCTAGATTGCCCGCGCCTTAGTACTATTTTCTGTTCGTTTTCATTTTGCGCCGCCGCAGGCGGCGCAAAATGAAAGAAAAAAGGTTTTTGCGAGGACACCTCGCGCTCCGGCAGGGGCGCTGCCCCTGCACCCCGTAAGAAACTACCAAAGTAGGATTAGAGGAGGATACATGAAAAAGTGGAAAAGATCGAGTAATTTTGCCCTAAGGTTCCCAATGTCTCGCTAAAAGGCTACAATTAAGAGCAGAAATACACGATGGATGAATGCAGACGCTTGTGCCTGTGCAGTGACGCGCGAGGCGCATAATCCTCAGTTACAAGAAGGATACTATTATGTCGGATTTGCTGGCTGCTCGTGCTCAGATGGGCACTTCGCTGGCCTTTCATATTCTCTTTTCAGCGCTGGGAGTTGGCTTGCCGCTGCTCCTGTGCATCGCTGAAGGGCTGGCGCTTAAGAAGAAAGACGCGACCTGGATGCTGCTGACGCGCCGTTGGGCGCGGGCCTCGGCCATTCTCTTCGCGATTGGCGCGGTGTCAGGTACCATTCTCTCATTTGAATTGGGCCTGCTCTGGCCGACCTATACAAAATTCGCCGGGGCTGTGGTGGGCCTGCCCTTTGCCCTGGAAGGCTTTGCTTTCTTCCTGGAGGCGATCTTCCTTGGCCTCTACCTCTATGGCTGGGACAGGCTCTCTGCGCGCGTTCACTGGCTCTGCTCGTTTCCGATCTGGATCAGCGGCCTGGCGTCGTCCTGGTTTATTGTCAGCGTCAATTCGTGGATGAACACTCCAGCAGGTTTTGTCTTTCACAATGGCAAAGTCACCGATATCAATCCCTGGCAGGCGATGTTTAATCCCAGCACGCCCTACGAGACCATCCATATGATGCTCTCCTGCTATGTCGCGACTGGCTTTGGCGTGGCCGCGGTTTATGCCTTCGCCATCGCGCGCGGCAAGGGCAGCGCCTATCACTGGAAGGCGCTGCGCCTGGCCATGGCCATGGGCGGGATCGCCATTCCTCTACAGATTATCAGTGGAGACGCCAACGCGCGTTTCCTGGCCGAGGCGCAGCCGACAAAGCTCGCGGCCATGGAGGCGCTGTTCCAGACGGCTAGCGGCGCGCCCCTCCAGATCGGCGGCCTGGCCGATCCCGCGACCGGCAAAGTCTACTACGCCATCGAGATACCGCACGGCCTGAGTTTGCTGGCAACCGGCGATTTCAACGGCACGATCAAAGGGCTGGACCAGGTGCCGCGCAACGACTGGCCGATTATCGAGGCAACCCATCTGTCCTTTGATGGCATGGTAGGCATTGGCTTCTTTGTGCTCTTTATGTCCCTGTTGTTCTGGCTGCTGGCCTGGCGCAAAAAGCAGAAGTGGTTGGAGAATCGCTGGCTGCTGTGGGGCATCTTGCTCACAGGCCCGCTCTCATTTATGGCCATTGAACTGGGCTGGATGGTGACTGAATTTGGCCGCCAGCCGTGGGTGATTGTGGGTTATCTGCGCACCGCCGATGCTGTCACGACCGCGCCTGGTTTAAATATCAGCTTCCTGCTCTTCTCGCTGATCTACCTCCTGTTGAGCTTCGCGTTGATCCGCCTGCTGCTGCGCCTGGCGCGCTCGCCCTTCCCGGTCATCAAATTGCCGTGGTCCGCGACCCCTTACCGGGCTGAAACAGAGAAGGTGGGCATCTGATGGGTATTCTCAGAATGTAAAGGCCAGGTATGAGTCATCCCTGATTTTGCAAAATCAGGACAAAACGCGTTTTCCCCCCGCCCCCAGGAAAAACAAGGGGTTTTGTGT
>DASVMX010000089.1:0-1843 GCA_036384215.1 Ktedonobacteraceae bacterium | reverse complement strand
AAAATGGGCCGCGCTCATTTTTCGTCCTCTTCTTTTGCCAGGGTTCTCAGCACGAATTCCTTTTCTGTGCTATACTGTGTGAGAGGCGTCATCCCCTGCCTCGTGTTTCTTCTTCCACTTCTTTCCTCGCGAGGTATGCTTGATGAATATCGCCGATTTTGCCGCTCAGGTGCTGGGTAAGCCGTTGTATCCGTATCAGTTGGAGGTTGCCGAGGCCATTTTGCAGTCGATGCAGGGCGGCTATGGCCGCATTATCAGCGTGATGATGGCCAGGCAGAGCGGAAAAAATCAGCTTTCGGCTGTGCTGGAGGCGTATGTGCTGGCTACCCATGAGGCAGGAGCGATTGTGAAGGCCGCGCCGACCTTTCGCCCGCAGATCCGCAATAGCCACGAGCGCCTGGCGCGTCTACTGCGCGAGAGTTCGCTGGGCGAGCGGGTCTGGAGCAACGCGGCGATGATCGGGCTGGCTCCCGGCGGCGGTACAGAACGCGAGAAGCAGCAGCAGGGTGGTCCGCGCGTTCTGTTCTACTCGGCCAGTCCTGGGAGCAATGTGGTCGGCGCTACCGCTGACCTGTTGTTGGAGATTGACGAGGCCCAGGATGTGGACTGGGAGAAGTTTAATCGCGATTTTCGTCCGATGGCCGCGACCGGCAATACGACGACCGTGCTCTATGGCACTGCCTGGAGCGATGCCACGCTGCTGGCGCGCCAGCGCGCGGCCAATCTGTCTGCTGAAGAAACCACGGGTATTCGCGCGCATTTTGAATACGATTGGCGCCACGTCGCGGCCCATAATCCCGCGTATCGCACTTTTGTGGAGCGCGAGATCGAGCGCCTGGGCGAGGAGCATCCGCTGATTCAAACGCAGTACTGCCTGCGTTCCCTGGACGGAGCTGGCTATCTGCTCAATTCTACCCAGCGCGCGCTTCTCCAGGGACAGCATGCCTGGCGCGAGGAGCCGGACGAGGACGAACTGGGCGCGTGGTATGTAGCCGGGCTGGATGTGGGCGGCGAGGAACGGCCTGACCCCGGCGCGCTTTCTTCCGCGCTGCTGGGCCGCGCGCAGGCAGGTCGTAAGGGCCATGATAGCAGCGTCTTTACCATTGGACGTGTCCGTTTCAATGAATTTTCTCTGCCCTGCCTGGAGATTGTTCATCAGCAGTGCTGGACTGGCAGGCCGCATCTTGAGCAATACGCTGGCGCGCTGTCCCTGGTTGAACGCTGGCATGTGCGTGTGCTGGTCATCGACTCTACCGGGCTGGGCGAAGGACTGGCTTCGCTACTGGTCAGCCGCCTGGGAGCTGAACGCGTGCGCACTTTTCGCTTTACCCAGCCGAGCAAATCGCACCTGGCTTTCCAGCTACTCGGCCTGATCAACGGTGGACGTTTGAGCTTGCCCATGCGCTCCAGCGCGCCGCTGGAAATCTACGACGAGTGCTGGCGGCAACTCTGCCAGGCTCGCTATCGCCTGCCCGCGCCCGACCGGCTCGACATGTACGTCGATCCCGCCGATGGTCACGATGACTACCTGATGAGCCTGGCCTTACTCACTGAAGCCCTCACCGACGTTACTCCACCAGCTCTTTCCACCAGTATTCGTCCGCGGCGATTGTATACAGGTGAAGGACGGTTCTAAACGCCCTTTACCGAAATACCTCTCCTGTAGTCAGTCAAGGTTCCTGCGAAAGGAGTGCGGAGGGCGGCAGCCAGTTTCATCCCCCGGATGCGGCAGCCAGTTTCATCCCCCGGATGCGGCAGCCAGTTTCATCCCCCGGATGCGGCAGCCAGTTTCATCCCCCGGATGCGGCAGCCAGTTTCATCCCCCGGATGCGGCAGCCAGTTT
>DASVMX010000088.1:0-11016 GCA_036384215.1 Ktedonobacteraceae bacterium | reverse complement strand
CAAGTTGCAACTTGCTCCAAAGCCTCTTCTCTTCTCCGCCACACGCCCTGTTTGTGCCACCTTCATTAAAATTGAGAGCGCAAGCGCGCATTTTGCTGTAATTCTATAGATGAATTTCAATTGACAGGTACAGTGATATTGTATATAATGATTGCGTACTTTTGTTCGAGTGCTTTTGAGTGGAGAAGACCGAGAAGAATTGCGTGGTACAACTCCAGTTGTAACTTTTCTGCGCCAGTTGTAACTTTTTCTGAGCAAAATGCTTGTAATGGGAAGAACCAGAAAAGTTCCTTTGAAAACTGTACCGTGTCCCGTAATAGTAAAAAACAAGGACGATTGCATGATGCGAAGATCTCAGTGGGCAGGGCTCTGGCAGAGGCCAGGGACTTTTCTGGAGGCAGCGCTGACGCTGGCTGTGTGGCGCTGGCGTGCGCAGCGTGCGCTATTGTTATTCGCGGGAGTGGGTATTTTGTGCGCTGTAGTGCTGGTGGGCGCGCTGCCGTTGTTTTCCAGTGTCATGACCACCGCGGGTCTGCGCGATGTCTTGCGTGCGCAATCGAATAGCGCGCAGATTATTGCCACTGCGGGTTTGCAGGGGCTTTCATCGCGGGAGGTGGCGAACGCCACCGAGCTGGCAGATAAGACGATGCGTAAGGACGTGGGGGGATATCTGACGGGAAATCCGCAAAAAACGGTGATTACTGGCAACTGGTATCTGAACCGCGCTGGCTTTACCATGAACTTCTATGGCGTACCCATGCAGACCGTTTCGCCTCACCTGCGCCTGCTGCGCGGGCGCCTGCCCACTACCAGCAGCGCGAGCACCTCGACGATTGAGATCATGTTGACGCAGACGGCAGCGTCTGAACTGGACGTGGATATTGGCGGCAGTATTCCCCTGGCGGTCCTGTTGTTGACCAAGCAGGCGAAGAACGATATCGGGGCGCCGGACGGCCCGGTGCCCTATGTCAACCAGTTGAGCGCGATTGTCGTGGGCATTTTTCAAGTGCAGGCCAGCGATGCCTACTGGGATGGGTATACACTTGAAGCCCCGGCGCTGGACGCGCGTGAGATCCCACCCCCATTTCTGGGTCTGACCGACCAGGCTGTGCTACTGAAGATGCTGGACATCATTGCTCAACAGCATCACGCCGCCGGGATCTTTTTTTCGGATAAGAGCTTCGATTCCGTCTACCTCTCGTATACGCTGAATGCCTCGTTGATTACCGGATATACACTCCATGATCTGATCACTCGCCTGGGTGGCTTGCAGCAGGACGCTAATCAAACATTTCAACTGGTCACTCATCCAGGCGAGGACGTGAATATTATTGGCATCACCCTTGCTGGATTGGTGCTGCATGACCTGAATGGACCAGGTACGCTGGAGAAATATCGCAGCCAGGAGGAGATTGTACAGGCGCCCGCGTTGATTCTCACGGCTGAGATCATGGGTCTGCTGCTCTTTTTTGTCAGCGTCATTATTGGCGCGCTGGTGGAACGCGAGCAGTTGACCATCGCCGTCATGCGTAGTCGAGGCTCCAGTCGTTTGCAGGTGACAGCATCTTTGTTGATACAAACGCTAGGGCTTTGCCTGGGCGCGGGCTTGCTCGGACCTTTGCTGGCGCTGGGATTGACTTATGTGGTAGTGCCGCCTTTTTTGAGCGCGAGCAATCGGGACGCGTTTAATGTGCTTGTGCTTGAGCCAGGACAGGTCGTGCGCGCGCTGAGCAGTGCTACGGGATCAGCCCTGGTTGTAGCGTTGTTGAGCTTGCTGGCAGTGATTGTACTGGTTGTACGCTCGAACATTCTTACCCGGCGCCAGGAAGAGGCCCGTTCAACAGTTCGCCCGCTCTGGTATCGCCAGCGCCTGGATCTGGCGGTCGCTGTGCTGGCGCTGATTGGCTATCTGCTCATTCTCTATCTCCAGCACGCGCAGCAATATCTCAGCGCGCAGGGACAGATCCTGGTTTCCACGCCGCTGGAATTGCTGGCCCCGCTGCTCCTGGTGCTGGCCGGCATACTCTTCTTTCTGCGTCTCTTTCCGCTGTGTTTACGCCTGCTCATATGGCTTGCTCGCTCCGCTCGTGGCTTGCCGGTGATGCTGGCGCTGGTACAAATGGAGCGCACGCCTCGCCCGTCCATGCGCATGGCCCTGCTACTGGGACTGACCACGGCCTTTGTCTTCTTCTCGCTGGTTTTTTCCGCTTCGCAGAACCAGCGAGGGCAGGATCTGGCGACCTACCAGGCGGTCAGCGATTTTGGCGGCTACACCCGCGCTTTGCCGAGCACCACGCCAGATGACGCAGCCAGCGTTTTGAGTCAGGCCAGCCTGTTTTATCGCAAGGTGCGCGGTGTAACCTCGGTAACAGTGGGCTATGTTGATAATCGCTATCTGCTCGTCAGCGGCGATACTGCGCAGGCCTATATGCACAAGGCTCTGTTAACGGCTGTCGATGCCGACACCTTTGCGCGCACGGCTTTCTGGAGTTCGCAGGATTCCGACCAATCGCTGGCAAATCTTATGGGGCTGCTCAGCCAGCGGCGCCAGGAGGCAGACAGGCGAGGAGTTGTCCCGGCCATTGTTGCTGCCAGTACCTGGCAGATGCTCGGGCTGACGCCAGGCATGACCTTTCGCCTGGCTGATAATCTGGGACAGTTTGACTCGACTGTGTATATGGCCGTTGCGGAAGTGAGGCATATTCCGCCGACCGATGACGGTGTTCAGGGGGCGCTGCTGGTTGATTACCAGAGCCTGGTCGTGGGTCGTGCGCGCTATCAAGAGCTTACACGCCCCAACTATATCTGGCTGCGCATCAGCGACACCTCTATAGCAGTCAACCAGGTACGCGCGGCCCTGGCTAACCCTGAGCTGGCGCTCAACGACCTGGTAGACAGGCGCGCCATCAGCAGTTCTAACGCGATAAATCCGCTGGCCAGAAGCCTGTTGAGCATCCTGAGTGTTGGAGTCGTAGCCGCCTTGCTTCTGGCGCTCCTGGCGAACTTCTTGCTGCCTCTACTCAGAGCGCGCGAGCGCCAGACAAATTTCGCCGTTTTGCGCGCGCTGGGGACCCCCTCCGTCCAGATAACGCGGCTGCTGGCCTGGGAGATGGTGATCATTCTGGTAACTGCGCTGCTGCTAGGCTTGCTCTTTGGCTGGCTGCTGATCGCCACATCGGTGGCCCCGCTGGTCTTTACGGGCGAATTGCCGGGGAACCTGGTAGATGTATCGAGCACCGCCCTTTATACGCTTCAGCAGCTAATCCCCGTTACCATCGTTGTGCCATCCTCAGTCTTCGGCGCTCTGCTGGTCATGACAGCACTCTGCTTGCTGGCTGTGGGTATAACAACACGCCTGGTGCAACGGCCCTTCCTGGCACAGGCTCTGCTAATTGACGACGACTGAGGTTGGAGGGCGTTTGTGAAAACCAGAGCCTGCTAGAAACATGTTTCTGCGTGAGTCACTTCTAACGCTGGCTGTAACGTTTTCTGTGGAAAATTGATACTCTACTGTGTATTGCAGAGAGACGCGCCCTGTTAGCAGGTAGCCTGATCTGTATACGAGGATATTCAGGAAGAAAGTAGGCGTAGTTTCATGGCTGCCTGGAAGAGAAACGACAATGGTTCTGGCGACGCCAGATAGCTTTATGGGATGCAGCAGGCTCTGCGTTTGAATGAAGATTAAAAGGGAAAGAGAAATACACGTATGTCTCAGACGATTGTACCTGCGCGGGCGGCGAGCAGCAAGACAAATGAGAGCTTTACCTCCACATTGACGCTGGCTTGCTGGCGCCTGCGCCAGACAGGTTGGCTGTTGCTGGTGGCTAGCCTGGGCTTTGTGGCGGCCATGATTATCGCCTGTGTTGTGCCACTTTTCACCGGGGTTGCTACCAGTTCAGGGCTGCAAGCAATTCTCCAGGCTGACGCGGCCAGGAGTGATATTACCCTGAGTGTTCAAACGGCGGGGCTTTCAAGCGAGGTAGCCAGAGCCGCGCAGCAGCAGGTCACGCCGCTGGTGGAGCAAAAATTGGGTGCATATCAGCAAGGTTCCCCTTTCATGGCGATCCAGGAAACGAATATATTGGGAGTGGCCCCGGTTTCCCTGGTCCATGCCGGGTATTTTACCATGTACACAGCGGCCCTGGATAAGCTCAGGGCTGCTCTGAAGCTGGTGTCTGGCAACTGGCCGGTGAATGATGCCGATAACCTGGAAATTGTCCTGACTCCCGAAGCAGCGCAAGCTCTGCATCTCACATTGAGGGAGAAATTCACGTTGCAGGGCAATTTCTCGACATATAATGCGACCGGTGGCCCGATTGACCAACGCACACCATTGCAGGTGCAACTGGTGGGCTTGTTTGAAGTGCAGAGCTCAACTCCATTAGCCTTGCATGGACAGAATTTTCAGCCCGTGCTTGAAGGGGTGACAACCATTTATACCGTCGTGACCGACTCAAATCTCTTCTTACAAGCCCTGGATCACATGGCGGCTCGCCTGCACGTGGATGCCATTTACTCCTATCTGCCGTTTCAGTTGACCTGGGATTATCTGCTGCGCACCAAAAATCTCCAGACGGACCAGGCCGAGGATCTGAGCAATCGGCTCTTTACAATCCAGACCAGCGTCGGCAACTACCAGACCAGCCAGCAACAACTGGTAAATGGGGGGGTATCCAGCTTTCCCTATATCAGACAGGCGGTTACCTATAGTCCACGTCCTGGCTCTTACGAGTTGCTGGATCTTTTGCAACAATACTCTAATCGCGTGGCCCTTGTGAGCATTCCTGTGACAATTCTGGCTGTACAGATCATTGCCCTGCTGCTCTTTTTTGTCAGCATGCTGGTCAACATGTTGCTTGACCGGCAGATGGCGGCTAATGCCTTGCTGAGCAGCCGGGGGGCTAGCAGCCAGCAGATCTTCTGGTCACTCTTTTTCCAGGGACTGGCTCTCTGTCTGGCAGGAGTTGTGGTCGGACCCGTGGTGAGCTTGCTGCTTGCTTTGATGTTGGTAACCCATACCCTACCTGCTGAAGGTGTGCATATCGCGCAACAGGCGCTATCTGTTCCATCCCAGGTACTGGTGACGATTGGTCCCACCAGCGGTGGGACCCTGCTTGCAGCCCTGCTCACCATTGGCCTGGTGGTCAGATATACTTCAGGTTTGAATATGCTGACCTTGCGCCGTGAAACATCCCGCGCCACGCGGCAGCCATTCTGGCAGCGTTACTACCTGGATGTATTGGCCGCGATGGTCGCTTTTAGCGCGTATGGCGTCTCGCTCTATCTGGCGAATATCGCCCACGAGGTCGATCTGACCACGCAGGATCTTATCCTGGCGCCTCTGACCTTAGTTGCGCCGATCTTTCTCTTGCTTGGCTGTTTACTACTCTTTCTGCGAATTTTTCCCTGGCTGCTGCGCCTGGGCGGCTGGGCTGCTCATCGCAGGCGAGGAGCGACCAGTATGCTCGCGCTGGTCCAGATGGCGCGCGCGCCTCGTCAGGTTATCCGTATGACGCTGTTACTTTCGTTAACAGTTGCTTTTGCTCTTTTCGCGCAGGTTTTCAGCGCCTCGCAGTCCCAGCGCATCAATGACATCTCCGCGTATGAGAGCGGCGCGGATTTCAGCGGCGACGTGGGCAGTCCGCTCAACCTCCAGAAGCTGACCATGGATCAGATTATCGCGCGCTATCAGGCCGTTCCCGGCGTGCTGGCCGCCTCCGCCGACTATACGGACTCGGGGACAACCGTTGGCAACACGGGCCAGGCCGTGGCTATTCAGTTTCGCGCTGTCGAAATGCACAGCTTCTCGCGTGCCGTTATCTGGGGCTCGCAGGATTCTGATCAGCCGCTTTCCCGCCTGGTGGGCCTTTTGCCACATATTTACGCGGGAACGCTTCTTGATGGGAGTCAGGGTCTGCTTGTGCCAGCGATCATCGATCAGGCGCTGGCAAACCAGCTCCATGTGGGCCTGGGCGGCAGTTTTTCCATGTCGTTAGACTATCTGAGCCAGGCAACGCTGAATTATCAGGTTGTTGCGATTGTCGCGCATATGCCCACGGTTAACTCCAGCGCCGTAGCCAGCACTTCTCTGTCACCAGGAGGAATGCTGGTTGACTACCAGACCTTTAAGCAGGTCTACATCGACCTGTTTAAGCGGCAATTGCTCGTTAACAAGCAGAATGATCCAGGGGCTGTGAAATTAGCACAGGCAGTCTCAGTGCCTGTGAATCACATCTGGCTGAGCACGCGCGACGACGCGAGCTCGCTGGCCGCGGTACGCGCGGCTTTGACCTCTTCCATGTCAAAACTCGCGCTTGCCAATCTCTATGATCGGCGCCAGATCGCCAGCGAGCTTCAGAACGACCCGTTTAACCTGAACATACTGATTATACTTGGCATTGGCGGGCTGGCGGCGTTCCTGCTGGCTTTGATTGGCAACCTGATTTCCTCCTGGCTCAGCGTGCGTACCCGGCGTAGCAGCTTTGTCGTGCTGCGCGCGCTTGGCGCGAATTCGCGCCAGATTGCAGGCATGCTCTTATGGGAACAGGGTATCGTCTACGCAGGTGCGATAGTGCTTGGCCTGGCTTTTGGAATTGTCCTGGCCAGCGTGGCTGTGCCTGTGCTGGTCTTTACCGGCTTGCCCGAACACGGCCCCATGAGTAGCCTGAGTATCAGCGATCTCTACCTGGTGCAGCACGCCTTTCCGGCGCGGATTGTTGTACCGTTCTCCCTGGATCTGATCTTCGCCGCCCTGGTGCTGATCTGCCTGGTAGCGCTGCTCATCATGATTCGCGCGGCTTTGAGGCCTTCGATCAGTAGCGAATTGCGTTTGAGCGAGGACTAAGATCTGGTATTGTTTTTGCTCTATCTATAAGGTAGAATTGGGAAGGTAGTCGTACTTCTCAGGCTTGATGGGCCTGCGGGAGCTGGACTGCGCTACAAGTACTTCTGAGACCCGCTATCCAGACTTACAAGAAAGGACGAGACGATTTTTCATCGCTCGCAGATCCCTATTTTATCCACAGGCAACATAAACCGCGGGTGGAAAAAGCTTAAATTTCGCCTGCTTCTTCTCTATATACTGGTAAGTCTGGCTTTGCTGGCGATCAGTTTTACGGGACAGATGCGCCTTTTACACGAGGTGGGAGCTACTTTTGGGGGCTTTATCTGGGGCATTGATTCAGATGGGCAGGTGATCGTGGTCTCGACGCTTCCCGGTCAGCCCGCGTTTGCCGGCGAGCCATCTTCGCTGGGAAGCAGCCAGACTATTGTGCGTGTTAATGGCCAGAGCCCGCTGGCCTTGCCTGAGATCTATCAACACGCCCGGCCAGGGCAACTGATCAGTTATACTCTGGCAGATCATGGCCAGCATCAGACGGTGCAGTATCCAAGCGAGGTTTTCACATGGGATATCTGGCTGCAAAACTACGGCCTGGCGGGGGTCGCGGGCCTGTGCTGGTTGTTGATAGGGGGAATTTTGCTGGCCACGGCGCGCGCGTGGGTGGGAGCTGTCGAGGGGTTGACCATGCTGCCAGCCGCGTTGCTCTTTCTGCTCTACAGCCATTGGGGTAATATTCAAACTGCGTACACGATGGACGCGGTTTTTCAATTGCTCTGGGTGCCGGGCTTTGCTCTACTGGGAGCGGGCTTTATCCATCTCAGCCTGAGCTACAGACCGGAGTCTGTTGGAACTGCGCGCGGGCCGAGCAGTAAGCTGGATGCCTGGCCTTATCTGCCGCTGGTCGCCCTTGAGGCTTTTACGCTGGGGCTTTTTTTCCTGCGCGGCAGTGTGCCTACACGCCTGGAAGTCCCGCTTAACCTGGGGTATGGCGTGCTTGGAGGACTGATTAGCCTGGGCATAGGTGTGACTTCGCTGGTGCGCATTGGTCTGCGCCGTGCCTTCGCGGGGGCCGCGATGAGAAGACAACTGGGCGATTTGCTGATTATGTGGATCGGCGGCGTCGGCCTTGGCTTTGGTCTGGGTATCCTGCCTCTGTTATTGATTGGCAGAACGCTCGTGCCCCTGCCGACCTTCTTTTTGCTCGGAGCAATCTATCCGCTGGTGTTACTCTACGCCGTGCGTTCGCTGCGTCTGATTGGCCAGTTGCAGGAAAGCATGGCGCGCACAGAAGCAGCTATGCTTCATCAGCAGCGCACAGCGGAAGACCTGCAACGCGCCAACACTGAACTCCAGCACGCTACCTCGCTGCTTTTGCACGCTGACGCCCATCTGCGCTCGCTGCTTTCCGAACGTATCCACGATCAGCCCAAACAGCAGGCTCTGCGTATTCGTTCTCTCCTGGGTCATTGGCAGCACAAATTGAAAGTCGAGCTAGAGCGTGATTCTTCGTTACAGAGCTTCGCGCAGCCAGTGATTGAAGCTCTGGGCAAGGTGCGCAAGATCAGTGAAGAACTGGAGGATGATCTACGCGGCCTGCAATTGCTGGTGGAGGATGCCTATCAGCGGCGCAGCCTGGGCTTGAAGTTGCACCTGGAGAAACTTGTGCGTGAAGATTTGCCCGCCTTGCACCCGGAAGCGCCGCTCAAGATACAGGCTGATCTGTGGGCGCTGGATACTCTGGGTCAGGACCTTGAGCAGAGCGCGGAAGGTAAGAAATTCGCCGAAGCAGTTTCGTATACGATTACCCAGGCCTTGCTCAACGTCTATAATCACGCGGGCGCGACCTATGCCACTGTGCGCACCGTGCGCAGCGGCGGGCACCTGGAAGTCTTCATCATTGACGATGGGCGCGGCTTCGACGTGGCCAGCGTTGCGCCAGAGAAGACCAGCATGTTTAAGGCCGAGCTCAAAGCGCGCGAAGCTGGTGGGACGTTGTTGATACGTTCAACACCGCGTCCACTGGCACAACATGGTACCACCATCATTCTCAAACTCCTCTTCCCCGCCAGCGAAGACCTGTCCGCTCAACCAGAAGAGACCAGCGCGCACGGCACGCGCGAACAGACGCGTTAAATAAACGGGCTTTTCCGGGTGAATAGAGAAAAAGAAAGCCAGACACGAAGGGTAAGGGAAAGAAATTTATGGGGAGCCTATTGAGAAGGGCGTAGTCCCGTGTAAGCTTCGTAGGCGTGGGCCAGGAGCACGCGGCGCCCTGGATCGCTGGGCGCGCCCTCGATGGTGAAGAAGGCATAGAGTTCGCTGACCAGGTTCTCCAGCGGCCCCATATTGGGCTGGCCCTGGGCATTAAGAAAGCCCATGCGCAGCGCGATTTCGTCATTGCTCAGCCCCTGTGCGACCAGAGACGCGCACTCCTCCTGGCGCGGCGTGAGCCTGCTGCCGCGCAGTTTACTCAGCAGGTGTGTCAAAACCTCGTTATCGATAAAAGTTGCATGGCGAGTGACCACAGCACTGGCGATCTGCACGAGATAAGCGGGTTCCATATTGGAGAAGAGCGCGTAGCCGTGCAGGCCGGGCTGATCTCGCGTAGCCCGGCGCGGCGTGCCTCGGCGCGTGTATTCGCAACGCAGCACCTCGTTTGCCAGCGTCCAGCTCGGTTCCTGAGTGTAGATGACTACGCGCAGACCTGGCGCGATCTCAAGCAGTGCGCGCCCCAACTCAACGCCGTTCGTGTGTCCCAGGCGCAGATCAGAGAGCACCAGCCAGTTGGCCAGCGTAGGATTGTTGCTCTCGCGCTGGCAGATTGTTTCAATCAGCGCTGTTGCTTCAACATCATTGCTCGCCTGTCCCGCCAGAGAGAGCGAAGGGGTCTCATTGACAAACTCGCAGACACCCCGGCGTTTGACCGCCGTGTCATCAATTATAATGACCGGGATAGTGTTGTTGTCCATATGTATACTCTATTTCGTCTGTTTGCCGGGATGCAACAGTTTTAGCCAGCCCAGGCAATGACGAGAATTCCCGCAAAGATCAGCAGCGAACCAAACAGGCGCGCGCGCCCAAAGCCCTCGCCCAACCAGCGCCAGCCGATCAACGCGGCAAAGACCACGCTGATTTCGCGGATCGCGCCGCTATAACTCACAGAAGAAAATGAAAAGGCCAGCAGAACAAGCATATATGTCAGCAGGCTCAGAATACCAGCAATCAGGATACGCCACCAGTTCGTGCGCATTTCAGCGACAACCGCCTTTGTGCCATAACGCAGAAAGACGAGCGGCGTAATCAAGACCCCGGAGAGACCAACCGCCATGACAGTATAGGGCGCGGGCGCAACCAGGCGCACCGCGGCACCATCGATAGCGGAATAGATCGACACGCAGCAAGCAGTCGCCAGCGCCAGGCCCAGCGCGGTCCCAGCAATAGAGGATGTCTTGCGCTGTTGCCACCAGGTCGTGCCGCCTACTACCACAAGGCCGCTAATGAGCAAAGTAATGCCCAATATACCGGCCATGTCCGGGCGCTCGCCCAGAAAAAGCGCTGCCCAGAGGGCCAGGAGAGCTGGGGCCGCTCCCCGCGCCATCGGATAGACCAGTGAGAAATCGCCAAAGCGATATGCGCCAATTAATACCAGAAAATAGATAGCCTCCATGAACGCGCTGCTCAGCACATATGGCCAGATTATTGGAGGAAACGAGCCAACCTGGAGCAAGAACGGCGAAAAACACAGCGTCGCCAGCAGCAATGCCCACCACGTAAAAAGCAGTTTTTCCTGCGTGCGTTTAATGAAAAGATTCCAGACCGTATGCAGGAGTGCAGCAATCAGCAAAAGGGCAAGCGCGGATACTGGCATGGTGACACTCAATTCTATTATAGCGAAATGCAGGCCCGGCAGGGCTTCCAGGCAAGTATACCATACGCTGATTGACTTCCTTATGCGAGGCCAGTTATAGCATATGGATAAAAGCAGCAAAGCGGGTGAGGTGGTGATATTCACCGATCACGGCTGCTTTGCTGCTTTTAGTAGAGCAGATTAGAGCAAAGCCGCTGCGCGGGTCAGAATGGCGACTCCTTTGCCTGGGAGCTGGAGGGCGCGCCTGTGGATGGTTCCTGTGAGCACGTTCTGCATGGACTCGGCCAGGGTGATTTCTACTGGTTCA
>DASVMX010000087.1:0-12338 GCA_036384215.1 Ktedonobacteraceae bacterium | reverse complement strand
TGTAATAACGAAACGAGGCCTCGATATCGGAAACGTTGATTACGACGAAATCGAGCGTTGGCTGTGTTGCCATAGATGTAATCTCCTCTGATGTTGTCTGCTACTCCTCCTGCAAGCAGGTGAGCCTGTTGTTTTTGTTCACATCAGAAGTATAACCAATGCCAGTGACAACAGTATGTCAGTAGTTCAGTGATTTATTTGCCGGGTTGAAAATTGTGTAACATGGCCTCTGATTCCTCGGCCAGGCGGGCGCGCAGGGTGTCTGGTTCCAGCACATGTACGTGCCGGCCCCAGCTCAGTAGCCAGGACAGAATCTCGCTTTCGTGGCGCACTTTGAGCGTGACCAGCAGCCCTTCGGGGGTCTCTTCGTCGTGAACCATATAGTAGGAGCGGGCCTCGCGCACCCAGCGAGCGATTTCGGGATCAAAGAGCGCGCGTACTGTCAGATTGCCCAGCTCGTTTTTCTGGCGCACTGGGGTCCAGCGCTGGCCGGGCCGGTTGAAGGTGCGCGGCAGCAGTTCTGGTCTCTCCATGCGGTCCAGGCGGAAATTGCGCATGGCTTTGCGCAGATGGCAGTAGGCGGAGAGATGCCAGGTCTGGTTGATCGAGATCAGGCCATAGGGATCTGCGTCGCGCATCTGCGTTTCCGGCGGCTCGCCGGAATTGCTGTGGCGCGCGTGATACACGAAGCGCACGGTAATCCGCTCCATGATCGCCCGGCGCAGCAGGCGCAACTTCTCCTGACCTTCTTCCGAAGCACCGCTGGCCACAAAGCGGATGGCGTCTTGCAGGTATTCCACTTCTGTGCGCAGCTTCTCTGGCAGCACGCCTGTGATTTTGCGCGTGGCTGACTGCGCTGCCTCGCGATATTGCGCGTCAAAACTCAGGGCCATTACCCCGCTGCCCAACAAGAGCATCGTCGCCTCTTCGCTGCTAAAGCTCAGCGGGGGCAGAAAATAGCCCTCCATGAGCGAATAGCCCAGGCCAGGAATCGAGACCAACGGCACGCCAGCTTCTCCCAGCGCCAGCATATCGCGATAGATAGTGCGTTTGCTAGTCTCAAATGTTGCTGCCAGATCTTCCGCGCGCTGCCTGCCCCTGGCCTGCAATTCCAGCACAATCGCCAGCAGGCGATCAGTCCGATTCATACGTTTCCCTTGCTTATCGAAAGATGCATGATCATTGTACCATCTCTCGCAATCACGCTCCCCAGATGAATGAAGAGGTAATTTTGAATGAAATTAAAAATCCAACAAAACATTCAAAATCACCTCTTCATTCATCTGGGGAGGGGCAGGGAAAAGCTATTTTTGAGATAAGAGGGAAAAGGGGAACCTTTTCCCTGTTGCTGGCCGTAGATCTTTGCAGAAGAAAGGAGTCAGCCTGCTTTGTTAGATTGCGAAGATGCGCTGATCGAGCGCGCCAGGCAAGGGGACCAGGAGGCTTTTCGCCAGCTCTGGGACGAACACCACGGCGTAGCAATGGCCGCTGCTCTGCGGCTCTGCCATGAACCGGGCCTGGCCGAAGATATTACGCAGGGCGCGTTCCTGCTGGCCTGGCGCGGGTTGCCGCGTTTTCAGGTTGGGTTGCCATTTCGTCCGTGGCTGATGCGGATTATGTATCGTCATGCCCTGGATGTGATGGAGCGCCAGCGCGTCTACACGCGTCTCTCAGCGCCTGTCGCGCAGGAAGCCCAGGTCAGCCAGTCTGGCCTGGCGAATCTGGCCAGTTCTTCTGAACGCGATCCACAGGAGCTGGTGGCCGAGCGCGAGGAGCTGCGCCAGGCGCTGGTGCGGTTAAAGGCTGACCAGCGCAAAGTCATCGCGCTGCGCTACGGGGTCGATTTGAGCGAGGCCGACATTGCCCAGGTGCTTGGTTGGCCTGTCGGGACGGTGAAGTCGCGTCTGAATCGCGCGCGGGAGCGCCTGCGCGTTTATTTGCTGGACGAAAGGGGGTAGTTGTCTGTATGTTTCAGAAAAATATGCGTGCGCGGACGGGCGAGCGGCTGGTGCAGGAGCGAGAGAAGTGGCTGGCCCAGCATAGAGAGGAGTTGCTCGCCCAGAATGTCGAGGAACAGCTCAGCCGAGCAGTCGAGCAGCAGTTCCTCCAGGATATCGAGCAGCGCCTGAGTGCCTATTATGGTCCGGCCTTGCCTGAACAGCCGTTGTCCGAAGCTGCGTGGCTGCGGCTGCGTGATAAGTTAAGCGTCGCGGAGAGGGCGCGCCCGCGCCGTTTCTTCATGGGAAAGCAGCTTGAGCGGCAGTTCCGCCAGGGGAGACAGGTTGCGCGCCAGTTTTTGCGGAGGCGCCAGCAGAGCGCGCCCTTTGAACTCCAGCAGGTCTACGCCACGTTGCTCTTGCAGGCGAATTATCGTCGCTCTGCGCCTGCTCTGCGCTGCGCTTTCAGCAAACGTCCCATTCAGCCACGTGTGAGCACAGGTGTGCTGGGACGCGGGCGTATCCGCCTGGTGTTGCCGTCTGAAAACTGGCAGATGTTGCGCAAGGCCGAACTGGATATGCTGCTGGCGGCTGGACTGGCTCGCTGTAGTGGCGCGGCACGCCCGTTCGTTCTGCTGCCGCGCGTTCTCTTTGCTGTCAGTTTGCTGCTGGTGCTGGCCGCACTGCCGTTTACCAGCGTTGATCGCCGCGCTGTGTGGATTTTCCTGGCCGCGGTCGCCTGCTGTCTGCTCAGCGGGAGCGTGCTGGCCTGGCAACAGCGCGTGCTGGCCTTTCGCAGTGATCGTCTGGCTGTACAATGGCTGGGCCGCGAACGCGTCTGCCTGGGCCTGCACCAACTGGCAGAACACATTCAGCTCGGACGCAGGACTACCTGGCCTATCCTGGGAGAGCCCTCGCTGAGCGAACGCATCGCGCGTGTTTGTGGCACTCCGCTTACCCAGAAAGACAGGGATCTGACTCTGGTTGGTTGACGTTATCAATACTGCGAAAGGAGCTTGACAGATTATGCCAACGAAGACACTCGCCGCGCTCGCGCGAACCGCGCCGGCCTGGCTGCCCGAAGTAGATCCCGACCCGCCACCCACGCAGACCAAACCCCAGCGCCAGGAAGGTGATGGCTGGCTAACGCGCATCAAACAGCGGATTAAGCTCGCGATGGAAGGGGACGATGAAGAGCTGGAGGTCGCGAACGACACCGCCGTTTCCTGGCATGTGTACCACTCATATCACCTGCTGGGCATTCTTGATCCCTGGGAAACCTGTACTTTCCGCCTGCGCAAAAGCGGCAACATCAATGTTCGTCCCAGGCAGGATAGCGATGCCAGCGAATATCTTGTTGTCGATCTCAATGGACGCATCCAGCGCGTCGAAATCTATCGCCGGCGGATGGGGCAGGAACTCGATATATATGACATGCGCGCAGCTTAATCAGCGCAGTTCGACACATTCGCGATACAGCTCCTCAGTACGTTCCAGTGCGTCGAGTAGTTCCTCGCCATTTGTGCCGGGATGTCCCAGAATGGCGTTGACGCGGGCAGGAAATTTGCTGGCAAGAGCCTGAAGGTCGCGAGTTCGCGGGCGAGCTGTTTTTCGCTGAGATAATAGATTTTTTTCTGAATGCATGGGCTTGAAGCGAGGCGTTGCGGGTATCAGAGAAGCCAGGGTGACGCGTATTAATAAAGAGAGATGTTTTGTTGCTGGCAGGATGCCTGTTGCGTTTTTCAATGGAGGCGAGCGATGAAATGCCAGGAACAACTGGAACAATATCTGCGCGAGCGCCAGGTCACGTATCAGATCCAGCATCATCCCCAGGCTTACACGGCGCAAAACATTGCCGAGTGCGAGCACATTTCCGGGAAAAAGGTCGCCAAGAGCGTGATTGTTCTGGCTGACAATCAGAAGGTGCTGCTGGTTCTCCCGGCCACGTGCCGGGTTGATCTTGACAGAGTGCGCGAGTGTCTGGGCGCGCGCGACGTGCGCCTGGCCCGCGAAGAAGAGTTCCGCAATGCTTTTCCCAACTGCGAAGTCGGGGCCATGCCACCCTTTGGCAACCTGTACAGTTTGCCCGTCTATGTCGAGCGCAGCTTAACCACGCAGGAAACCATTGTGTTCCCCATCGGCACCCATACCGAGACCATGAGCCTCAAATATGCCGATTTCGAGCGCCTGGTCCAACCAACAGTCAGCGACTTTGCCCTGCGTCCAACTTTCGCTTAGCGCGTGAATAGGAACAGGCGAGAACCGGGAAGAAGTCAAACGCTTTCTTCCCGGTTCTCGCCTGTTCCTATTCACGCGTTTCTGTATGCGGGCGCAGCGAGTCCGCCCAGTTTTTAACGAGCTGGTAGGAGAGGCTAAGCTGTGGCGGAAGATCGGGGAGTTCATCCACGTGGAACCATTTGACATCGTCGAGTTCCGTGAGGTCTGGCGTGGGCTCGCCGCCAGTGTAGCGTGCCTGAAAGCCGACCATGAGCTGACTGGGAAAAGGCCAGGTCTGGCTGCCAAAATAGCTGACATCGGCGACTTCAACACTGGCTTCCTCGCCGACCTCGCGCATGACACAACCTTCCAGCGATTCTCCAGGCTCCACAAAGCCAGCGAAGACGCTGTAGCGCTTGCCCCAACCTGGCTTGTGCGAGAGCAGGATGTGCTCTCCATTGTGCACCAGCGCCAGCACAGCCGGGACCACCGGCGGATAGCCTGTATAACCACATTGCGGGCAGATGCGGCCCCAACTTTCGCCCAGCGGCCCATTGAGCGAGCCGCAGGAGGGACAATAGCGGCTGGTGCGCTGCCAGTGGAGGAGTTGAGATGCGTAGCCAACCACGCCATAGGCCGTTTCGTCGAGCAGGCCAAACAGCGCGCGCAGGTCGTAAGCACTCCAATCCTCAGTCAGCGGCAGATTCTCATCCACCTCGCAGGCCATACATGCGATTCCATCTATATTGCCTACGTAGAGCGTGTTTTGTGGCTGGATACTGGCCATCGATTCGGCGCTGGCGTGGATCAGGGCAACTCCTTTCCGCTCTGGCAAGGAGAACGCGGGCAAGCGTTCGCCAGAGTGGGATAAAGAGGCAGATCCTTGCTTATTTTCCTGTATAAGTAGTTTTGAGCCGCGGAAGGGAAGCCAGTAAGCTGCGCCGGGTGTTAGGGTAGCGGCTGGATAAGCACGTTGAAAAAGTGAAACCATAGGGTGAAAACCTCTCCTGACAGTGGCATGCGCGTGCATGCAGGGAACAGTGCGATGCTGTACAATATTCTAACACAGAAAACAACTTTGTTATTCATTTCAGGAGATGACGTTATGCTCGCAACGTTGCAGGAGCGCCTGGGCGCGAAAGTAGTCACTGATCCGGCTGTGCTGGAGAGGCATGGACAGGACCGCAATTATCCGCGTGTCTACCCGCCGCTGGCGGTGGTTTTTGCCGAGACGGTCGCGGATATCCAGGAGGCGCTGAACTGGGCGCGCACCAGCGGTGTGGCCGTGATTCCCTACGGGGCAGGCAGCAGTTTTGAAGGTCAGATAACGCCTCAGGGGCCGGCGCTGAGCCTCGACCTTTCGCGCATGAAACGCCTGATCTCGCTTCGCCCCGCCGATTTCCTGGTCGAGATCGAACCTGGCCTGACACGCGAGGAATTGAACGCGGCCATCAAGGAGACAGGACTCTTTTTCCCGGTTGACCCTGGAGCCAATGCCTCGCTGGGCGGCATGGCCGCGACGAATGCCAGCGGCACCACCACAGTGCGCTATGGCGGGATGCGCACCAATATCGCCGAGCTGGATGTCGTGCTGGCCAGTGGCGAAGTGTTGACGCTGGGCCGTGCTGTGCGCAAGACCAGTAGCGGCTATGATCTCAAAGACCTCTTCATTGGCTCGGCGGGCACGCTGGGCATCATCACGCGCCTGGTGTTGCGCGTCTACCCGCAGCCAGCCTTTGTACACACCCTGCGCGTCTTCTTTCCTGACTTGCGCGCGGCGAGCGAGGCCGCGTATCGCGTCATGGCCAGCGCCCTGCCAGTTGCGCGCCTGGAACTGTTGGACGAACTGAGCATAGGCTACATCAATCGCGACCAGGGCCAGAGCTATCCAGAGAAGCCCGCCCTCTTCCTCGAATTTCATAGCTCCTCGCCCGCGGCCAGCGCCCAGGAATCCAGTCAGGCCGAGCAATTGATGCGCGAGGCCGGTGCGCTGGACATCGCCGCGGCCAGCAGCGCGGAGGAGCGCGAGGCGCAATGGGAGGCGCGTCACAACTATTACTGGGCGGTCGTCCACAGCCATCCTGGTTGCGTTCCGTACAGCACTGACACCGCCGTGCCCCTTTCGCGTGTCACCGATCTCGTACTCTACGCGCAGCAATTGCTGGCCGAGATGCATCTGCCCGGCAGCATTGTCGGGCATGTTGGCGACGGCAACTTCCATACCCTCGTCGCCATTCAACCAGATCAATACGACCTGGCCGAAGAATATTCCCGCCGTCTTGTCCAGCGCGCCCTCGAACTCGGCGGCACCGCCAGCGGTGAGCACGGCATTGGCCTTGTCAAAAAGAAATTTCTGCGTGCCGAGCACGGTGTCGCCGTCGATTGGATGCAACAGATCAAAGGGTTGTTTGATCCGCAGAATGTATTAAATCCAGGAAAGATCTTTTAGATCTTTCCCATTCTTTTTCGTAAACCGCGGTTCCCTCAATTGAGGTTTAGAGGCCTGTCTCAGTGCGTTCGATTTTGGTTTCTGATAAAATTCATTCCCCATAATACCATTTTTCAGCGTTTACTCTCAATGAAGGCAGGGCGGAAAGTCGCGCGAGCAGTTCGTGATCTTTGGATCATGTGCTTAGCGAGGGGGGGCTGACCGCCTGGGCCTGTTTTTCTGCACTGGTTGAGGTTAGCTGTGTAAGCATAGCACAATCTGGCTGTTTTTGGGTGAAAAGACCATGAACCTGGAGCGGAAGCGCTATACTGGAAAGGGTTGTGTATATTCAAGAATAAGCATGGAGGTTTGATATGTCGTCTGCCATAGTCACGGCAGTTCTGGTTACCCTGATGCTTCTGATAGTGGGGAGTTTTGTGTTCAGCGCGTGGTTGGCTCATCGGCGACATATGCGCAGAATTGATGTCCAGAACGCGAATACAGGGACAACAACGGGCCGGATGATGGTAGTGGTGCAATTGATGGATGGTTCGGTGGTCGGGCTGGAAAATGAACTCCCTTCCAATGTGACGAATCAATTGCCCGCAATTGTGCCTTCAGCCCATTTGCCACATTACTGGTATAATAACCGGCGGAGCATTGTTTCACTTGGCCTGCTTGTTATGTTATTTATCGGGGTCACAATTCAGACCGGAGTGGCGGGCGAGGTATTGTCAACGCTGACGCAAAATATTACCAGCAATACCACGCAGACATCAGGGACCGGTGTTCAGCCAGCTTTTCAGCCGCTGGCCTTTAGTGCCAGCGCGCGCATTGTGCGCGTGGACTCGGCTGCGGCTAATCAATATTCCACCCAGTATCAGTATTCGGTCTGGTCCTATTCGTCCTGTTCCGGCATTTCGATGGAAGAAGTTATGAACTCGTATGGGCGCCATTATATTGCCTCTGATGTCCTGCAGGTAGAGCAAAATCTGGGCGTCTGGGATTCCTACGACGGCCTGACAGGTGGTGAGCCGGGCATGGCGAAAGCCGCGGCTTATTTCGGTTTCCAGATAGATCCGCATCCTCCGCGCACGCTGGCAGACCTGATCACGGTGACAAACAGAGGCTTTCCGGTGATTGTCGGTAGCCCCGGTCATATCCTGGTGGTCAAGGGTGGTGATGCCAGCTATGTCTACCTGGTTGACTCTGCCCCTGCCAACCGCACGGCGATGACGCACGCGCAGTTTATGGCCTTCTGGGATGGCTTTAGCGTGCTGATGACACCTCAAAACGCGAATGCGTAAAGCCGCGACAGATCACAGAAAAGAAGAAGCGAGATCAGATTACCACGATCTCGCTTCTTCTTTTCTGTTTAATAAACGATTACTGGCGTGTTCACATCGACAAAGCTATAGACCCAGGCGGCGTTGCCGGTGGCAATATTAACGCAGCCGTGGGAGCCGTCGAACGAGAATGAGTCGCCGCTGGAGTCATAGTGCGGGAACTGGGTGTTGGGACCGTAATCTGAGCGCCACCAGCTATCGTGCAGAAAGTAGCCACCGCTGTGATAGAGCATGGCGTAGTGGATGGGAGTGTCAGGATACCAGTAGGGTGAGCCTTTAGGTTGATCAGATTTGAAGACCGTAGGTGATTGCTTGCTCTCGACCACCCAGAACCCGGGCAGGCTGGGCTTTTCCGGGCGACCCGTGGTTACATGGAAGGCTTTGACCAGTTTGTCCTGGTCATAGAGGCGCATGGTCTCTTCACTCAGCGAAATCACCACAGTCCGCTGACCAAGCGTGTGATACTCCTGCATCAGTTGCATATCTGTCTGGTGGGCTTGATCCCAGGACGTAGAATCGCTGGTATTGGCCCGGTAAGCCTGGAAATTGATTAAAGAGACAGTCGCATCCTGGATTGCCTGCTGGTAATCGGCCAGGGTTTTCGCGCTGCTCAACTCGTCCTGCACCAGGCCGACCATGCCATCGTCGCTATATTCATAACCCATGCGATAGGTTACGCCATTGTAGCTATCGTGATAGGTGTGAGCTTTGCCCCAGGCAGTGGCCTCCTGTGCAAGCTGGCGTTGCTGGTAATTGGCCTCGTTTTTCAGCGCGGGAATCTGAATAGCTGTGGTGTGGCGCCGTAATCGTTGGAGCGCGTTTTGATAGTCGGCAATGTTTTTTGCCGTATCCAGCGCATGTTTATCGCTGAGCAATTCCTGCCCATATGTGCCGACCGAGCCATTAAATTGCTGCATAAGGCCGATCCACTGCTGAAAGGTCTGGATCTGCAACTGTCCACTCTCCCTCATCGTGGCATCGAGCGTCACACGTCTGTGGAGCATCAAGGCATTGAGGCGTGCCGCGTTTGAGCCAGTGTCGCCGTTGCATGCGCTGAGCAGGAGCAGGTAACAGAGCAGTGTTGCTACGTAGATGCCCGCATGGCGTAATCCCGCGGGCACTGAGATTGGAAGTCGTGAGGTATCCCGCATAAGCAGCGTTCCCTTCCATCCATGATAGATGTTTCTGATGCGTTTAATACTAATCTGTTTGTATGATATACCAGCAGTAGTTTATATCAATATAAATATATCGCTTACTCTGTGGCAGGGCCGGGGGCGGATTGGCGCTGTTTCACCATCTCAAGAGCTTCATAGAGCCAGCGGATATAGGTTTTCTCAAAATCGATGGCGAAGTGAGTGATAAGCGTGAAATAAGGGTCTTCTTCGCTTTCCGCGGCATAGGGATTGGGGCGCCGATTGTGCTGGGGAAAAGTGCCCTGCGCGGGGATATAGTGCGCGGTTTCGCGATAGGCCAGCAGGCGCATTTCATGAGTCTTGATGCTTGCGCGCAGATTTTGCGCGATATCACCGGGGGCCGCGAAAGTGCCAAATAAGACTTTGAGCAGCAGCTCATCGCGCAGTTGAAAGACCTCCGGTTCGCGAGCCTGCCACTCGCGCAGTGCCGCGTGCCCCTGCGCGGTGATCGAATACATTTTGCGATCAGGCCGCGCCTCCTGCTCTTCGCGCTTCATCTCCACCCAGCCCAGTTCTTTCATGCGTCTGAGTTCTTTGTAGATCTGGCTCTGCGCAGCGCCCCACATCGGGGCCAGCACGTGGTCAAAGAGTCGCTTCATGTCGTAACCGGACAGCGGACCCCAGAAAGCCAGCAGACCCAGCACGCCATAGGTAATGGGATATGCCTCTTGCTCCATCGATTATTCTTTCCTCCTTAACTGCCCGCGCCTGTTTGCGAGATCAGTGTTCTCCATTATATGACATGAAGTCATATAACCTTCCTTGCCAAAAGGACTTTTTGCGACTATACTCTCTATAGGTATATAACTTCAAGTCATATATTATGAAGGCACACATTTTGAATATTGCTAGTTTCGGTTTGAGCTGGCAGAGCAAAGGAAAGAGGAAAAGAGCATGGAACTGATTACAGCACGGGCCATGGACGTTCTTGCGGCGGGCCCGGAAGATGTTTACGCGACCATTGCGGATTACCACCAGGGGCATCCCAGCATCCTTCCCAAAGAGAATCTGTACGACCTCCGGGTTGAGCAAGGGGGATATGGCGCGGGCACGATTATCCGTTTCAAAGCGCGCATTCTGGGTATTGAGCAAGCCTTCCACCATCGGGTCAGCGAGCCCGAACCCGGTCGGGTGCTGGTCGAACAGGATATTGAAGAAGGGCAGAACATCACCACCACTTTTACCGTCACACCCTTAGAGGGAGGCAAGAAGTCGCAGGTCGAGATCAAGACAACCATGAAGCCCAGTCCCGGCCTCAAGGGTCTGGTCGAGCGCCTGCTGGTACCGCGCTCCAATGTGCCCATCTATCGTAAAGAACTCAAACTGCTGGAGACTGTTGCGCAACAGCGCAGCGCTCAAATAATGAGTGAACAGAGATAAAATGTGGAAAGAGGAATAAGCGGCAAAATAGGGCCTTCATCCTTTAGGGGGAATGTTCGGACAACCCGGAGGTCTGGCAAGTCGAAAGGCACCACGCCCCTCCTCCCTGGCAGACTCCTTCTGTGATATGCTGGCCTGGCAAGGTTTGTTCTCCGTCACCTGTTTGTTTTTGACCCTTAAGGATGAATAGAACGGAAGATAACGCTAAGCGCTTAGCGTTATCTTTCGTTCTATTCATCCTTAAGGGCCTATATGCTCACAAAAGCATCGATATTCCAGATACTCCTCCAATTGCTCCTGCTTCAAGAGCGTTCAACAACTTCCAATTTTGCCGCCAGCGCTGGCTCTGCGGGCGAGCGCAGTTGCTTTACCGCGTATCCAAACACGCCGGGCAGGCCCACAAGGACTGCAGAGAGCCCAATCATTGCTGGTATCCCTACCATCAAAAGAAGCGCTCCAGCTCCCCCACTGGCCAGTGGACCGCTGCTTTGCATCAAAGTGCGTAAGAGCGCGAAAACACGCCCGCGCAGCCGCTCGGGGATGATCTTCATACGCAAGGTCTGCGCCCAGATGGTAAGCGGTGCGCTAAAAAGCCCGAGCAGCGCCAGCCCCGCCACGGTCCACCAGATACCGGGTCCCAGAAGCAGCAGGGCCAGGGATGCACCTGAAAGCCCCTGCGCCAGGCAGATCAGCGCACCCAGAGAAAGAGGGAAAACAAGGCTGCCAGCCAGGAGAGAGCCAATCACCTCACCACCTGCCAGTGTTCCCAACAGCAAACCATACAGTTCAGGTCCACCTCGCAGCGTCTGAACCGCAAAGAGCGGCAGCCACACCGAGAGAAAGCCTTCGCCCACGTTAAACAGCATAAACATCAGAGTTGTAGAGAGCAGTACTCTGTTGCGCAGCACAAGAGAGACGGCATCACGAAAGCGATAGACCACCTTGCTCTCCCGCGCCAACTCCTCGTGCTCACCTTTGACATCCACCCTCGCCAGCGCCAGAGCGAAGGCAGCATATGAACATGCATCGATAATCATTACCGAAGGAGCGCCGAACCGTACAATGAGCAGACCCGCGATAGGCGGTCCAAATACCCCACTTATCGTATAGCTCAGGGTTTCCAGCGCATTCGCGGTCGCTAGCTGCGACTGAGAGACCAGGCCGGGAATAAGAGAAGGTCCGCCCGCCAATGAAATCATCATAAAACAACCATACACACCCGCCACCAGGTAAACATGCCAGAGCGCGAGATGACCCGAGAAGTAGAAAAGAGGCACCAGGGCGACCACAACTCCCCGGAACACATTATCGATCAACATCACCATGCGCCGGTCAAAGCGATCCAGCAGCGCACCTGCAAATAATCCACCAATCACCACCGGGCCGGTATAACAGAGAAGCAAAATGCCAACTGCTTGGGCGGATTTCGTCGATTGATACACAAACCAGATCAGCGCGATCCTGGTCATCGCATCGCCCACCGCCGAGAAAGTAAAGCCGAGCCAGAATCTGCGGAAAGACGCGTTTCGAAAAACAGCGCGATAATTTTCCACCTGCCACTGGGACATAGAAAAACCTCCTGAGACCGTATTAATGGTAATCCCACGGCCTCAAGCAGACTTCCCGTCGCACCCTCAGCCGCTCAGCCCCAGTCTACCCGGAACCCAGAAAAATAGCTGGCAATTTTCAGCCATGTCTCTTCCCGTAGAAGCAATGTGACAATGGCTCTTTTCGCATTTTATCTCTGTCCACTTACAGGGCTATTTACTTCTTCGCTCAAGGCTCCGCCCCGCCCCCCTTTTTTGTTCAGGTGTTTTTCGAGCAGGGGGTGGTT
>DASVMX010000086.1:0-3196 GCA_036384215.1 Ktedonobacteraceae bacterium | reverse complement strand
GTCCGTTCTTTGGCGCTGACGCACAGGCGCGCCAGCCACGAGTTTTGAGGTGCGTGAGCAACACCTCAAAGAGGCGATGCTCCGCCTCTCCTGCCAAGAGGCGACTCCGAAATTCGCAGAGCAGCGAGTAGTGAAAGCCAGCATTTGTCACCTCTAACCCCAACAGATACTTCCAGTCCAGACGGCTTCGCACGGCCTCGGCGGCTTGACGGTCTGACAATCCTTCCAAGAATTGCATGATTGTCACCAGCGCCAGGCGCCATGGAGCTTCAGCGGGTTGGCCACGAGAGGGGAAAAGATCGGCAAATAGATCATCCTGATACAGCGTCCCTAATGCATCTCTCAGGCGCAGGTACAGGTTTCCCTTTGGGAAGGCTGCACGAGCTATCCGTGCTGTTTCTTCTGGGACGGGGCCTATTGGTTCTGGCTTCAAAGACATCGGGACCTCCTCATCAGATAGGCATTCTTTCAGATGGCCGCCTTTATGATAGCAGTCTTTGTCCAGTTCCCTTCCCTTTAACAATTCGCCAACAGCATCAGGATTCAAGTAAAAAAACTTGCACGTGGCGTTTGCTAAAAATTTATGCGTCTGCCCTGTGAACTATGTCACAGGAGGATAGCGAAATGGTTCATTGTTCAGAATGGTGAGAGCCGCTATGCTGTGTCTGGAAATCAAGTCTTTGCGAAGGAGAATACACATGTTTGCTCTCGCCAGTATTCCCTTACAGGTATTGCTCGTCTGGTTAGCCTGCCATTTCATCGGCGATTTTGCTTTTCAAAGCGCATGGATGAGTATGGAGAAAGGCAAGAGTTGGGAAGTGAATTTTTATCATGCTGCAACCTATACCGCTGTTTTTGTTATCTGGGCTCACTCCTCACCCCTGGCGACCGCCGTTATCTTTGGTGCGCACGTGGTAGTAGACCCCCTCAAGGCTCGTTATAAACTCATTGGCCCCATCTGGCTGGATCAACTTTTGCATGTCATAACGATATTGCTGGTTTTGTGGCTGAAGTTGTAGAAACAGATGAAAAATGCACTGCTAATCTCCTCTTGACAAGAAACGATGGCTCCTTTAGCATGGCTCTCATCGCATCTGGAAAGAGGGGGTTTCTTTTTGGCAAAAACGCATTTTGATGTTGTGGTGATTGGCTCGCCGTGTGTTGACCTGGTGTTCAGTGGTTTGCCGCACTGGCCTGTGCTGGGGCAGGAGATGTATGTATCCGATTTCGCGCTCAGCGTGGGGGCCGTTTTTAATACCGCGGCTACGCTCAGCCGTCTTGGGTTGAGCGTGGGGTTGCTGTGCGAAGTCGGGAATGATCTGTTCAGCCGCTATATAGTGGATGAGGTTGAGCGCGCGGGCATCAGCCGGGAATTGATCTTTGTGCGCGAGTATCCATTGCGTTCGGTGAGCGTCTGTCTGCCCTATCAGGGCGAGCGCGGCTTTGTCTCGTATGTTGACCCGAACCAGGGTAGCGCGGGACCGGCTGGCGGATACTTTTCCGCGGAACAGCATACAGGTGGAGAAGCAGCCGCGCATGATTTCTCGGTGGATACGCTGACGAGGCTGGAGAACGTGACCTGGGACGCGGCTTTTCTCTATTTATACCCCAACATGCGGCCCGCGCTAGAATTGCTGAGCCAGCGAGTCGGGACGATTTTTCTCGATGCCGGCTGGTCAGTGAATACATTGACGGATAGCAGTTTCGCCGAGTTGGCGCGTTTCGGGCACTATTTTATGCCCAATCAAGCCGAAGCAGCCATGATTACCGGGCAGCAGGATCCTCGCGAGGCGCTGCGTGTGCTGGCTCAATTTGGACCAACCGCACTGATCAAAGTGGGAGCTGAAGGCGTTATTGCCCGGCGCGCTGGTGAACTGGTCTCCTGTCCCGCGTTGCCTGTTGAAAGGGTCATAGATACTACTGGCGCCGGCGATGCCTTTGATGGCGGCTTCATATATGGCATTCTGCGTGGCTATTCCTTCCTCGATGCGCTGCGCTGTGGCATTATCTGTGGCAGCCTTTCGACCACCGCGCTGACCGGCACGGCTGCGGTTCCAACTGCCGCTGAGCTGGAGCGTATTCGCGTTCAGCTTGCCAGCGCCGACCGTTTTTGAGCTTTGCACGTTCATCAGCGTGAAAATGTGGCCGGGCGTTTGCTTTCTCATGTGCTCGAAAATGTGCGCTGACCCCGTTCATTCTGGTAGCAGCGAAAGTGCTGAGACTGATTTCAGGAGCAAGAACGGGGTATCACATGGCGAACCTGGAAGGCGCAATGCTGAGCGACTATCTTCTGCTGGAGTGTACCAGCCGGGGAAGCGTCGCTGACGTGTACCGTGCGCGCCAGAATGACGGTCAATACGAGGTCGCGGTAAAGATTTTTAACCCGACCTACGCGGGACGCGAAACATTTCGGGAGTATTTTCTGCGCGAGGCCGAGAAGATCGGTCAGTTCGACCATCCGCATATTCTGCCGTTTATCGAATATGGAGAAGGTAAAGGGTTACTCTACTCGGTGACGCCTTTCGTCAAAAGTGGCACACTGGATGAATTGCTCAAGAGAGTTGGCGGCAAATTTTCCGCCATGCAGGCTCAGCCGATTGTCCAGCAACTCTGCGACGCGGTGCAGTATGCGCACGACCATGAGGCGATTCACGGGAACATCAAGCCACGCAATGTCTTTGTGGCCAATGATGGACGGATGCTGCTGGCCGATTTTGGGATTACACGTGGCTATGCCGATGGACAGCAGACTTTCAATAAGATGGAATGGGGGGCGACTCAGTACGCGGCTCCAGAGCAGTCGCTGGGCCTGCTGCGGCGTTCCAGCGACATCTACGCGCTGGGAGCGGTCTTCTTTCGCCTGCTCACCGGCGCGCCTGTATTTGTGGGCCAGACGCCAGTGGAAGTGTTGCTCAAGCATGTGCGCCAGGAGCCGCCGCTGGTACGTAGCCTGGTGCCGGACGTTTCAGATGCCGTGGATGAAGTCTTGCAAAAGGCTCTCAGCAAACGCTCCGAGGATCGCTATATTACCGCTATGGAACTGAGCCAGGCCTTTGCGGCAGCCGTGGCAGTCGCGCCAGTGGCGTCTCCGGTGGCTCGTTCTGTTAACCTGGCTACCCACCCGCTTTCTTTTGATCCTCAAATGTCCTTTCCTACTACAGCGTTTTCAATAGCCACGCAGCCAACCGCGCCGATT
>DASVMX010000085.1:0-4446 GCA_036384215.1 Ktedonobacteraceae bacterium | reverse complement strand
TAAGCGCGAAGCCGAACCCAGGATGAGTAATCTCACACCATTGGGTGTTAAGATCCCAGAAAGAGTATCTGGTAGATAGACCGCGGGTGGACGCCTGGTAACAGGTGCAGCCAAGCGGCCCTAATGATCGTACGGCTTGTTTGCTCATACGAGCTGGAAAAGGAGCGCGAGGGAGAGGGGAGAGGCGTAGGAGTGTCTCCGCCGCTGCTTCTCAACTCGGGTCTCGGCAAAATTGAGGTAAGTATTCTTATTCAGTCAGAGAAAGACGCACAAGTTGCGTCTTTTCTTGCGTTTCAGGGGATAATAGAGATAAAAGAATGATAGCCCCGCTTGCCAGAAGGAATCCTCCTGCCTCGCTACAGCTATGAATCATCTTCTGATTGTGAAACTTATCTGCCAGTGGCGTTGCGCTGCTGGCGGGCGTAGAAGGCGTAGAGTACGATGCCCAGGACGGTGAGCAGCAGGCCGAGCAAGCCGAGCGCTACTGAGAGTACGATCCCGGTGGAACTACCTCCGCTGCTGCCGGTTGACACGGTTGGCGTGGACGAGGGGTTGGGACTGGGTGAAGGTGAGGGGCTGGGCGAAGGCGACGGACTCGGACTGGGCGAAGGTGAGGGGCTGGGCATCGGACTGGGTGTCGGTGTTGGTGTGAGTGTCGGGGTCGGCGTAGGGGTGAACGTTGGCGTGGGCGTCAACGTAGGCGATGGTGATGGCGTGGCGGCTGGCGTGGCACCTGGCGTGGCTTGTCCCTGAGCCGCGCTGGCAAAGGCCGCCTGGCTGAAGCGTGGCAGGACCAGCCAGCCGCAGACCAGCAGCCAGCAGCCACAACAGATAAACAGAAATATTATCCGCGACCGTTTGTATGACACGAAAGCCCCCTCTTTATACTGCAAATCTGAATGTGCCGGATCTTTCTTCTTTTGAAACGTTGCGCGTTCCACAGGCGTCACAAAAAGAAAACCGGGAAAGCGCGGGCTGCTCTGCTTGTTTGCTTTAAGAGCACCCAAACCTCCGACCCGGCGACTTCCGAAGAAGCCGCTGAGTCTTCAACTCGGCGGTAGTTCACTTCTGTTTGCGCGCCTTTTGCGTGCGCTGGCGCAGCGCTTCGTACAGGGCGATACTGCCCGCGACCGCCGCGTTGAGCGAGTTGATGCGTCCATACATAGGCAGGCGAACCAGCACATCGCAGTGCTCACGTACCAGGCGGCTGATACCCTTGCCCTCGTTGCCCACAACCAGGGCCAGCGGCCCGGTCAGGTCTGCCTCGACATACTCGGTTTTTGTCTCGCCGGCCAGGCCAATGACCCAGATGTTGAGCTTTTTCAGCGTGTCAATGGTGTGGGTCAGGTTTGTCTCCTGCGCGATCAGCATGTGTTCGGTGGCGCCTGCCGAGGTTTTGACGACCGTGGCGTTGACTTCAGCCGCGTGATGCTGGGGAATAATGACCCCGTGGACGCCCGCGGCCTCCGCGGTGCGCAGCAGCGAGCCCAGGTTATTGACATCCTGAATGGCATCGAGCAGCAGCAGGAAAGGATCTTCGTTTTTCTGGCGGGCGTATGCCAGGATCTCGTCGATGGTCGCGTATTTGCGGGACTCGACAACGGCCAGGCAGCCCTGGTGCACCGCCCCCTGGCTCAACTGTTCCAGGCGCGTGCGCGGCACAGTTTCCAGTGGAATCTGCTGGCTCACAGCCTCCTGTAAAATACTGGCCAGTGCGGGCGCCTCACGCTGTCCCTCGGCAATCAACAGGCGTTTGACTTTGCGGCTTGACCGCAGCGTTTCAAGTACGGGATTTCGACCCCAGACATACTCGGGCATTAAACTTCCAGACTTCCTTGCCGCGTCATATACAGGGCGGCGTGTCATACAGTTGGTCTTTCTTCAAAACAATGGAATAACCGCCTCTTCATGGCGGCGTTCATAAGCTTACCCCCTGGCGGCAGCGTTGTCAAATCAAAGTTCGTTAGCGGGTGCGACTCACGTTTTCCATCTGGTCCGCGCCTCCGGTGTACTCAGGAGCCCCGTTTGCAACAAGGTGAGTTGCTTCATTAGCCGCGCAGCGCGGGTCCGAAGAAGATGCGCTCGACGATCTCGATGGTGCGTGCGCGGTAGTGTTCTTCGTCAGCGCCGCCATGCAGGCAGAAGCAGTCATAGAGCACATTGTCGACAAGGCCGTAGATAATGGTGGCGTACATCTCGGTGTCGAAAGGTGGCAGATCACCGCGGCTGATGGACTGTTGAAAAAAGGCGTTGACGGCCTGCGTGATCAGGTGTTTGCCGCGGCGTTTGACCTCCAGTTCTTCCTTGGACTGGACATCGATCTGGATCAGCGTCATGTACTGATTATATTGCCGGCTGATTTCAAAGACCCTCTCAATCATCGCGCGCGGCACCTGCTCGACGGGGCGCTGGAGCAACTCTGGCTGGATCAGGGCGGCGGCGATTTCCATCACCCAGTTCTGCGAAGTATCGAGGTAGATTTCGCGTTTATTGCGGAAATAGAGATAGACCGTACCTACGGCGATGCCAGCCGCGGCGGCGATTTCGGCGATGGTGGTTGTTTCATAGCCCTGGCGCGAAAAGATTTCGCGGGCCGCGTCTACGATGGCTTTCCGCTTATTGCTGGCACCTTCTTCCGGGGCTATTGACGGGGATACTTTCTCTACCATGATTGTTCTGCTTTCTGAACTGACTGGTGTATACCGTTCTCGTTATATCAGGTCGGAGGGGGATTCGTCAATTTCCGCGAAGAGGCCATACAGAGCGCGCACCGGGGCGAAGCTCTGGCGGTGGTGAGGAGTCGCGCCGTGCGCTTGCAGGGCGGCCAGGTGGACCGGTGTGCCGTAGCCTTTGTGTTGATCGAAGCCGTAGAGGGGGTATTCCTGGTGCAACTGGAGCATCAGGTGGTCGCGGGTGACCTTGGCGATTACGGAGGCGGCAGCGATTGAGAGGCAGCGCGCGTCGCCTTTGATCAGCGAGCGCTGGGGGAGCTGGACATCGCGCAGGTAGAGCGCGTCCAGCAGGAGCGCCTGGGGCGCGGGCGAGAGCCGCGTAAGCGCGTCCTTCATCGCCAGCTTAGTTGCCTGTAAAATATTGCGCTGATCGATCAAGGTTACTGAACCAATGCCCACGCCAATGGCCAGCGCATGCTGTTGGATGGTCGTGAAGAGACGTTCGCGGGCCAGGGCCGTCATCTGCTTGGAATCACGCACCCCGGCCAGGCGCGCGGTAATCTCAACATCATCCAGGGGCAGCATAACAGCCGCAGCCACGACCGGTCCGGCCAGGCAGCCGCGGCCAGCTTCATCCAGGCCAGCGATAAAAGAATAGCCCTGACTGAGCAGGGCCATTTCTTCTACGAGTGTGGGGATTTGCGGACTATGCTTCGCTTTTTCCACTGCTCTTGCTAGCTTTCGCAGCCTCTTTGGCCGCGGCTTCCTTGGCGGTTGTCGGGCGCAGCTCTTTCAGGCGGGCGGCCTTGCCGGTCAGACCACGCAGATAGTAGAGCTGTTTGCGGCGCACGCGAGCATGGCGCAGCACTTCAATTTTCTCAATGCGAGGAGAGTTAATCAGGAACGTGCGCTCAACGCCCACGCCGTTGGTGATCTTGCGCACCGTGAAATTGCGATTCACGCTGCCACCGCGCAGGCGCATCACCACGCCCTCGAAGGGCTGGAGGCGTTCGCGGCTGCCCTCGACAACCTTCACATGCAGGCGAACAGTATCGCCCGACTTAATCTCTGGCACACCCTGGCGGAGCTGCTCACTCTCAACTGCCACCAGCAGGGCCTGTCCGGCAGGTTTCACCACCGTCTGTTTCTCGGCCATGTTCTACTTCCTTCTGTGCGCGTTATGCTCAGCCCATAGTGACTCACTGACAGCCAGAGAATGTTCCTGGCAGTATCCTGGATCGACTTCTGTTGGTGTTAACAGAGCGTTTCGCGCGATGTTTTACTTTTGGGACGTAAGAGCGTTGAGCTGCTTCATCAGCCGGGATTTGCGGCGGGCAGCATTATTCTTGTGGATAACCCCTTTTTTCGCGGCGCGGTCAAGTTCGCTGACGGCGGCGCGCACGGTGGCTTCCGATTCGACACCCGAGACGAGCGCCTGGCGGGCTTTGGTAACGTTGGTTCTGACAACCGACTTTACCATGCGGTTGTGCAAACGGCGCTTCTGCTCCTGGCGCTGGCGCTTCTCTGCTGAGGCGTTATTGGGCATGTATAAATATTCCTCCCGGAACATCTTTCCCATCACATGGGTTTTTTTCTACAAAAAATGCCGACAGTTTGTCGGACTGAGTGCGGAACTGATTATACACTCTCCGGTGGACGTTGTCAAATAGAATCGCCACTTCTGCCAACCATTGGGACCTGTTGTGGTTCAAGATTAGTAGATGTGGATGGGAAGCGATGAGCGAGGGGCATTAAGGGCGATCTCATCGCCCTT
>DASVMX010000084.1:0-10704 GCA_036384215.1 Ktedonobacteraceae bacterium | reverse complement strand
GACCCTCTCTGCTGTCCCAGCCTGTGGACTACGAGAATCTATCGATGGAATGGCTCCAACTTTGCTGTTATCGCAACACATTCGTCGCCTCTTGTAACCCCTCATTGAGCAAAGCATATTTTGTCGGATTGCCGCTTCCCTGCTTCTGATAGCCAACTGCCGTTTGAAACGGCAGTTGGCCGAGCGTTTCTAACTGTGCAAGATAGGTACATACTGTTTCAAGCAAATGCTTATGTTCAATGCTCAAGGAATGCGCTACGAGGCGGCTAAAATCCGAGGCCGATGGAGAAGAGTCCATAAATTCCCAAGAGTGATCCTTCCAGGGTAATTCTACGTATTCCTCTTCAGGAATTCATTGTGCTATACTCACTTTGTTATCAGAAAGAACGGTATCAGGTGTTTTTTACGAGGAATGCGTATGTCCGCGACTGATTTTCTGGGACGGCTTTTTGGCAATTATGAACTCACGCGTTTGCTTGGCGAAGGAAGTTTTGCCCGAGTCTATCTTGGTGAACACATCTATCTCAATACGCCCGCGGCTATCAAAATCCTCAATGCTCAGACAGAGGACGGCCTGGAGGTCTTTCGCGTGGAAGCGCGCACAATTGCTCGGCTGGTTCATCCCAATATTGTGCGCGTGCTGGAATTTGGCGTAGAAGACCAGGTGCCTTTTCTTGTCCTCGACTATGCAACCGCGGGAACCATGAGGCAGCGCTATCCCAGAGAAACGCTGCTGGCCGTCCCTACCGTTGTGTCCTATACAAAACAGGTAGCGGAAGCCCTGCAATATGCCCATGATGAACGGATTGTGCATCGCGATATCAAACCAGAGAACCTGCTTCTGGGGAGAAATGGCGAGGTGTTGCTCAGCGATTTCGGCATCGCGCTGATAGCGAGGGTCTCGCGCAGTCTTCTGGGGCAGAACATCGCGGGAACTCCGGCGTACATGGCGCCAGAGCAAATCTGGCAGCAGCCCCAACCAGCCAGCGATCAATACGCGCTGGCCATTGTGGTGTACGAATGGCTTGCTGGCACGCTGCCCTTTAACGGTTCAGTCTCCGAGATCCTTGCGCAGCAGCAGGAAGCGTTTCCTCCTCCGATTCGCGCGGCCAGGCCCACCATATCTTCCGCCATTGAGCGCGTGGTCATGAAGGCACTGGCCAAGGAGTCGGGCCAGCGCTACAGCAGCGTGCGGGCATTTGCGCAGGCTTTGGAGCAGGCCTATCTCACCGGAGATCAGCCTGCCAGGCAGGCCATTTTGCCAACTGCCGCCGTGCCTTCACCAGGCAGCCAACCACCCGTGTTTGCCAGGGGTGGCACGCTTATTGCGCCTGGTCAGTTGTCGTCAGTGCCGCCAGCAGCGCCGTCGCAACCCGCTGGTGCCCTGGTCAGCACTTACCAGGGACATAGCGCTGCGGTAGGCTCGCTTTCCTGGCTGGCTGATGGGCGGCGGATTCTCTCAAGCAGCAATGACGACAGGCTGATACAGGTCTGGGATGCTTTCACAGGAGGTCAGCTCCAGGCTTACCAGGATCTCTCTGAAGCTGTGCGCTGCGTGGCAGGCTCAAACGACGGGGCGCGCATTGCCACGGCGGGGGCTGATGGCCTGGTGCGTGTCTGGGACGTTGTCTCGAACCGCCTGCTTGCGACGTATCGCGGGCACGAGGGGCAGCGCATCAATGCCCTGGCCTGGGCGCACGCCCGACCTGTTCTCGCGACTGCTGCCAGTGATGGCGCGGTCCATGTCTGGGACGCGACCACAGGCAACATACTTGCTATCTATGGTGGGCATACCGGGAGCGTGAATAGCCTGGCCTGGTCGCCCGATGCCAACGCTTCCCCGCTGGGTGGTGGATACTGTATTGTCTCCGGTGGGGAGGATGCCACAGTGCAAACCTGGGAGGCCTTCACCGCCAGGGCCATTGAGACCTATCGCGGCGGATCGTCCACTGTACTGCGCGTGGCGTGGTCTCCGAACGTGTACGCCTCGTCCCTCTCAATCTATGCTCCCAACAGCTCGCGGGTGGCCTGTGGACGTGAAGATGGCACCGTGCAGATGTGGGATACCATTACGCGGCGCGAGGTATTGAGTTATCGCTACTCAGCCGCGACCTCGGTTGTGGCCTGGTCACCTGATGGGCAGCGCTTCGCCTGCGCCACTGCCACGAAGGCGGTCGAGGTTTGGGATATCAATACCAACCTCAAGCTTGCCGTTTTCGCTCATGTAGCTTCCCCGCGCGTCATGGCCTGGTCGCCTGATGGGAAATATATTGCCTCAGGCGGAGGCGACTCATCTCTCCAGGTCTGGGTTGCTCCAAAAGTATAGGCACCTCCTGTCCAGGCAAGGGACAGTCACGATCTGTCCCTTGCCTGGACAGGAGATGGGTGAACGCGTTGCCAGGAGGCCAGCAAGCGGCTTCAGCGGCTGCTGTGTTCGCTCCAGTAGTGATGGGTTTTGGCCAGAACAGTGATGACATTTTTGATCTCTTTCTCAAGTTGAAAGGCCGGACCGGCCGGGAGAAAGAGGACTGCGCCTTCGCGGCGCACCGAGACATTCTCGACAATGATGGCGCGCAGCAGCCAGAGCGCCATCGCTTCGTCGTAGCAGCGCACGCCAACCCAGCCAGGTGAACTGTTCTCCACAATCGGCAGCCCGGTGACGAGATTTAGCCCGCGCTCGATTTCAGCGATCACGCGCTGGTAGTTGTCCGCATCTGCGCGCGCCTGTTCAGGCGTGGCTGGTTCCAGCAAGGTTCCCCGGTGGGGCGGCCCACCAGCCAGTGCCAGGTCGCAAAAATCGGTCCACATCTGATCCCAGGCCACCTGGCCCTGCTCATCATAGCGCAGAGGCGCGCTCCCCATCGGGGCCGCGCTTACCGCTCTGTCAGCCTGGTAGCGCGCGGGCAACAGGTCAAGCAATTGAGATGGCGCGCACTGGAGAGAAGAAAGCGAATCGAATGCTGGCACAAGCGTACCTGGCAGCAGGTTGCGCCAGTTGATTTCCGCGACCTGTCCGCCGCAAATTGTCACCTCTCCGATCGGGTCTGGACTATTTCCCCAGATCACATAGTCACCTTCCACGAGCGCGAGGAACAGGGCGGCGAAGACCGGGCGCTGGTTTGCCTGGCGTTCCAGCACATCAGTATGCGTGCGCTGCCATTCGCGGCCCCGCAAGCTGACCTCTATCTGGCGCCCGCGCATCTGCGGCTGGCAATAGATGATCAGCGCCCCAATCTCTTTACCTATGTCCACGACCGCGTATTCTGTGTGGACCCGCCTATTCTGTGTTTCCATGCTTTGCCTCTTTCCGCACGGGAAGATGACCACGGCGGAGCGAAACCTCCGCCGTGGCCATCTTCCCCTAAGCTTCCTTCACATGCCGGTGCCGGAATGCTATGCTGCTGGAACCTCGAAGCCGCTTTTGGGCACACCCAGGTAGGGGAAGTGGTCAATGTAACGGGTCTGGAGATCAGGCGTGAGGCCAGGCGTGATCGCGGACACCGCCGCGTCTGGCTTGAACGAGGGGTCGACCAGGGGAATAGTCGCCCCCGCGACCGCGCGCAGTTCGATCGTCACCACGTCGTCGAAGAAGCGCCGCCCATTGGGGAAGCCAGCGGGATCGTTGCCCAGCAGACCCAGCAGACTCGGCTTGCTGGACGGCGGGATGGCCATATTCAAGCGCAGCAGGTCGGCATAGGTCTTGCCCGTGGTATTTTGAAAGCCTGGAATGATCCCGGTGGGAATGCCAGTCAGCAAAATTGCAACCAGGTCCGCGCGTGCCGCGCTATAGGCTGCCAGGTTGGGAAACACTTTCGGATAGAGCACTGGCAGCAGCTTCGCCAGTTCAGGGTGCTGGACATTTTCCAGGAACAGCTTATCGGTATTGGGAGATAGGGTATTCCACCTGTCCTTGTGACCCATCGGCACGATGACTTCATTGAAAAGAGGGTTGCCCAGGCGAGAAACCTGCTTCCAGGCGCCAGATTCCTGGAGTTTCCCGTCGTCCCAGGCTACGCGCACCCTGCGCCTGCTGGCCGAGGCATAGACTCCAATCACAGCCGTGGGATCCGATGGATTGCCGGGCCGCTTGCCCGTGCTGGTCAACTTCTCAATCGGCACCTGAAGCGCGATGGTGTGGACATTAAGGGTTTTCGTTGAATCCACTCCGGGAGCCGCGGCGGTCGAAATCAGGTGGAGATTCTGGAAGGGACGCAGATCGCCCAGGTCAAAAATGGCACCCAGGTCAACATAAAATCCTTCGAGGCGCTGTCCCGCGAAGACCCGCTCTCCGCTGTTCAGGGTATAAACCGCCTTCTCCGCCAGCGCGGCATAATTGGGGGTGGAACGCGGACCCACATTACAGGGCGGAACTGCCAGCTCCTCGGCCAGGCGGGTTTCGTGGCCGTTTCTATCAAGCTTACTCACCGTGTAGAACTGGCGGCGATTGAAGTTCTGGCTATCCAGCGCGGTGATCGGGCCAGTATTGTAGAGGAAAGTGTCAGGATTGCGCACTTTCACGGTGAAACGGAAACGATAGGTAATGTCGGCGAGACCGTCCCCGTTATTGTCAACATGAATGTCATAAGCCACATCGTCACCAAACTCATAGAAGTTTGGTCCGGCAGCCGGGCCTTCCAGCGGCAGATAATTGGCAATCAGGGTCACGGTATCGGGGCGATCCGGGCTGACAAAAGCGTACACGTCGGTGTTGTCAGCAACAGGATCTTTAGAAATTTCCGGAGCTTCGCGATGAGATGACATAGGTTTCCCTCACAATCGAATCAAGAGTTTTTACATAACAGCCAGAGCAACCCTACTGGAGGGCGCTGATCGCCCGCGCCAGGTCGAGATTGGTAATCGTCGCCTCGTTGTCACCCCGCACCAGCAGCAGGGTTCCGCGCGAGGGATCCGTCACAAACACAGCCAGCGGCCCATTCGAGGAGGTCAACTGGCTCAAAGAAGCGCCAGCGGCCTGCACCGTGCTGGCTGCATTGGCGTTTTGTCCACCATCGGTAGCACATGCCGCAGTCGTGGCAACCAGGCCAGCCAGCCCCACGCTCACCGAGGCCCGCTTGAACAACGTTCGTCGAGTTAATCTCTCCATATTCGTAATTCCTTTCACAGCTTTAAAGCTCATGTTGCATTCCTAAGGATAACATCGTTGTATACATGGACAGGACATTTAAACCTGCTTTCAAATAAAATATACGCATACAAATTAAAAGTGGATTACTGCTTGTGAGATTTTATCTTGCAAGTTTCGTTGAAGAATGACTGTCCAGAGCGTTCAAGCTTGCTTTCAAACCAGAGATACGCGCGCAAGTAGAAGATGGATTACTTCTTGCGCAATTTCCTGGTAAAATCTTTTTGTACAAGAGGAGCGAAAAAACTGGCAAAATTCGCGGTGAAAAAATAATCCAAATCACAAGCGCGGACGTATTCTTTAAGAGATCTCTGATATTTTCAGTCCCTAACGCGGCCCTTTTTATATTGTCTGGCATATCTTCTTTTCATTTTCGCAAAAATAGTGTAAAGGCAGGAAGAAGGATACTATGCAGGGTTTCAGAGGAAGAGGATTTCCGGCGCGCCAGCCATCGCAGCCGATTCCCTTCTCTGTCGAGGAATTGAGCGACGAAGCGCTGATTCACTCGCTGGCACTGGGCGTGCTCTGGTCGCTGGAAGTGCTTTACCAGCGATACTCGCGCTTGCTCTACTCCATCGCCTATCGGATGATTCCCGACCACCAGGTGGCGGAGGACCTGCTCCAGGATACCTTTATGGCGGTCTGGCAGAACGCTGGCTCGTATTCCTCGCAGGCAGGTTCAGTCAGGAGCTGGCTGGTTGCGATTATCCGCCACCGCGCCATTGATCAGTTGCGCAAAATCCGCGCGCGTGCAGACTTCAAGATTACCCCAATCGAGGAATTGCTCTTCGACGAGAACCTGACCGGCGCGGATGCCTGGGAAGAAGCCTGGAAATCTATCCAGGGCGCCCAGGTGCGCAACGCGCTCAAACAGCTCTCCAACGAACAGCGCATGGTCATAGAACTGGCATATTTTCAAGGTTGGACCCAGGCAGAAATCGCGGAAGGCTATCAGATCCCTTTGGGAACAGTGAAAGCGCGCATGCGTCTCGGTCTGATGCGTTTGAAGCACCTTCTGGAACAAATGGAAGGGGGCGTGTAGTATGCATCTATCCCGGCAACATACCAATGAAAGAGAAATGCCCATGAATTGTCAAGAAATGGAAGAACTCCTGGGTGCTTACGCGCTTGAAGCACTGAGCGAAGAGGAACGGAAAGCCGCTGATGCCCACCTGGCCACCTGCGCCAAATGCACGCAAACCCTCAAGCAGCTCCAGGCAATTGTGGATCTCTTTCCACTGTCAGTTCCCGCAGTGGAGCCGCCGCCGCGCGTCAAGGCGCAGATCCTGGCTCGCATTCAGGAGAACGAGAAGACGCAAAAGCTGCCTCCGCTTTCCACGCCTATCCCCGTGCCCATGCCAGTGCCGGTGCGCCAGCAGCGCGCGCCAGTCCGCTGGCGCACCGCGCTGCTGGCCGCGAGTACCCTGGTCCTGCTGGTCTTGCTGGGGGCCAGCTTCCTCTGGAATATCGCCCTGCGCCAGCAGGTAGCTCAGTCACCCGTTGTCTACCAACTGCACGGCACAGGCGATACCGCGAGCGCGAGCGGGCAATTGATCTATTATCCCCAGCAGAATATCACCGTCCTGGTAGTTCACAACCTGCCCCCGCTCACTGGCACGCAGGTCTACCAGGGCTGGCTTTTGCATGGAAATCAGCCCACCAGCATCGGCCTGTTTAATATCGACAACGGCGTGGCCACCCTTGATTTTCAGGGCGCGCCTCACGGCTTCGACGCGGCAGCGGTCAGTCTTGAGCACGGCCCCCAGGCCAGCAGAGATGCCCCACAAGGACCAGTTGTCGCCCTTGGGACACTCACGCCATAATGAGTTTTCCCTTTTGCCAGAGAGGCTGATCTCTTTTTGTTCGAGGGCTTTGTACTATTCTGTTCGTTTTCATTTTGCGCCGCCTGCAGTGGCGCAAAATGAAAGAAAAAAGGTTTTTGCGAGGACGCCTAGCGCTCCGGCAGGGGCGTTGCCCCTGCACCCCGTAAGAAACTACCAAAGTAAGATTTGGGGTACGTTCTGTTATGAATGTACAAGCGACGAAAGATTAGGCGCAGGCCCAAATCAAAGCGAACACTTAAAACAGCCATACCGCACGACAAGCAAAACGCCAGCCCCTGATGACACTCAAGGACAGGCGTTTTCACCCCATCAATCACCCGGCTAAGGTGATGCTTACTCACCCGCTCACCGGCTATACTTCCCTATAGAACAACGCTTGAGGCGGTTCGTTCAGAGATCATATCGAATTGAAATAATAAAAGCATGTAAAGGAGGAATAGCAGCAAAATGGTTGATACGAACATTTTACAGGCCGAGGAGGCGGAGATTCGCGCGGTGATGCGGCGCTTGAACGAGGCCTGGGGAGATGCCGATATATTCGCGGCGGTGTTTACGGAGGACGCGGAATATATTACGTTCGATGGCTCGATGGTTAAAGGGCGCGAGGCAATCGCGGAGAGCCACCGGCCTCTGTTCGAGGGTTTTATGCGCGGTTCGCGCCTGGCGGGCGAGCCGCCAACCATTCGCTTCCTGACGCCCGATGTGGCGCTGGTTCATGGCAAGGGCGCGGTCATTCAGAAGCGCCAGAAGAAGGCCGCGCGCCGCGCTATCTCGACCCAGACGAATGTATTGGTCAAACAGGACGGGCGCTGGCAGATCGCGGCTTTCCACAACACGCGCTACCGTCCCTGGAACGCTGGCATGGTGGGCAAATTTCTGACGTTCTTAAACGAGCGCAGCCTGGCGCGCGCCCGCAAGCAGCGTTCATAAACCCGCTACAACACACCAGTTTAGCCTCTGGCAAAAAAACGATGGATGAGTTATGATTACCCCCGCAATGGGGCAACGAGGCGGCGCTTCCAGCGGAGGCGTCAATAATAAAAAATATGCATAATAGTTATCAAAAAAGGAAGGTGAGGGAATATCCATGGCAAAGAAAGAAAAGCAAGCGCTTGCTCCGGCTGAGGCACAGCGACCGGAAGCGCGCGAGGGGCGGCGCCTGCATGGCGGCGCGCTGGCCAGTGTACTGGTCGCCCTGTTGTTTACGCTCTTATTAGAAGCACTGGATCAGACCATCGTGGGCACGGCCATGCCGCGCATTATCGGGTCGTTACAGGGCTTTGATCGTTATACCTGGGTTGTTACCGCGTATATCCTGGCCGCGACGAGCATGGTACCGATTGCGGGCAAGCTCTCCGACCAGTTCGGGCGCAAATGGTTCCTGATCAGCGGTACGGTGATTTTCCTGGCGGGCTCGATGCTCTCCGGCATGTCTCAGAATATGAACGAGTTGATCATTTTCCGCGCGATCCAGGGTCTGGGCGCTGGCACCGGCATCGCGCTGGTCCCGGCGGTTGTGGGCGATATCTTCCCGCCATCCGAGCGCGCGCGCTGGCAGGGTCTGTTCGGCATGGTCTATGGCATCTCCAATCTGATCGGACCAACCACCGGCGGCTGGCTGACCGATCACGGACCGCTGCTGGGCAACCTGGTTCTGGAGACGACGCGCTGGCGCTGGGTCTTCTATATTAACCTGCCAGTCGGCATCATCGCGCTCGTGGCCCTGTTGATCTTCCTGCCGGCCAACATCTCCGACCGCGATACCAGCTATACCGGCTGGGCTGCTGTACGCCGCATCGACTTCCTGGGCGCGCTGCTGGCGGCTTCCGCGACGATCTGCCTGTTGCTGGGCCTGACCTGGGGTGGCGATCAGAGCTATGATTGGGCTTCGCCGCAGATCATCGGCGTGCTGGCGGCTTCCGCCGTACTCTATACCAGCTTTTTCGTGGTCGAGCGCTTCGCCACCGAACCCATTCTGCCACTTGAACTCTTCCGCAATCGTGTCTTCACGGCAGCTTCGATGCTCTCGCTGCTGCAAATGATGATCCTGCTGGGTATGGCGCTCTACATGCCGTTCTTCCTGCAGGGCGTGCTGAACCAGTCAGCCACCAACTCCGGCATGACCACGACCTGGCAATCGTTCGCCGCTGTCGTCGGAGCCATGCTGGCGGGCATGCTGGCAGCGTTCTTGAAACGCTACCGCATCATCACCATCGTTGCCTCGTTGATTATGGCTGCTGGCATCTTCATGCTGACCCGCATGGATACCTCAACGCCGCTGTTCGTGATTATCAGCGCGCTGGCCATCTCTGGTCTCGGCCTGGGCTGTTTCTTCTCAATCCTGGGCCTGGCCGCGCAAAACTCGCTGCCTCGCAAGCGCCTGGGTGTAGGTACCGCGGCGGTGCGCTACATGTCCGAGATCGGCGCTACTCTGGGCATCGCCATCGTTGGCTCGGTGGTAAATAGCACTATCGCCAACGACATCGCGACGCGTGTCCCTGCCTCGGTGGTGAAACAACTCACCCCGGCTGGCTGGAAAGCCGCGACCAACCCGCAGGTGTTGACCAACGCCGACGCGCGCACCACACTGGTGCAGACCGCGCAAAAGCTGGCCACCAGCCACGTTCCCGCGAGCCCGCAGCACGACGTCGTTGTCCAGCAGATCGCGCAGCAGGTCGCGCATATGCTTGACCAGGTTTTCGGGGCCCTCAAGCTCTCACTCGTCGTCGCCATCCAGCACGGCCTGTTCACCGTTCTGATCTTCGCTGGCGTCATGGTCATCGGTACCTTTTTCCTCCGGGATACGCCCATAAAGGACGAAAAGAACCAGGCAGAGGAGGATACCACTGCTCAAGCTGAGCCGGTTACCATAGAAAGCGCGACAAGCACACCATTGTAACATTGAATCAGTGAATGGGACGAAGAAAAAGTCCCTGGCTAAATTCCTATGCCGGTTGCCAACTTTGGGGAGGCGTGCTATAGTAAAGACCAGATTATTTAGAACATAAAAGCAAAAAAGTTGTGAGGAAGAGTTTTAGAGGATGCCTACTCAACGCCCGAAACAGACAATAAAGAGCGAGATACCTCAATTTCGCGCGAACCCGCAGCAGGCGGCGGCCATCGCTCATACCGATGGGCCCGCCGCTTTTATCGCCGCGGCTGGTACCGGCAAGACCGCTATTCTGGTGCAGCGCCTGGTGCGGCTGATCGCCGACGAGGGGGTGACGCCTGAAAAGATTCTCTGCGTGACCTTTACGCGTGCCGCCGCTGATGAGATGGAGAAGCGCGCGCTCAAAGCATTGAAGGTCCGAGGGTACGCCGCGAAAGATGTCAAGGGGCTGCGCGTGGTGACCTTTCACGGTCTGGGCCATCACATGCTGCGCGAGAAGCTTCAGTGGACGCCCCAGCAGCTCAATCAGCGCCTGGTCAGCGGTGAGCCGCGCCAGTGGCTGGCGGAGGACATTATTCGCCCGTGGAGCAGCAATCGCTCGCGTGGCATGAACTGGGATGTCGATATCCTGACGGTACTTGGAGCGGTGGATCGCGCCAAGGAAGAGCAGATGAAAGCGGAAGAGTCCGCTGATTTTTTTCGCCAGCACCTGGGCATCGAGCATGATCTGGCCGAGCGCTACCAGGAATTTTTTGTGCGCTACGAGCAGACCAAGCACAAGGAGAAGCTGTACGATCTCTCCGATCTGATCTATGTTCCGCTGGGTC
>DASVMX010000083.1:0-5159 GCA_036384215.1 Ktedonobacteraceae bacterium | reverse complement strand
CAATTTTTTCGTTTTTCAGTCAGCCACACCATTTTTGCTCGTTGGACATCTTCCGGGTGGGAGGGCGGGGAAACAAAATAAGCCAGGGACTGCTCAAAAAAACAGGGCTTGCTTGACACCTCTTTTTATGGGGCGTAAGATGAAACCAGATAGAACCCGAGGTCGCGAACTCCACCGACAGAAGGAGACCGCTATGTCTTTTCAGATCTATATCAATACTGATAAGTCCCTACACCAGCTTGCCACAGAGATACGCAAACTCCTCTCTTTGCCCTCTTTCCAGGAAATACCAGGCGAGTCCTATTGTCAGTTTGAGATGCTGGGCATGACCCTCTTGATTCACCATGTCGACGAGGAAGATCGCGACCCGGAGGTCAAGCACTATCCCTATAGTCTCGATTTGCAGATGTCTTTTAGCGAGCACGAACTGGACACCGATAGAATGGAGTATCAACTCCAGCCCTATTACGCTCAGTTGCTCTGCTTCCATCTGAGCGTCGAAACGGCGTACCGTGAGCAAAAAAAGGGTGAGCGTCTCTGGCAAGTTCGTTATCACTTCTGTCGCAAAAACCACAAGTGGAATGGCTCGATTCTCTTTGGTGAAGCCGGTTGGGAACCCGCGGTCTTTGAATCCACCCCCGGCCCCTGGCGTAGCATGCTCCCTATTTTCTAGTCACAAAATTCTTGCAATAGAGGGCGACAGCATGTTACTCTAATAAATATGGCACTGAACCATATTCATTAGAGTAACAAGGTAGTTTGTCCCTTTTTGCTGAGCAGCGTTGCTGGCAAGATTACAAAGAAAGAAGAGAGGGAACGGCATGTCGCTTGACCTACCTCTGGAGCAGGCTTCGCTTGTCCAGCTCCAACAGACGCCGATTGATAACGTTCTGCGCATCATTGACGAAGGCCTGGTTCATCTCCCTACCTATCGCGAGCTCTATTATCGTTGGGAAAAACAGCAGTGGAAGGCTTCGGAGATCGATTTTTCGCTTGACCAGCAGCAGTGGGCCGCGATGTCGCACGAGGAGCATATGATGCGCATCTATGGCCTTTCGGCCTTTTTCCAGGGCGAGGCCAGTGTGACGGATACGCTGAGCCCGTATGTGATCGCGATGCCTGAGGAAGAGATGCGTCTGTTCGCGATCACGCAGCAAGTGGACGAGGCCCGTCACACAGTTTTCTTCGCGCGCTTTTTTAACGAAGTCATCGGTCTCGATCGCGGCAAGCTGGAGGATACGTTGCGCGAGGTGCAGCAATATATGAACGCCGATCTGAAGTATATTTTGATGGAATCGCTGGACGATGTTGGCGAGCGTCTGCGCCAGAATCCCAAAAGTCTGGAAACGCTGGTGGAGGGTGTGACGCTCTACCATGTGATTATCGAGGGCACAATGGCCCTGGCGGGTCAGCGCGGCATTCTGGAGAACTACCGCCAGCAAAACATCTTCCCCGGTTTCCGCGGCGGCTTTACCGCGGTGGCGCGTGATGAATCTCGCCACGTGGTTTTCGGTGTGAAGTTCCTGCGTGACATGCTGCAGCGCGACCGCGCCTGCGCGAAGGTCATTCAGTCCGCGGTCGAGAAATACGTTCCGCGCGCCCTGACCGCGATCAGCCCGGCAGGTGAACAGCTCCAGCGTCTTCAAGAGGCTGGCGAAGACCCGTGGGTCACGCCGCGCTTCGCCGTCGATTCGCTGCGCAAAAAGCTCAAAGTCGTGGGTCTGAGCATGACCCTGCCAGAGATTCCGCCTCCACCTCAAAACTAAAAGACTCGTCCGAAAACATCGGCTGTTTGCTATCTGGCATATACTTAGGCTAGAGCACTGTCTATTGTTTCCCAAAGGAAGGAGTTTAGAGCATGGTAGCGGCCCTTGTGCTTATTAATGTTGAGCGCGGCAAAGTCAATGAGACGGCCCAGAGTCTGCTGGAAATCGAAGGCGTAGCGGAGGTCTACTCGGTCACAGGTGAATACGACCTGGTGGCGCTGCTGCGTGTGCGCCAGTACGAAGACCTGGCCGAAGTGGTTACGGCTCGCGTGGTCAATCTTCCGGCCATCACCAAAACCAACACCCTGATGGCCTTTCAGTGCTATTCGCGCGCGGACCTGCAGCAAGCCTGGGACATCGGCGTCGAATAATAAAGAAGCCAGCCGATGACAAGCATCGGCTGGCTTCTAGCCCCCCTTGATCGGTGTATCAGCAAACTTCGTGATAAATTGTGTCAATACTATTGATAACAACGGTGTGAAAGTGTTCGAGCAGGGCGCAACAGATGGCCTCTTCCAGTCTGGCTTCCAGCAGATCAGCCTGTATATCGATGGCCGCGTTTGCGCTGGTGGCCTGCATGTGCAGCCAGTACTGTGATGGCCGGGTGGTGGCAGGTGTGCAGATAACCTTGATCCCATCAATCACGATCCCTTCTCCCAGAAAATCCAGCAGGATCAAGCCTATCATTCCTTCAATAATCGTCTCGATGTTTGCCCTCTCTTCGAGAAGCAGGTCAGAGTAGCACTCCAAACAGAGAGCATCCATGAGTATTCTTTGCATCGCGCGATCCTTTCGCAAGCTATTCCGCCCGCCTGTTTCCGCTCGTTTACCAGGCCGTGCCGCCTACCGAACGTTTGTTTGATCCACTATCTTTGTATGCATACGGGGTTCTCCTCTTCCGGCTGATGATGATCTACATGGGACATGTATACGAGCATTTTGCTAGCGTTGTTACCTGCCAGCTCAAATTTGTGTTTCCTCTCTCATATACATGGCGTTTGGCATGCTTGAATATCAAAAGTGTGCGTTAGTTGAATATGTCTGGTGTGCGGGATTCGTTACCTGCGTAACAGGGGAGCGCGAGCGCTCCAGAGGAGGAATAATCCATGGAAGCTCATCACCTGCGAGTAATTGAACGCTTAAAGGAAAAATTCCAGGATGATCCGCGTTACCTGGCGCTGATTGTCGATGGTTCGCTGGTTAAGGGCCGCGGCCAGGTGAATTCGGATGTTGATATTCAGTTGGTGGCTAGCGCTGAGGAGTACGCGCGTTGCGTGGAGAAAGGGGAGTTCTGGTACTACGACGCGGAGATCTGCGATTATCCGGGTGGTTATGTGGATGGCAAGATTATCGATGTGCAATTTTTGCGCGACGCCGCGCACCATGGCAGCGAGCCAGCTCGCGCGGCCTTTGTCGGGGCTTTCCTGGCTTTCTCGCATTTGCCCGAACTGGACAACTTGCTCAAACAGATACCTGTGTACCAGGATTCCGAGCGCGAGGCCAAGATGCAGGCATTTTATGGCCAGGTGCAAATGCTCAACTGGTATGTCAAGGACGCGGAGAAGCGCGATCAGCTCTATCTGAGGGCACATGCCACCAGCGAGATGGTCTTCTACGCGGCTCGCCTGGTCCTGGCTTATAACCATATTCTATACCCCTATCATAAATGGCTGATGTACGAAGTGGAACGCGCGCCTGAAAAACCCGAGAACTTTCTGTCCCTGGCTGAAACGCTGCTCAAAGATGGCAGCGCCGCCAACGCTGACGCGCTGTGGCAGTGTATCGACCAGTACCGCGATTGGGGTCTCACCTGGAGCCAGGCGCTGGTACTCTTCATGAAAGAGAGCGAGTGGAACTGGCGCGAAGGACGCGCTCCCCTCGCAGACTGGTAAGCTAGCTACGCGAGAATGGTGCGCGGAATCGGGTAAGATAGAAAAGAGATACTGGCTTTCCCTGATTCACTGTTTCGATGACGAAGGAGGATACGCAATGGGGATCGTTCATGGTGGTATACTGGTCGCGCGGATTCTGAAGCGCGAAGGCGTGGAGGTCGTTTTTACCTTGAGCGGCGGGCATATCGCCGCGATCTATGATGGCTGCTTGCGCGAGGGGATTCGCGTGGTCGATACCCGCCACGAGCAGGCCGCGGTCCACGCCGCCGAGGGCTGGGCCAAGGTGACGCGCAAGCCGGGTGTGGCGCTGCTGACCGCCGGGCCGGGTGTGACGGATGGGATCACTGGCCTGGCCAACGCGTACCTGGCGGGCAGCCCTGTGCTGGTCATCGGCGGCGCGGCCCCGCAGGGTCTGTGGGACCGGGGCGCGCTACAGGAGATGGGCCAGCTCGAACTGGTGCGCCCGATTACCAAGTGGGCACGTTCGGTCCACGAGACGGCGCGCCTGAGCGAGTACACCGCCATGGCTTTTCGCCACATGCTCAGCGGTAAGCCCGGCCCGGCCTTCCTGGAGATGCCGATGGATATTTTGAGCAGCCTGGCGGAGACCGATAACGTTTTTGATCCTGGCGAACCTGCCAATTATCGCTACCAGGGCCGAGTCGCGCCCGACCCCGCTCTACTTGAACAGGCTATAGCGCTGCTGGAGAAAGCGCAGCGCCCGGTGATTATGGCCGGAACGGCAGTCTGGTGGTGTGATGCCGCCGAACAACTGCGCCAGCTCGCCGAACGTTTGAGCGCGCCGGTCTATCTCAACGGCGCGGGCCGCGGCTGCCTTTCTCCCAGTCACCCGCTCTTCTTCACTCAATCGCGACGCAAGGCTCTGGAAGGCGCCGACACCATCCTGGCCATTGGCACACGTATGGATTTCCGCCTCAACCACGGCCAGCCTCCGCTGATTCCCGCCGCGGCCAACATGATCTGGCTGGACCTGGCTGCCGAGGACGTGGGCGTGAACCGGGGCGCGCAGGCCGCGCTGGTTGGCGACGTTGGCCTGAGCATGAGTCAGCTCACGCTCGGGACAAAACAGTTACCCGCCGGGGCATGGCTGGCCTCTCTGCGTGCCCAGGAAGAAAAGGCTCAGGAGCGCGATAGCGCCGCGCTCGATGCTAACTCAGTGCCGATTCATCCCATGCGCTTCTGCCGCGAGATTCGCGATTTTATCGACGAGGAGACCACCGTGATCGGCGATGGCGGCGATATCGTCAGCTACGCCGGGCGCGTAATCAACGTCCATCGGCCTGGCTACTGGCTCGACTCCGGCCCCATGGGCTGCCTGGGAACCGGCACCGGCTTCGCCATGGCCGCGCAACTGGCCCGCCCCGGCAAACGTGTGCTGATGATCTACGGTGATGGCTCTTTTGGCCTCAACGGTCTGGACTTTGAAAGCATGGTGCGCCAGAAGCTACCCGTCGTTGCCATCATTGGCAACGACGGTGCC
>DASVMX010000082.1:0-4204 GCA_036384215.1 Ktedonobacteraceae bacterium | reverse complement strand
ACCAGTCTTGATGCGCCTTCTCACCTACCTATTCATTGTACGATACGCGGGTAAAGCGCGGCTCCGATGGCGACCAGCACGATGGTTACACCGAGCAGCACGCCGAAATCGAGGAAGAGGCTGCTGTAATCGGTAGTGTTGGGGAGCATCAGGGTGCGCAACGCGCCAACCACGTAGGTTAGAGGATTGATGGTCGCGATCACGCGCAGCCACTGCGGCATAATCTCGATTGGATAGATGGCGTTGCTGGCGAAGAAGAGCGGCATGGTTAAGACCTGGCCAATACCCATCACACGATCACGCGTTTTCAGCAGGCAGGCGATAATCAGCGAAAACGTGGAAAAGCAGGCAGCTCCCAGCACAGCCATGACGAGCGTGCCCAGGATGCATAGCGGATTCACCTGCATGTTCGCTCCCAGGAGAATCGCGACGATGTAGATCACGATAGCCTGCGGCAGGGCGCGAATCCCCGAAGCCAGGCCCTTGCCCACCACCAGGGAGACGCGCGGCGTTGGACTGGCCAGGAATTTATGAATCACCCCCAGGTCGCGCTCCCAGATAATCGCGATCCCGGCGAAAATCGAGATAAAGAGCACGCTCTGCGCCAGAATACCCGGTGCGAGGAACGAGAGATAGCTCACATTGCCTGTGGGAATGGCTCGGATACGCGTAAAGGTTTCGCCAAAAACAATCAGCCAGAGCAGCGGCTGGATAGCGCGCGTGACCAGGTCAGTCGCGTCATGACGGATCTTGCGAGCTTCCCACTCGGCGATAACCCAGGCTTTGCGCACGAAGGTCAGCGGGCCGCTGCGATAGGACAGGGGCACAGCAACGCTCGCGCTCTTAGCCAAGCCTGCGCGCGGTTCTCCGCGCTCTTGAAGTTTCACGGTAACCTCCTCCAGATTCCAGGGCATCGCCCGCGTAATGGACAAAAACATCGTTCAAAGTGGGATTCTCTCCACCCACCGTCGCTTTCAGCTCGTCGGGCGTGCCAATGGCGGCAATCACCCCGCGATGCATAATCCCGATTCGCGTACAGAGGCTATCAGCCTCTTCCATCGAATGAGTGGTGAGAAAAATCGTCATATTGCTCTCAGCCTTGAGCTGGAGCAGATGATCCCAGATAGCCTGGCGCGCCACAGGGTCCAGTCCCACCGTTGGCTCGTCCAGAAACAGCACGCGCGGCTGATGCAGCAGCGACTGCGCCACCTCCAGACGGCGAATCATCCCACCCGAATACGTGCGCACAAGCTGGCGGGACGCGTCGGCCAGGCCCACGTAGTTCAGCACCTCGTCGACCCGCGCTTTACGCGAATTGCGCGGCAGGTCGTAGAGCTTGGCGAAAATTAACAGATTCTCAAAGCCTGTCAAATTGCCATCCGCCGACAGCGCCTGCGGCACATAGCCAAGACTGTGACGCACCGCAGTCGTCTGGCGCTCAACATCAAAGCCATTCACACGAGCGTGGCCAGAGGTCACCGCCAGCAGGGTCGTGAGCATCTTAATCGTCGTGCTCTTGCCCGCGCCATTGGGACCAAGCAGCCCGAAAACCTCTCCCTGCTCCACGCTAAAACTGATGTCGTTGACAGCGCGATGTTCGCCAAAACACTTGACCAGGCGATCTACTTCAATAATAGCTGTCATACTCTTTCTCTCTCATAGCTCATTTCCTCAACCCTGCGCGGACGCAGCCTCCAATAAACGGTCTACCATGTACAACAACTGCTCCTGCTCGCGCTCATCGAGAACATCGAGCCACTGAGCCAGCGCCGCGCGCTTCTTCTGACGCAGCTCGTCGATCTGGGTGCGCCCCAACTCCGTCAACGCGACCTGTACAATACGCTCATCCTCAAGCTGGCGATCCCGCGTCACCAGGCCAGCCCGCTCCAGGCGCTTGCACGCCACCGTGGCCGACCCCGTCGTAATCCCCAGCGACTGCGCGAGCTCGCCAGTACTCAGCGCGCCATCCCGCCTTAACTGGCGCAAAAGCCAGTACTGTTGAGGCGTCATACCGGAGTCCCGCCCGGGACGCAACAGGCGCGACAACGAGAGCAAGTCTTCCACCAGACGCTCCGATGCCATAAGTTCCTCCTTACCAATCAAATATATTGACATTCAAATATATTATAGCTAATGGTAAGGGAATATGCAAGAGGAAAATATTTTCAGACAGAAAAGAGGTTGCTAGCCAGACAAAAGCCCGGCTTTTGTCTGGCTAGCAACCTCTTTTCTGTCTGAAATAAAGGTACCCCATTGTTGTTGGAAGCCGAAAGAAGCAGGATCAGGAAACGCAATTTGTCGTATAATAATCAGCAGAGCTGAGCAGGTGGCCAGACACGATAGATAGCAAACACAACACACTTTGCGGGGGAAATCATATGCAGATCAAGATCGCCGTTGTCCAATTTGAAATCGCCCAGTTTGACGCGGGAAGTAACCTGGCGAAAGCCGAGCAGTTTATTCAGCAGGCGGTTGAACAGCAAGCCGAGTTGATTGTTTTCCCTGAAGATTTTGTCCTGGGACCGTTAAACGGGCGCGGAGACCTGGCGGATTTTGACGGGCAGTACGCGCGGCACTTTCAGGCGCTGGCGCGCAAGTACGAAATCGACATCGTGCCTGGCTCAATTGTCGAGGGCGACGCAAGCGGACTCTATAATACAGCTTATTATATCGACCACACGGGTACAATCCTGGGACGCTATCGCAAAGTCAATCTCTGGCTCTCCGAGCGCAGCTATATCGATCCAGGCCAGCAGGCTATCGTCTGTGAAACGCGTTTCGGCAAGCTTGGCCTGGCGATCTGCTGGGATCTGGCCTTCCCGGAACTCTTCCGCGCCATGCTCGCGGAAGGCGCGCAGATCGTGCTCTGCCCCAGTTACTGGTGCTACGAAGACGCAGGCGTGGGTCTGCAACACGATCCCAATTCTGATATCAAATTTGTCGACGCCCTCTGTATCGCGCGCGCTTTCGAGCAAGAAATCATCCTGGTCTACGCCAACGCTGCAGGCACCCTGGACCTGGGCGACGGCTCGGAGCACGGCACCCTGCTCGGCCACTCCCAGGTCACCGTTCCTTTCAAAGGCGTGCTCCACATCTGCGAGCACAACCGCGAAGAGATGTTCCTGCAAACCGTCGACACCGCCATCCTGGCCGACGCCGAAATCGCCTATGAGATTCGCAGTGACCTGCGTAAAGGCCTCTTTCTCAAACCAAAGCAAACCGAGCACGTCTAATTGACCCGAAATAAGATAATAACTTTCTGAACGACGCTGAGAAAAAAAGGCAAAAAGATGTTGAGCACGCCTCGCTGAGGGTGCGACTCACGTTTTTGCCATCTGGTCCCCACAGCCGCGCCTGCGGTGTGCTCAGCTGATACCCGGTGATCGATAAAGGGCAGAGTATGGTATACTGAAACATGACATTGCTATTATCTCCGCTGAAAGCGGTTTTCTTCGACCTGGATGACACGCTGTTTGACCATCTGCACAGCACGCGCCAGGGTCTGATGGCGGTTTGTGAAGCATATCCAGATTTGCAGCAAGCTTCCATTGATGTGCTTTTTGCTGACTATACCAGGCTGCTCGACGAGGTGCATTTGCGCGTGCTGGAGGGTCGTCTGACAATTGACGAGGCGCGCCGCGAGCGCTTTTGCCGCTTTTTCCAGCTCCACGCACCTGAGCTGGCGGACCAGCCAGAAGTCATCGAGCACGCGGCCATGCTCCATCGCGAACAGTACCAGGTCAGCCGCCAGGTGGTCGCGGGCGTTGTGCCGCTGCTGGAGCACCTCCATGGACAGGTCAAGATCACCATCGTGACCAACAACATCGTGACGGAACAACTCGATAAGCTGCGGCATTTGCGCCTGGAGCACCTGGTCGACGAGCTAATCACATCCGAGGAGACTGGTTTTATCAAGCCTGATCCGCGCATCTTTCACGCCGCCCTGGAACGCAGCGGCTGTCGCGCCGAAGAAGTAGTCATGGTCGGCGACTCCTGGGGCTCGGATGTCCTGGGTGCTCACCAGGCAGGTATTCGCGCCATCTGGCTCAACCGCGCTGGCACGGCCTGCCCCGATCCACAATTGGCCCTGGAACTGCTCGCGCTGGAACCAGTGACAGAGGTAGCAGAAATAATCTTTGGCGGAGAAATAATCTGAGGCAGGCAGAAAAAGCTGGCATGGTGCGCCGCACCATGCCAGCTTTTT
>DASVMX010000081.1:0-1837 GCA_036384215.1 Ktedonobacteraceae bacterium | reverse complement strand
GCCTCCCGCGGATTAAGAGGCCAGGAGTTCGGACTCACTGAGGGGGCCGAGCGCCACCAGTACCTGTTTTTCGCGGACGGGGAAGCGCTTGAGGGCGCGCATCACATCCTCAACTGTCACCTTCTCAATGCGCTCGATCTCCTCTTCAACGCTGATCAGACGACCTTCGATCACCCAGTCGTTGGCGATGGAGCGCATGCGAGCAAAGGTGGATTCGCTGCTCAGGACCATGTTGCTGATCCATTTGTCCTTGGCGCGGCGCAGTTCGTCTTCGTAGATGCCATCCTCCAGCAGGCTGGTCAGTTCGGCGTTGAGGAGCTTCAGGACATTGGGAGCTTCTTCAGGTGTGGAATTGGCTTCCATCATCATGATGCCCGTGCCTTCCATGGCCCAGATACCCGCGCTGGCCGATTCAGCCAGGCCTTTCTGGTGGATATTCCAGTAGAGGCGCGAGCCATCACCATCGCCCAGGATGCTGCCGCCCAGCGTGGCGGCATAGTAATCGGGATCTTTGACATCAACTGCTGGCATGGCGATAATCATGATCTGCTGCTTCAGCTTGGGATCGACAATTACCTCGTTGACGGGCCGCGCGGGCTGATATTGCTCTACATGACGGCTGGCATCGCCGGTGCGCCACGTGTTGCAATGTTTCTCCGCCATCTCGACTACGTGCTGCCAATCGAAATTCCCGGCCACGGACAGGATCAGATTATTGGCCGCGTAGCGCTGATTCCAATACGTGCGCATCTGCTCGATCTTCAGGTCGGTGATGCTCTCGCGGGAGCCGAGCACATCGTGGCCCAGCGGATGCTCGGCGAAATAAACCTGCATCATGCGCCGGAAGGCCAGGTTATAAGGCTGATCCTCGGAGCGTGCGATCTCGTTAATGATTACCTCTTTCTCGGTTTCGAAATCGCTCTCCGCCAGGCGCGGATACATCATATCGCTCAACAACTCAATGGCGCGGTCCAGATACTCGCCCAGCACGCGCGCGTAATAGACTGTCGACTCGTGCGAGGTAAAGGCGTTGAGTTCCGCGCCAATTTTGTTAAATTCGAGCGTAATTTCCTGCCAATCGAGGGTCTTTGTGCCCTTAAAAACCATGTGCTCCAGAAAATGCGAGACGCCCGCGATCATTGGATCGGGCTCATCGCGCGAACCAGTACGCACATAATACGAAACTGCCACCGACTCGAAATCCGGCATTGGCTGGCCGACAATTTGCAGGCCGTTGGGCAGTTGATGAGTATGAAACACAGTACCATTGTCTGTGGATTTAGTCATGAAGTTTTCTCCTTTACCGTACTTCTGCAGGGCAGGATGCTTCGTTGAAAACGCGTACCGGCAAATGAAGGCCATGCACCCGCGGCTGCTTCATTTTGATGGTATTCACCCCTTATGATAGCCCTGCTATCAAGGGCTTGTCAAATGAAGGTTCGGCTAACAATCGGGAGCTATCGGCTTGCCTCCCATCCTCCCATTTTTGGTGGAACCCGAAACTGCTCAGCCGGGCCATACTCTGTGGAAAAACAGGCATGAACCGAAGGCGCAAAGCCACAACTTTTGAGAAACCCTGTCTGAGGCAAGGGGGCAGGTTGAATAGAGTGAGTAGCTATGATATTCTAAAGATATACAGAACTCAAGCAATATATCTATTCGTGTATCATTGTACAATGTATCCCTGCCCGCGGGGTAGGGCTTATGCATTCTCTGAACTCGCCGCCTGCGGCGGCTCGCAAAAAGAAAAAAAGGGTTTTTCGGGGACACCCCGTCGCTTTTCGTCCCCCGGACGGCTCTCGCCCCGGTTAAGGGCAGCCGCATCCGGGGGATGAAA
>DASVMX010000080.1:0-2603 GCA_036384215.1 Ktedonobacteraceae bacterium | reverse complement strand
GACGGCGGAGGTGTTTGGGCCGGACCCGTTCAGCCCGCAGGCGGGAGGGCGGCTCTACCGGACGGGGGACCTGGGTCGTGGGCGGGAAGATGGGACGCTGGAGTATGTGGGAAGACGGGATGGCCAGGTCAAGCTGCGGGGTTATCGCCTGGAGTTAGGGGAGATCGAGGCCGTGCTGCGCCAGCATCCCGCCGTGCGCGAAGTCGCGGTCATTGCTCGTGAGGATGCCACCGGGCAAAGGTATTTAGTCGCCTACTTGCTTCTGCACCAGGCCAGGCCCGTTACCCCTGGGGACCTGTCTCTTTATTTACGGGAACTTCTGCCTTCCTATATGCTGCCTTCGGCCTATAAGCTGCTGGAGACCTGGCCGCTTTCTCCCAATGGAAAACTGAATCGTCGGGCGCTCCCCGTTCCAGATGAACTTTCATCTGAGCCGAACGAGACCTTCGTGGGGCCGCGCACCCCTCTTGAAGAAGTGCTGACGGAGATCTGGGCCGATATCTTGCGCCAGGAACGTGTCAGCATCTACGCCAACTTCTTCGAGCTAGGCGGCCATTCCCTGCTGGCGACCCAGGTAATCTCGCGCGTACGCAAGATTTTTCGGCTAGAGCTTCCCCTGCGCGCCCTCTTTCAGAAACCTACTGTAGCTGGCCTGGCTGAGACCCTGATCAGCCAGGAGAGCGTAGCGGGTCAGGTGATGGCGATTGCCCGTTTGCTCAAAAAGATTGATGCGATGTCTCTTGATGAAAGGCGTAAAGCTCTACAAAAACAGAAGGAAAGAAAGTTGCTATGACGGATGACGAAGATCTGATAAACGAAGAAAACATGCAACTTCTTGCGCTTTTGCTCGAAGAAGAAGGACTGAGCATCCCGCAAAATCAAGAGATTTCCGTGCAAGCGAAAACTGACTATGTGCCCCTCTCCTTCGCGCAACAGCGGCTCTGGGTGCTTGATCAATTGGAGCCTGGGAACGTTGCCTATACCATGCCTACCGCCATACGTCTTCAGGGAACGCTCCACGTGGCGGCGCTGGAGACCAGCTTGAACGAGATCGTACGGAGGCACGAGGTATTGCGCACCACGTTCCCGCTTGTGGAAGGACAGCCCGTCCAGGCTATTCATTCCTACGCGCCTCTAACCCTGCCTGTTATAGACCTTCGCGCCCTGACGGATGAGCGGCAGCAGGCTCAACTCCAGCGGCTCATGCGTGAGTCAGCCGGAATACCTTTCGAGCTTGCTCAAGGACCATTGTTGCGCGTTCAACTGATGCGCGTGACCTCTCAAGAGCACGTATTGCTCTTACTGCTGCACCATAGTGTTTTCGATGGCTGGTCGCTAGGTATCCTTTTGCGGGAATTGTCCGAGCTTTATCGTGCTTGCGTGTCAGAGAAGCCTTCACCTCTGTCAGCCCTCTCGATCCAGTATGTCGATTACACGCTCTGGCAGCGCGCAACCTTACAGGGTGAGGCGCTCTCCTCGGAACTGGCCTACTGGCAAACGCAGCTGGCTGGAGCACCACTGCTTTTCTCGCTGCCCACTGATCACCCTCGCCCGGCGGTGCTTACTTATCAAGGGGACAGGCAGATTTTTATGCTTCCTCGATCACTCGTGGAAGAACTCAATGCGCTGAGCCAGCGAGAGGGAGTGACGTTCTTCATGACCCTCCTGGCGGCCTGGCAAGCTCTGCTCTGGCGCTACAGTGGTCAAAATGACTTTTTGATCGGGACGCCAATCGCCAATCGCACCCATATGCAGCTTGAAGAACTCATCGGCTGCTTCGTGAACATGCTGGTCCTGCGCTGTGATCTTTCCGGCGATCCGAGCTTCAGACAACTGCTGGCGCGGGTGCGTGAGACCGCCCTCCAGGCGTATGCTCACCAGGATCTGCCCTTTGAGCAATTGATAGAGGCGTTGCAACCGCGACGCGACGTGAGCCATGCGCCGGTCGTTCAGGTGGTGTTTGTTTTGCAGAACGCGCCCGCGCAGTCCTTTGACCTGCCGGGGTTGCGCCTGGAACCTCTGGAAGTTGAGCAGACAACGGCCAGGTTTGAACTCATGCTCACGCTGCTGGAAACAGCGCAGGGCTTACAGGCAGTTGTGGAGTACAACACGGCGCTTTTTGAGGCCGAGACAATTGCCCGCATGGCCGGGCACTACCGGCAATTGCTGGAAGGCATCGTCATCGATCAGGTGCAGTCTGTTTCTCGCCTGCCTCTCCTCTCTGCACGAGAACAAAAGCAGGTCCTGGCTTTGGGCAACCCCACACCGCGTACCTTCCAGCGAGAGCATTGCCTGCACGAACTGTTTGAAGAACAGGCCGCGCTGCGACCCGACGCGCTTGCCCTGAGCTGGGAGGAGGAGCATCTGAGCTACCAGGAACTCAACAGCCGCGCGAACTGCCTGGCCCGCGCGCTGGTGGAGCAGGGGGTGAAGCCAGAAAGCCGGGTGGGTCTCTGCCTGGAGCGCTCCCTGGACCTGGTGATCGGTCTGCTCGCCATCCTCAAGGCGGGCGGCGCCTACGTCCCTCTCGATCCGGCCTATCCCGCCGAACGCCTGGCCTTCCTGCTCACCGATGCCCGGATCACGGTCTTGCTGACCCACTC
>DASVMX010000079.1:0-19249 GCA_036384215.1 Ktedonobacteraceae bacterium | reverse complement strand
GTGACAACGCGTTTTACAAATATTGCGCTCCATGCAGCGGGAGAACACATGATCACGGTGCCTGAGTTAACAGAAGAAGATGGCCTCCAGTTGCTGGAGAGGATCGCGCCTACGGTTGTGAAGGAAGAGCGAGAACGTTCGCTGCAACTGGTGCAATGTGTCGGCTGCCTGCCCCTGGCGCTGGTGCTTATCGGGCAGTATCTGCGCCTGGAAGCCCATACCCATCAATCGCGGCGCCTGCAACTGGCACTCGGGCTGCTCTGCCATCCAGAGCAACGTCTGCAATTAGAGCAACCAGCAATAACTCTGGCTCATTCTACAGTATATTCCACGCTATCCTTACGGGCAGCAATCGCCTTGAGTGATCGACATTTGCAACCACAGACACAGCATGTTCTGCGCCTCCTCTCCGTTTTCCCGGCGAAACCCGGCACCTTTTCAGAAGAGGCTGCCCTGGCGATTACTGGCGCTCCGGCTGAAGTGTTCGATCAGTTATGCGATGCCGGGCTCCTGGAAAGTAGAGGACTGGATCGCTATAGTTTGCATCCTTGTATTGCCGATTATGCTTCCCTGCATACCGATAAACATGTGGTCGAGCAACACTTTACAGACTACTTTGTCGAGTTGCTCGATACCGTAGGGGCTGATCAGGGTTGGTTTCAAGTCTTCGAGCAAGAGCAGGCTAACCTGTTTGCGGCCCTGGTTTTTGCCTGGAAGCATCAGATACACACAGAACACAAGAAACTCATCACAGCATTGTTGAGATTCAAGGGGTTCAGCGAGTTGCAGAAACGGCTCGGTTAAGCCCTGGAGCCCATGTCGTCAGGTCTGGGGACTGATGACGGTTTATCTCCACTTTATCTCCCTTTTACTCCCTCCATCACTCCTGTTACAATCCACCCATGAGCCTGGCTCAAACAAGATTGTATGAGGATGAATCTGGATGAAACTCAGCAGCCCCCTTTGCAACAAGGTGAGTCGCACTGTCACAATTTCGTAACACATGCCTGCAAAGCCCTCCAAAAACGTCCCGATATTGCTACAATTTAGCAATAGTTTCCCCACATCTCAGAGGCATACTTCTTTCAGAACAGCTCATATAATACCTGTTCTGGAAGGAAAAATTTATATATGACAGAACAATTTACAAAAGCGTCACCACGTCTCAAGGCCAGAATGGCCGGAGTTTTTGAAGCTCTTGAAGGCGCGGGATCAGCAGGTGGCCAGGTGGCCATTCGCGGCAGTCTTGTGATCACTGGCAACGCCGTGGCCACGGCGAACAATATCCTGGGACACGAGCAGTTATTCTTGTTGGGGTTTGCATTCTCACTCATTGCGGTTGCCTTCCATCTCGTCTGGGCGTTTCTCTTCTATGATTTGTTTAAGCCTGTGAACAAGAGCGTCTCTTTACTCGCGACATTTGTCATTCTCGTAGGATGCGCGATACAGGCCGTGACCTCACTCTTGTATCTCGCGCCCTGGCTCATCCTGCAAGACGGAAGCGCCTTGGGCGCATTTACACCACACCAGTTGCAGGCTCTGTCGCTCGTGTTTCTCAATATGAATGAGCAGGCCTTCGACGTCTACTTAGTGTTCTTCGGCTTGTGGTGCGTTCTGATCGGTTACCTCATTTTCCGGTCAACCTTTCTGCCTCGCATGATAGGGGTGCTCCTGGCGATTGATGGAGTAGGCTGGATGCTCTATCTCATGCCGCCGCTCGCCAACCAGTGGTTCCCTCTCATTGCTGTCGCCTCCGGCCTGGCGGAAATCCCGCTGATGCTCTGGCTCCTCATCGTCGGTGTGAACGCGGAGCGTTGGAAAGAGCAGGAAGCCGTAGCGAGGGCGTCTCTGCGCGCATGAAAGCCGCTGTCTTGAGAAATCAAATTTTTGCCCTGCGTGCGCGTCTCCAGGGAGGGATTCTCAACAAAAAGCCTATACCTGCAAGACACCTCGTACCTTGGCAAAGGGCTGGCGCCCTCTGCGCTCCCGCTTTTACCGAGAAGGAAATAGCCCTGATGATTTCTTACGAGAAAAGTGTTTGGTAAGTTTGGGTCGAATGATTCCAAACCGGGTTTCATCTTTCGGCGGATGCGGGTAGCGTTGCTGGCCAGCTATACTACAACAGCGCCCGGAACGAGCGCTGTTGTGTAGCACGTATCCCATTCACGAAAGGCAAAAAGATGCTTGGATCTTACACCCAGGTCATGATTCTCTACAACCAGAAGCTGGAACAGGAGATGGAGCGCAATAGATATATCCACGAGTCGCGCAAACCGCGCAAGGAACGCAAACCGCGTAAGCGCACTGGAGGCGCAGCTCCGGTGTTACCATGCGCGTGCGTCAGAGGCACGGCTCCAATACCTTTCAAATAAGACGAACCACATCGGAGAACGAGGTGTCTTTGAGATGAGGACCGTGGAAGTCCTGGGCCAGCAACCAGCCGTAGATCTCCTGGCGCACTCCAGTGCCAGCGGCTTGACATCCTCAGGCAGCAGAGATATATATAAACGCGGAGATGAGTCCTGACATTTTGTGTGCACACGCGGAGAGGTTGCATGGCACGTACAACACCAAAGGTTGAGCAGGGTCTGTTGCTGGCCCCTGCCTCATCGCAGGGGCCGGTCGCGGTAGGCTCGCAGCAGTGGTTTTCCTGGCTGGACGAGGATCAGAATGGCTCCTTTGCCTTTACCAGCGAAGCGGGCTCATTTACGGCGCGCAAGGAGCGGCGCAAACGAGGTGGCTGGTACTGGATTGCCTATCGCAGCCGGGGCGGGAAGCTGGCGAAAACATATCTGGGCCGCAGCGAGGATCTGACCCCGGAACGTCTGGCCGAGGTGATTTCCCGGCTGGCCGAGCCGGTAAAAGAGAACATGTCCAGGTCACACGCTCTTCTACCGGCCAGCAGATTTGTCCCGCCTTCTCTCGCTACGCGCGCTGCGCGCATCCTTGAGCGCCCCCATTTGCTGGCTCGGCTGAACGAGAGCCTGCATTTCAAGCTCACCCTGGTCACGGCTCCTGCTGGCTCCGGGAAGACGACCCTGCTCAGTCTGTGGTATGAAGCGCAGCGCGCCAGGCGGACCAGCCGCGGGGAGCAGGCGCCAGAGATAACCTGGCTTTCGCTCGAAGAGCGCGACAACGAGCCGTCGCGTTTCTGGTCGTCCCTCTGGAGCGCGCTCGAAAGACAGCGTGGAGGAGACACAAGCGTGGAAATCGCGCCGCTGGCCTCGACGCCGCAGATGCCGCTGGAGATGGTTCTGACGGCCCTGGTGAGCGGCCTGGAACGGGAGATGCGCCCGCGGGTCTTGATCCTCGATGACTATTCCAGCATGCGCTCGCCCGAGATCCACAGCGGCATGGCCTTTCTGCTGGCGCACTTGCCAGACCACGTTCACTTGATTCTCGCGAGCAGGAGTGAGCCGCCGCTGCCCCTGGGACGCCTGCGCGTCTATGGCGAAATGCTTGAACTGTGCGCGGCTGACCTGAAATTACGCTCAGACGAGATTGAACGCTTCCTGAGCACAACCGTTGGCATCTCCCTCTCCCCGGAGGCACTGGCAATGCTGGAGAAGCGCACCGAGGGCTGGCTGGCCGGTCTCTATCTGATCGGCACAGCGCTGCGCGGGCAGCAGAGGCCGCTGGAGGTACTGGAGCACTTCCAAGGTAGCCAGCGCTCGCTCTTCGACTACTTCGCCGAGGAGATTCTCCAGCAGCAGCCTCCTGATATCCAGCGCTTCCTGCTCTCTACCGCGCCGCTGAGCGAACTCAACGCGTCCCTCTGCGCCGAACTGCTGGCCGAAGATGAAAGCACTGCCGACGAGGCCAGTTCCCAGGAGAGGCTGGAGGCGCTTGAGAGGGCCAATCTCTTTCTGATCCCTCTGGACGAGCGCCGGCTGCGCTATCGCTATCACGCCCTCTTCCGCGAGTTTCTACAAGAGCGGCTACGCCAGAATCTGCCTGCGCTCGCGCCGGAACTACATAGGCGAGCTGCCCGCTGGTACGCGCGCCAGGAGATGCTTGAAGAGGCCATTGAACACACGCTAGCCGCGCACGAGCATTCTCGCGCTCGGATTTTGATTGAGAGAGCGGGCGAAGAGATGCTCTGGAAAAGAGGCGAGGCGGGTCGGCTGCTGGCCTGGCTCCAGGCTTTACCACTGGACTCGCTCAGCGGCTCTGCGCGCCTGGAAATCCTTTACGCCTGGGCGCTTTTGCTGAATGGCCAGTTGGAAAGGGCCGAAGCGCTTTTACAGAACTGCGAGAACGGACCAGCAGGTGGCGAGAGCTGGCTGCGCGGAGAAAGCGCCGCGGCCCGCGCAAGGATCGCGGCCTTTCGCAACAACGGAGCGCTGGTCAACGAACTTTCCCGCCAGGCACTGCGCGAACTCCCGCGCGAACGAGCGCTGTTGCGCGCGGATATCGCCTTCGGCCTGGGCAGCGCCGCCGATCCTCGCGAGGCCTATCGCATGCTCGCTGAAGCCCTGCACATCAGCCAGGCTCTGGGCAGCCTGCGCACCATGCTCTTCTCCAGCCGCTACCTGGCAACTCTCTGCGTCGATCAGGGCAGATTAACCGAAGCGGAATCTCTTCTCCAGCAAGCCCTGACCTACGCCGCGCCCGCTGGGAGAGCCCGTCCACCAGTCACAGGCATTCTCGCCATCGGCCAGGCGGAACTGCTCTACGAACGCAACCAGTTAAACGCGGCCCTCACGCAGGCTCACCTGGGTATTGAACTCGGTGGGCGCAGCGGCGAGATCAAAGCCGTTCTGTCTGGCTACTGCACCCTGGCCCAGATCCACACCGCGCAAGGGGCATACGAGCAGGCTCGCCAGGCCCTCTGGCAGGCAGAAGCCCTGGTACGCATGGGCAACGTGCTCTGGCTGACAGAGCACCTGGCTGCCCTGACCCTGCACCTGGCGCTCCAGCAAAATCAACTCGCGGAAGCCGTCCAGGCCATTAAACGTCTCGGCCTTGATCCAGAAAAAGAGCTGACAGCAGCGCCCGGCATTGAGCAGAGCGACATATGTATCCTGCTCGCCCGTGTCTGGCTGGTTCAGGGAAAAAACAGCCAGGCGCTGGAATTGCTCAACAGACTGGTAGATCACGCCCGCAAACGTGAAAACACGCGCCTGCTCATGCGCGCCTTGACCTATCTCGCCCTTGCGCAAGCCGCCCTGGAAGAGCCGCGCCGCGCCACGCAGATCCTCAGCGAAGCCCTGTTGCTGGCCGAACCAGAGGGATACGCACGCTCCCTCCTCGATGCCGGCGCGCCCCTCCAGGAACTCCTGCCCCAGATCAAAGGCCGCGCGGCCAGCTACGCCCGCAAACTGCTCACCGCGTCCACTGGCACGCCATCCCCCATACCCTTCTTACTCAGCGAGCGCGAACGCGAAGTCCTGCAACTGCTGGCACAGGGTCTCTCCAACCAGGAGATCGCCAGCGAACTGGTTATCGCCCCCAGCACCGTCAAAGCCCACGTCACTCACCTCTACCAGAAACTCGGCGCGCAAACCCGCGTCCAGGCAATTGCGCGCGCCCGCGAACAATCCGTGCTCTAGCAAGATCTTTATCAAGAGCACAGAAGGAACCCTGACGCGTCTGAGCCAGCCTGCTAAACGCAGATCCACTCGACTGTGTGCGCTTCGGTCAGATCGGGAACTTCCATACGGCGCGTAAAGTTCTGGATAACATAATCGGGAACGCGTTCCTGGCGCTGCTGATTGCGCTGCATGATTTCCTTAAGCGAGGCATCCAGGTAAACAATCCGCACACGCCCGCTGTAAGCCAGCACCAGTTCAACCAGCTCCTGCCGACGCAGTCGCATGATGTTCGTCGCGTTCCAGACAAACGACGCGCGCTGGCGCAGCAACTCTTTGGCCCGCTGGCGCGCCAACTGAATCATGCTGCCCTGGTTTTCATCGGGAGCAATGTTCAGTTCTCGCCGTATGGTATCCAGCGAGATTACCGGCAGGTCGCCCAGGTGCTCGCGCACCCAGGTGTCCTTGCCCACGCCCGGCAGTCCAGCCATCAAAACTACCTCAAAGCGGGTATCATCGTAGGCCGCGTAATTGGGATCGCCGTGTTCGCTGTGGAAGTAGATAAAGCGGCTGTACGCGCTGGCAAAGTGGCGCGGCTGCTCATAGCAGGCCAGTTCCTGACAAAAATCGCGAAATAGCGCGACGCGATCCAGCAGCTCTTGCTGATCATTGCAGATGCGCCCCCTGACATCCGCCTCCGCCAGTATGGCCAGGTGCTGCATACTCACGCTCTGGCTGGCCGCGAAGATCACGCGCTCCGGGGAAGCTTTATCGAGAAACTGCAAGGGCAGGCTGTGCAGGCGTACCAGCTTTGACAAGTACTCACGAAACGCGAAGGGTACCCCTTCATTCCAGAACATCTGCCTGGTCAACCGCTCTCCCAACCTGGCGTGTCCCCTCGAATGAATACGTCCCAGCTCGTCCGTCTCCGTACAATACGGCTTGCCTACGTCGTGCAGCAGAGCCGAGGCAAAGAGCAGCGAGCGCTCCTCCGCGCTCAGGGAGCGCCACGCGGCCAGCTCAACCAGCGCCGCCGTCACCATCCCGGTATGCGTCAACACATCTCCTTCCGCGTGAAAAATCGCATCCTGCTGCACCCCTGCCATCGCCTGTATCCAGGGAAATAGCTCCTGCACGCTCTGCCAATCAAACTCCCACTCCGGTGGCTGCGGGCATTCCACAAAAGCCCACTCCCGCGAGGGGCGCGGATAAACATACAGCTTGTTCTTCTGCTCCTCGGAGAACGTGGAGACTACGGGCTGAAAAGGCTCTGGTTCTGTACTCATAGTAGCGGCCATTATAACACATCATTGACAAAACCGCATACAGAGCAGGAAGCCTGGTTCTATCAACAATTGGGATCAGGGGCAAACTGATGCTTGCCATCAGTTTGCCCCTCGTGGCAAAAACATGAGCCGCACCCGAAAGCTTCCTATCGCTTAATGCGGGCAACGCTGAGGGAGACAGGCACATGGGAGAAAGAGTAATATGCTATACTTTTCTATACTGACATCAGTCTGGCTGCACATCTCTGGAGGTAGCATTCTATGAGCAGAATCTTTGCGCAGAGCGGCGCAGAAGATGCGTCTTCTTCCCTGGCTTCTCAATCCGTTCCCCTTCCGCGCTCGTCATCCGATGACGAGCCGCCGGTCAGGCATTTTCGCGTGGCTATTCTGGGGACGGGTTTCGCGGGACTGGGCATGGCTATTCGCTTGAAGCAGCGCGGCTATCACGATTTTGTAGTGCTTGAGAAGGCCAGCGATGTAGGCGGAACGTGGCGCGATAATACCTATCCCGGCTGCGCCTGCGATGTGCAATCGCACCTCTATTCTTTCTCCTTCGCGCTCAATCCGCACTGGAGCCATGTGTACTCTCCCCAACAGGAGATCTGGGACTATTTGCGCGCTTGCACCAGGCGCTTCGGTGTGCTGCCCCATATCCAGTGGAATAGCGAGATTCTGGATGCCTGCTGGGACGAAGAGGAACAGCGCTGGCAGATTACCACCACGCGGGGACCATTCAGCGCCAATCTGCTGATTCTGGGCAATGGGCCGCTGAGCGAGCCCGCGCTGCCGGCTATTCCTGGCATCGAACAATTCGAAGGAAAACTCTTCCATTCAGCGCAGTGGGATCATGACTACGACCTGGCAGGCAAACGCGTGGCGGTGATCGGTACGGGCGCGTCGGCGATCCAGTTTGTGCCTCAGATTCAGCCTCAGGTGGCCCACCTGACCCTCTTCCAGCGCACTCCGCCCTGGATACTGCCCAGGCTTGACCATCCCATCGCAGGCTGGCAGCGCGTCCTCTTCCGCCTGCTGCCTTTCACCCAGCGCCTGGTGCGCGGCAGGATCTACTGGCAGCGCGAGATGCTGGCGCTCGGTTTTCTGCGCCGGCCTGATCTGATGAGAGACGCCGAAAAGCTGGCCTTGCGCGTGATGCAGCGCCAGGTCGCCGATCCAGATCTGCGCGAGAAACTCACGCCCCGCTATGCGCTGGGCTGCAAACGCATCCTGCCCTCCGACAACTTCTACCCCGCGCTTACCCGGCCCAATGTACGGTTAGTCACCGAGAGCATTCGCGAGATCCGCGCCGGAAGCGTGGTCACCAGGGATGGCGAGGAGCATGAAGTTGACGTCATTATCTGCGGTACCGGCTTCCACGTCACCGATGCAGCTTTCGCCGAGCGCATTCGCGGGCGCGCCGGCCAGTCCCTGGTTGAGCGCTGGCAACAGAGCGGTCCACAGGCCTATCTCGGCGCGTCCATCAGCGGTTTTCCTAATCTTTTTCTGCTCATTGGTCCCAACACTGGCCTGGGCCACTCGTCGATGGTTTTCATGATTGAAGCGCAGATCGCCTACATCCTGGATTGCCTGCGCGCCATGGGGCGTCACAACTGGCGAAGCGTTGAAGTCAAAGCAGAGGTCCAGGAGGCTTTTAACGAGGAGATGCAGCAGCGTCTGCAAGGCACGGTCTGGAATTCCGGCTGTAAGAGTTGGTATCTCACCGCCAGTGGACGCAACACCACGCTCTGGCCCGGCTTCACCTTCGAGTTTCGCCGCCGCACTCGCCATTTTGACAGTCAGAGCTATCAAACAAGTTGAGTCTGAACGTAGAAAGGATATTGCGTATGACCCTCTCACTATCACTTGGTTTATTGCTGCTCCGCCTTGTGTGCGGACTGACTCTTGCCGCGCATGGAGCGCAAAAGCTCTTTGGCTGGTTCGGCGGCCCAGGCATCGCCAAACAGATCGCGGGCTTCGAGAGGGATGGACTCCACCCGGCCATTTTCTGGGCCGCGCTGGTCGTGCTCGGCGAACTGGGCGGCGGACTCTCGCTCGCCGTTGGCCTGCTCACCCCTCTGGGCGCTGCCGGCATCTTCGCCGCTATGCTCATGGCGATTCTCAAAGTCCACTGGAAAAACGGCTTCTGGAACGGCAAACGCGGCATCGAATTTCCCTTATCTCTGCTCGCCGGTGCCAGCGCCCTCGGCCTGACCGGACCAGGCACCATCGCGCTCGACACGCTTTTTCGCCTGCAACTCTTCTCACCCTGGCTCTTCTTAATCCTGGCCGTCGCCGGCGTCCTTATCGACATTCTCGGCCTGCGCCTCATTCGCGCTAGCGCCGCCCCTGCCAGCGTCCCTGCCGAACCCGCCAGCGCGCCTCCACCCGCCCCGGCATCATAGAAAGATTTATCTGATCTGGATAGTGTTGTCAAGCTCGCCTTCAACAACACTATCCTTTTTGTTGTGGCATATCTATTTCGGGTGGCCTTTTGAGCGCATCGCCAGGGTTATCCACTGCCTGGACCAGTTCCCCACAAATCATCCACAGGGTTATCCACGCTTTTGCCTCGAAATTGGTGGATAACCGGGTAGCTATTCCGCTTGCCTTCTGGTAAACTTCTCTTAAGAAAAAATGTTTTAACTTCTTTTGTCTCTATTCACCAACTCCCGCGGGAGCGCCAGACAGGGTTGTCAGTTATTTCTTCAAGCTGGTTTGTTCATCGTCACACTCGCGTGTGTTTTGGCATCTTTGTAAGGAGAGGCGGATATCCACCCGCGAAAGCGAGGCCCCATGGAAATGACGGCTGCCCAGGCGACCGAGGCGCTGATTCAGAGCTATAGCAAACTGGTCTTCCATGTGATTTATGGTCTGACGGGCCATTGGGAGGAAAGCCAGGATTTGACCCAGGAAACGTTCTTGCAGGCGTTTCGTGGCATCAATGCCGCGCGAGCGAAGGCAGGTAACGCGTTTCAACCAAAGCCGTGGCTCTTGAAGATCGCGGTCAATACGGTTCACATGGCTCAACGCCGGCAGCGGGGACTGCGCTTCATTCCTTTCGCGACTCTACAACCAGGACAAAAAGGCTTTGAGCGGATGACGGAGGATTCGCCAGCCTCTGAAGAGTTTGAGGGCGCGGGCAATCTGGAAACGATCATCGCCGAACGCGATACCGTGCAACGTTGCATGGAGCAATTGCCAGAGACGTTACGCACGCCCCTGTTACTCTCAATCGTAGCTGGTTTTTCGCAGCGGGAACTGGCCGGGATACTCGCACTCAACGAGGCAACCGTTCGCCAGCGTCTCTCGCGGGCCAGGAAAGCCTTTCAACGCCTCTATGCACGCGAATGTGACGAGCACATTCATCTTGGAGAGTTGGCCCCTCGCTCCGGGACAGGAATTTCCCAGTCGCGCGGCCACTTGAGGCGCCGGTCTGCCGCTCTTGCGTCCGCTGTGCTGTAAGCCCGGACGCAAGAGCAGCGGCCCTGGTGCCAGGCAGAAGAAACCAGAGACGAGAGGAGGACCAGGCTATGTCCGTTCTTGAAAGCGAGCGCCGGAGCGCGACTCGCAGCGCGCTGCGCTACCGACCCATCGAGGTGAATTCGTCCGGCCCTGGTCCGCTTGTCGCCCGTCAGCGGCGTTCTCGTCCCGATACGCTTACTATCACCACACCCGTTCCCCCGGATGAACTCGATCTGGAAGAAGAGAGCCATCCACCTCGCCGACGCAGCGCAGCCAGGCCCGTCGCGCCGCGGAAAAGCACGCCACCGACTCGGGTACGACGCCATTTCCATCCACTGTTTTTCGTCGGCCTCGGTCTGATAGCCACGATCCTCCTGTGGACAGGGGTAACTCAGCTCCTGGCCTGGGGAGCCAATACATACAATAACATTGTGTACGGGTATCCGCGTACATTTCAGATCGACCAGGTCGTGGGACATCAAGACTCGATCAGCTCGCCCAGCCATTTCCTGGCTCTCAATTTTCATGGTCGGGTTGAAGTAATCGAGTTGCCTGGTGGCGATGCTACCCGCGCGCGCATTTTCCTGGGACCCCAGTTGCTGGGAACAAACAGTGACCTGGACCCGGTGACGCTGCGCTTTGTTGATTTGACAGGAAATGGCAAGCTGGATATGGTGATAGAAGTCCAGGGAAGCCAGATCGTGTTCCTCAATGACCAGGGAACCTTTCGCCCTCTGAGGCCTGATGAGCAGAACCAGATCATGCAGCGCCTGCACCAACTGAAGCAATGATCTCACCCGGCTTGAGATGCCCTGGTCTCTCCGTCTGAACTGGTGCTTTCGTAGCTCTTCATCAATGGACACGGCGCGTGTCCATTGATGCCCTTTTTACGCTCGACGAACAGCAGCTGATTCTCCTGCAACTCCAGCGGGCCGGTCAGCCATAAGACTGCTCAGTCCGCTGAAACAGGCTCTATCTGCGCAATCTTGACTAATCGCTCGCCCAGCCGGAGCAGCGTCGCGCGTAGTTCCGGTGGCTGGTGAATAACAAAGGGCAGATTGAGCGCCATGAGGTAGCGTGCCATCATCTCCAGATCGTCGGATTGCTCTTCCAGCATGACGCCGTTGACCGTGGGCGTCAGGGTACCATAGAGCGCTGAGATCTTGTTCTGGACCGTAGCCAGGCTGGTCTGAAACTCGACTTTTACCTGGAACAGGCTTTTGGCACTGTATTTCTCCTTCACAAACGCCTCGTAATCGAAGTCCTTCGCCTTTTCAAAGGTTTCCGCGAGCTCTTCAAGCTGCTGGATGCGGTCCAGGCGGAAGGTGCGATAGTCCTGGCGCATACAACAGTAGCCGCTGAGATACCAGTGTCCCCTCCAGCCCATAATCCCGTATGGTTCAACCTTGCGATGGGTCAGTTCGCCGCGATGTGAGCGATACTCAAAGGTCACGCGCTGCGAACCCTGAATAGCCAGGCTGAGATCGATCAGCAGTTTCGCGTCTGGCCGCGTCTGCTGGTTGTGAGAGAAGAGTACCACGTGAGAAGAAATAGCCTCCAAACGCGCGCGCGCCTTCAGCGGCAGCACGCGCGAAACCTTGGCCAGCGCGCCCTCGACCGCGACCGATGACTGCTCGACCTCCAGCCATGAACTTGTCAACAGTCCCAACAGGATCGCCGTGGCTTCCTCCTCGGTAAACATCAGCGGCGGCAGCTTGAAGCCGGGACGCAACCGGTAGCCGCCGTAGCGGCCAATATTCGCTTCTATCGGAATACCAACATCCTGGAGATGGGTGATATAACGCCGCACCGTGCGTACATCCATCTCCAAACGAGCGGCTAACTCCGGGCCGGTGATCGAGGGTCTGGCCTGGAGCAATTCAAGCACAGTCAAAACGCGACTGGTCGGATGGTACATGACACTTCACCACTTTCTCTGCTTTGTGCTGATCTCGCGCTAAACGAGGGCTGATTCTGTCCTCCTTTAAGGATATACTTTGTATATGAAAGAAGTCAAGCGAAATGAAAGAGAAAAAACATTATGAAGACAGCAATTGTTTCTTCTATAGATCAGAGGCTGCGCGGCTTCGCGTTTGGCGCGGTGATGGCCGCCCTGATGCTGACCCTTTTCCTGGAGGCGCTCGATTCGGCGATTGTTGGGACTGCCATGCCGCGTATCGTTGCACAATTGCACGGCCTGGATCGCTATAGCTGGGTGGTGACAGCGTATATCCTTGCTTCAATGACGATGATTCCGCTGGTCGGCAAACTGTCCGATCAGTTTGGGCGCAAGTGGTTCCTGCTCTCCGGCACACTTCTCTTCCTGCTAGGCTCGTTTCTGGCAGGCGCGTCCCAGAGTATGGACCAGTTGATTATCTTTCGCGGCATCCAGGGTCTGGGAGCTGGCATCGGTATGGCGCTGGTAGCCACGGTGCAGGCGGATCTTTTGCCGCCGGCTGAGCGGGCGAAGTGGAGCGGGCTTTTCGGCCTGGTCTATGGTGTCTCGACTCTGCTGGGACCCACCTTCGGCGGCTGGCTGGCCGAGCATGGTCCGCTGCTGGGTAGCCTGGTAACCGAAGAGTCACGCTGGCGCTGGGTCTTCTACGTCAATCTGCCGCTCGGCCTGGTCGCGGTCATCGCGCTGCTGGTGCTTCTGCCGGCCAACCTTTCGATCCGCACCAGCGCCTGGGCTGGCTGGAAATCTCTGCGCCAGATTGACTTTCCGGGCGCCATCCTGTGCGGCGCGGCGACGATCAGCCTGATGCTGGGCCTCACCTGGGGCGGCGACCAGGTCTACGCCTGGACCTCTCCGCAGGTATTGGGAGTACTCGTGGCAGGCATTGCTCTCTTCGTCCTGTTTGTCTTCGTCGAGCGTAATGCGCAGGAGCCTATTCTGCCTCTGGATCTCTTCCGTCATCGAATCTTCAGCGTCGGGGCTGCGCTCTCCCTGCTGCAAATGATGGTCCTGCTGGGCTTCTCGCTCTATCTGCCGCTCTTCTTCCAGGGCGTGCTGGGAGTCTCGCCGACCAGCGCGGGCCTGGTAATGACGCCTTTCTCGGTGAGCATGGTAATTGGCGCAATGCTCTGTAGCGCGGCTATCAACGCCCTGAAAAAGTATCGCATCGTCGCCATCGCGGGAGCGCTGCTGATGAGTGTGGGCGCGTTCCTGATCACACGTATGACCCCGACTACCAACCTGTTCCAGGCCATCAGCTTTATGGTCCTGACCGGCATGGGCGTTGGCACCTTCTTCTCCCTGCCTATGCTGGTTGTGCAGAACGCACTGCCACAGAACCGCCTGGGCGTCAGCACCGCCGCGCTGCGCTACCTGGGCCAGGTTGGAGCGAGCCTGGGCATCGCAATTGTCGGTACAGCCATTACCAGCGCGATCTCCGGCAACCTGCTGAGCCATCTGCCCACCAGCATGTCCTCCAAACTGGCGCTCTCCGGCGCGCTGACCCACGGCTTTATCGCCGTCCTGGTCTTCGCCCTGATCTCCCTTGTCGCCGCCTTCCTGCTCAAAGAACTACCCCTCAAAACCGGACAGAGCAGCACAAAGTCCGAAGAAGTGGTACAGGAGAGTGAAGCATCCGAGAAAGAACTGGTCCTGATGTAAAAGAGAGCATTCCTGCAGAGAATAAGTTGCCAGCCCGATTGATTTTCTCAACGGGGCTGGCAACTTGCTTTATATAATCCGAAAGGCAGGGCTTCTCAGAAGAAACAACCCGATGAGCGCGAACCCGGCAGCCGCGACAAGCAGCGTCGCGAAGAGGAAATCATGTGCATAAAAATGTGTCGTGCTCCTATGGCAGAAATACGCCGAAAAACGGCGTATTTCTCGTCTTTGCATGGCAGGAATGTGCGGCGATGTGGCTCATCCCTTGTGGTACAATAAAGCCAGGCATAAAATCCGATCAGTGAAGGGTTCAGTACCATGGCAAAACCACGCTTACAACACACGTCTGTGATTATAGCCAAAGGAGGACAGGAAGCCGCTCGCGCCTTTTATGGCCGTCTGCTTGGTCTGGAAGAGAAAGAGCCGCCGCGTTCTCTGGCACATCTTCATCTTGTCTGGTTTATCGTGGGCGAAGGGGAGATGGAACTCCATTGCTCCCCTAATGGTCCTGCGCACACAGGCAATGAGCAGAATCATTTCTGCCTCGCCGTAGATGACCTGGCCGACTATCGCCATCGCCTGAACTCGGCTGGCGTGACTATTACCGAGGCCGAGCCCATCCCACATCGCCCGCGCTTTTTCTGTCGCGATCCCTTTGGTAACCTGGTGGAGTTGACGACCATCGAGGGAGATTATCTCCAGGCCCAATAACGCGGATCAGGCGAAATGCGGCAAAACAGTCTGGACAAAGCGCTCAAGCGACGCGGGATCGAGAAAACGGAACATGCAATGGGTGACGCCCACGGCTTGTAGTTGCTCGATCTCCCGAATTACTTCAGCGCTATTTCCGGCCACAAAATGCTTTTCTGTGCTGCGCTCGACCTCTTCTGGCTTCTCCGAAACGCTGGCGGTGCTCAGATAGGTCAGCTTGATTTCGGCGGGATTTCTGCCGATACGAGCGCAGTGTTCTTTGAGCAGAGCTGCTTTGCGCGCGTAGACCTCAACCAGACACGAATTGAAATTCCACCAGTCCGCGTGCCGGGCCACGATGGCAAGTGTTCTGGTTTCGCCGCCGCCGCCGATCAGCAGAGGGATCGGCGGATCGGGCTGTGGCTCGCAGTATGCCTCGTGGATCTGATAATGCTTGCCCTCAAACGAGGCCGGGCGCTCGCGCCACATGGCTTTGACAATCGTTGCGGCCTCTTCCAGTTCTTCCATGCGCGTCTTCACGTCTGGGAAAGGGTAGCCATAGGCGCGGTACTCATCCTCTTTCCAGCCAGCGCCCAGGCCCAGAATAAAGCGCCCGCGCGAGGCCAGTTGGAGGTTGGCCGCCATTTTCGCGAGCAGGGCCGGATTGCGGTAGGACTGGCTCAGGACCAGCGAGCCGAAGTTATAGTGGGGATAAGCGCCTGCCAGGTAGCTCAGGGTGGTCAGGCATTCCAGCCCTGCCACATCGCCCCACTGTAAATGATCCTCCAGCCAGACGGTGGTAAAGCCTGGTCCGAGTCTATCTATCAGACCACGATTGTACTCGAATATTTCAGCCGCGGGCACATTTTTTGCTGCCGCTTGTAACATCAGACCAAAATCTATCGTCGTGGACATCTATTGCCTCTTTCAACGCAACATAAATAACCAGTTCTGAACGCGCCGTTCAGACTGGTGCATTGTATCACAGGAAAAAACAGGACCATAACCGGCGAAGCCTTACCAGCGCGCGCGAACCCTGTCCAGCACGCGCAGCGTCTGGAGCGCCTCCTGGGGAGGATAGCTGATCCCGGTCTCTCCCTGGAGTGCCGAGGCGAAATGTTCGACCATCAGTTGATAGGGATCAACGGGTGCGAACTCTTCGTGGATGATCCGACCTCTATGCTGGATGCGCAGCGTGGTTGTGTCCGCGTGCCAGGCAGTAAAGGCCAGCGGCGCCGTTACCGCGCCCTCGCCGCCGATCAACTCGATGCTCTGGTGCTCCGCCGCGGCGAAGCTGCACTGGAAATGTCCCAGCGCCCCGTCAGCAAAGCGCAGCAGCGCGCCAGCATCCAGGTCGACGCCTCCTGTTTCACGTTGGACTGCGTGCGATAGAACTTCGATAGACGACGTGCCAGCCAGCCAACACAGAGCATTCACGCAATAACAGCCCACGTCCAGCAGTGCGCCGCCGCCGTATTCCAGCGTAAGGCGATAGTTGCGCGGACTATTCAGGGTGAAAGTGAACGTACTGTGCAAGAAGCGTGGTTGCCCCAGTGTGCCATCTGTTGCCAGTTGGTGCAGACGCTGTGAGCGCGGATGAAAGCGGTACATGGCTGCCTCCATCAATTGCACGCCCGCGAGCCGGCAAGTTTCCCACATCTGCTCTCCCTCGCTGGCAGTACAGGCCAGCGGTTTCTCGCATAGTACGTGTTTGCCCGCCTGCGCGGCTCGGATGGTCCAGGCGTAGTGAAGATGGTTGGGCAGCGCGAGGTACACCGCGTCAATTGCCGGATCATCCAGCAATTGCTGGTAATCTTCGTAGGCGCGCTCGACATTCCACTGGCCAGCCAGTTCGCGTGCGTGCTCCAGGTTCCGGCTGGCTAGCGCCCGTACCCGTCCATTGCGCGAGCGCTGGATAGCGGGAATCACCGCTCGCGTGGCGACGAAGCCTGGTCCCAGTACGCCCCAACTGCATTGCATAGAAATGTCCCTTCTCTCTTTATTTTTGCGTATTTCTCTCTAGCAATTGAGCATGATCGTAGCGCCATCCATTTGAACCGAACGCCTGGCCGCTTCCATGACCGCAATGTTGCGCCGTGCTTCTTCCGCAGGCACAGCCAGGACTTCGCCATTGTGGAGATGATTGGCTAGATTGGTGTGAAACGGGTAGGCTGGTACGTCGGGGAGGGTGATCCGCTGTTCGTGCAGCGTGCCGTCCGGGGTACGCGTGAAAACACTTACGTCCGGCAATGCTTCGGAGGGAGCCAGGCGCTCCTCGATCAGATCACCCGACCAGCGCCGAGTTTTCACGACCTCCTGGCGCCAGTTACCGACAATGGCACCACGTTCGCCCAGGATGTACCATTTAGGTTTGAGTGCCGCGGCGATATCCGAGTGGAGGAACTCCGCCTCCTGTCCCTGCGCGAAGCGCAGGCGCACGCTCGACTGATCGGCGTTAGTCACATCGTGCCAGACGCGCTTGTGCGCGACCCCGCTCACACTTACCACGCGATCGGGAATCAACTGGAGAATCCAGTCCAGGTAGTGCGAACCCCAATCATAGAACACGCCGCCAGAGATCGGCTCGTGCGAATGCCAGTAGTCGCAGGGGTGCGCGTACCCTCCGATAAAGGTTTCCAGGTGGAAGATCGGCCCGATGATCTGCTGATTGACCACGCGCCGAATCGCCAGGTAATCGGGGTCCCAGCGCCGGCATTGATAGACCGTCAGCAAGCGCTGGCGCTCACGGGCCAGCTCGATCATATCGTCGGCTTCCTCCGTAGTCAGACAAAAAGGTTTCTCAACTACCACGTGCTTGCCAGCGCGCAGCATTTGCATGGCCAGGGAAGCGTGTGTATTTGGGGGAGTCGATATAATCACCAGGTCAAGATCGGGATCGTTTGCGAGTTGCTCGGCGTCCTGGCAGGTGCGCACGCCGGGGAAGGCCCGCCGGGCCTGGGTCAGCCGCTCCTCGTTGCGGTCGCAGACCAGCGTGTACTCCAGCCCATCCACCGCATTAATCGCTGTGCCATGCTCAAAGCCAATCGCGCCATAGCCCAGCATCGCCACGCGCACCGGGAGTTCCGGGATATCCTGCTGCTTGACATAACATGTAGCGCGAGCCAGCATCTGCTGGACCGCCGGGTGGGAAAGTGTGTGTGGAGTCGCGCCCAGGACCGTGCAGAAGACGCGTCCCAGGCCATAGGCGCGGGTATATGCGATGGTGTGGGGAGTATAGTGCCACGATAATACAACACCTGTTTGCTCATTTACCTTCTCTGTGAACCCGGACGGTCCCCAACTCGTCTGGAATACTGGCTCAGCATCTGGCGGGATCGCGTCCAGCATATAGACGTTCTCGACTATGTAAAAGGTTTCCACCCGGCGCGTGAGATAGTGCCGGGTGGTCGCACGTTTTATTCGAAGTTCCGTCTCTCGTGTGGGGAAACCGTGTACTGGACCGATCAACTTCCCTATCGACTCACTTTCATGATAGCGCTGAACTGCGGCTCCGTAACAGATTAATCCCCCACCTTGCTCTACATAGGTAGAAATAGCTTCTTCTTGTTCCTCACTAAGATATTCATGGCCATTCAGCATAATTACCTGATCTTTGGCAAATGGTTCTAAAAGAGAGGGAAGAGGGGGAAGCTCTTCGTTTATGCGGCAAATCATACAAATCTCCTTCTATGCATAGAGACGACAGACACATCCTACGCAGTCTGCCTTCTTAACTATAACCTATTTCCAAGCGGAAGAGTAGGAGACGGTAAATCAAGAAGCTCTTCCCACTTTTGGAGAAGGTCCAGGAAACTGATTTTCCTGAAATAGTAGTCGTATAACGTTCGATACATCTGCTCAAAGGGCTCAGGTTCCTGGGAAGGGTTTTCCGGGGTATTTTGATTGATAGGGGCGTTTAACTGATCGGGCATCTCTTCTCTCTCCTCAACACAACAACAACACACTCGAAGCCCGATCAGTCTATCGCCTTTCCTCAGTCCTGCCAAAAATTCGACAGGTTTCCGGTTCTCCTCTATCCTCTCTAGCGATGACCCGACCAGGGAAAAGAGTGGATAGAGGAGGCAGAAGTTGGCTATACGAATCGTTAATCACACAGGAATACCTCATAACACCAAAGTGCTGGATGCGGAGAGCGGCGAGGATCTGACGAATGTGATGCGTATACAGAGCGTATCGCTCACGCTGGAGGCCGGGAAGGATCTTCCCGAGGCGACCCTCACCGTCCATGCTCCCCAAATCGACATCACCCTCCAGGAATCGACATTCCAGCGTGTCTGCCCCTACTGCGGCCACAAAGACGAGAGAACCATTCACTCGATAAAAGACCTTTGAGCGTACGAGAAGCGTTGAGGAGGTTGCAGGGGATGAGTATCATCTTGCCACGACCTGGGCATACCTGGGAGGAATGGAACGAGGAATCACGCAATCACTGGCTCCAGATCCATATTGCTCGTGAGCCGGGCTTCTGCACCGGCAAAACCTTTCAGGAGTTGCCCTTTCCCTATGGGAGTAAAGAAGAGAGACCAGGCTACTGGAATCTCAAACGGTTTGGTTGCCCAAAATGCGGATACATTATGGCCGCGTCCCTGGATATCCTACGGACAGTGCCACGAGAGCAGATCTTTCCGCCCAGGCATCCCTTTACG
>DASVMX010000078.1:0-32767 GCA_036384215.1 Ktedonobacteraceae bacterium | reverse complement strand
CCTGTGAGCCCGTTGTCCGACAACGGGCTCACAGGGCCTCTCTGGTGAAAACGCTTTTGTGTCAGTTTAAACAGCGATAAAGATCCACTGCTGGTTTGCTGTAATTGATGTAATACATAACGCTGCCGCCATAATTATAGTTTGTCTCATGGCGGCTTTTCTGTGGTTACGGTACAAGAATAAGTTTACCTAATGTTTTGTTTGGTTGTCAATACTTGTGGATTGATTCTGAAAATTATTGTAGCACTTCGAGGTAAGGATTGTCTCGAAGTGCTACAATTTACCACCAGCAGTCTGTCAATCAGCTCGTTCGCTGAGGGTGATACTGATCAGGTTTCCTACGAGTTAGCCGGGCGCCCAGGCGTATCCCTGGCTCTTCGATGATTTTGTAGAAGAGGAAAGAGAAAGGGATAATAACTATGAACACCAGTCCCCAGAGAATTCCATCTCTGGCAAATGTTCCTCCAACCCCGGACAAATGCGATGAAATCCAGCTATTGAAAATGAGGATCAGGTTGAGGTGCCACATGTACAGACCATAGGAAAGCAGGCCAATCCCACGTAGAAAACGCGTTTCAAAAAGCCATTTGAGTGCTGGAGATCCAAAGAGTATGGCTACAATACAGAGAGCAAAGCCGGCCCCTGCGAGTGGCTCCCCAATCCATGCATAAAAAGATCTGAGAGGAGAGAAAAAACTGAAAGAAGTGAAATCGGGCATAGCATTGCGATCAGTCTCGGCCTCAACCTGCCAGAGCGCGATGAAAACGAGCACAAGTAAGCCAGACCCCCAGATCCAATTGCTCAATCGTTGCAGATATCCTTTCAGTAGTTTGCCGGCTTCAAGATGGCACGCGAAAGTATAGCAGGCGCTCACCATCATGCCCAACGCGAAGACTTCGAGATATTTTCCCTGGATACCAAATGTGAAGAACAAAATACCATTGAGGATAGGGTGCGGGATCAGGACATTCATATCTGGATGGCGTTGATACGTCAGACCAAAGCCACGAATCAGCAGCCCCCAGATGATCACTCCTGTGCAACAGAGTAATACCACCTTCAAACGTTGTTGTGGAGAGCAAGTCAGGCGTTTGACAACCAGCGAAAAACCGAGGGCGATCAACGGTAAAAGCATGTAAAATTGCCACTCAATCGCCAATGTCCAGAGGGGGCCGTCGATCTTTTGCCAGGTTTGTTGAGATGAATCCATGAAAAAGGTCAGAAACAGGCCAAGTTGTGGCCAGTGTGCTGGTTGGAAGTATGCAGGGCTAAACAAGAGAATCATTATGAACAGTGTGAAGTAGTAGCCCGGCCAGATGCGAAAGATGCGCCGGAGATAAAACGTGCGTGCTGAAGGCCATGCTTCCTGAAAGAGGAGCGCCCTGGCGTAGGGCAGGAAGAGAAGGAAGCCTGAGAGAACAAAGAACAGGACTACACCGGTTCTACCGAAAAACGCGCAGGCCGTTGCGATGGGATTCTGATTCACATCCCAGGGAACGCCAGCTATCTCACTCACGTGGATACTGACTACAAGCAGTGCCGCAATAGCGCGCACTCCATCAAGCGCTGCAATAGTATTCTTACTTTTTTCCTGAAGCCCTGGTTTTTTCACCTGCCAGTGAGATGCAACCTGGGATAAAGGAGCCTGGTTGGTTTGGGTCAAAATTCCTCTCTTTTCTGCGATGCGTTAGAAAAAAATGTTGCGTATGTTAGATATACGATTTTAACGAACAGGTAGAACTCGTCTGGTACTCTTTGGCCGGCATAATGCTCCTTCTGGCATAATGCTCTCAATGACTCTCTGCTTAATTTCAGCGTCAGGCAGTGATAACAATAGAGCCTTTTTCTGCTTTGAGCTATCTGAGAAATGGTTCTACCGCGTGCCTTTTTGTTGAGTCGCCTTCTCCTGTTTACTGGCGTATTAGTAGGAGAAATCCCTTTTTGGGGCGAAACGTAAAGGGTCTTATCCAGATCGAGCGAACAGGAAGAGGTATGATATGGCGACTGAGAGCAGGCAGAGTATTGAGCATCCCCTTGGTCCAATTTCTCCGGAAGGGATTAAGAGCCAGGAGATGTTTTTGAATATGGGACCGCAGCATCCCAGCACGCATGGAGTGTTGCGCCTGGTGCTGACCCTGGAGGGGGAGACGATTGTGTCCTGTACCCCGGTGCTTGGCTATTTGCACCGGGGCATGGAGAAGATTTTTGAGAACCGGACCTATATGCAGGGTATCCGTTACACTGATAATACGGATTATCTCTCTCCCATGCTCTGCGAGATTGCCTACGCGGGCGCAGTGGAGCAGATGATGGGGCTTGAACCACCGCGCCGGGCGCAGTATATGCGCCTGCTGGTGGGTGAAATGCAGCGCATTGGCAGCCATCTGCTCGCCATCGGCACATATATGCTGGACCTGGGCGCGGTAACGCCTGTGCTCTGGACCTTCCGTGATCGCGAAGGCATGATGTCACTCTTTGAATCTCTGGCGGGGAGCCGTTTCACAAACAACTACATCCGCGTTGGCGGGGTGCTCCATGACTTTCCCAGGGGCTGGCTGGCGGAATGCCTGGCCTGGTTGGATACCACTGAGAAAAATATGCGGGAACTGGAGGAATTGATCACTGGTAACGAAGTCTTTCTTGCGCGCACGCAGGGCGTCGGCTATGTCGATCCCCAGCAAGCACTGGCTTACGGTCTGACCGGCCCGATGCTGCGCGGCAGCGGCGTCAGCTTTGACTTGCGCGTGGACCAGCCCTACATGGCCTATCGCGAAGTCCCGGTGAACGTTCAGGTGCGGCAGGAGGGCGATTGTTTCGCTCGCTACCACGTGCGCGTGCAGGAGATTCACGAGAGCATTCGCCTTTGCCGGGTGGCGATTGAGAACATGCCTCCCGGTGCTATCTCGGCTCATGGTCCCATAGCGCTGCGTCCGGTGCGCGGGGAGACGTACTTTGCGATTGAAAACAGCCGGGGCGAATATGGCTTCTATATGCTCAGCGACGGTAGCGAATATCCCTGGCGGGCGAAGATGCGCTCCCCCTCGTTCTCGAATCTCCAGATTCTGCCCCTCCTCTTAAGTGGCTACCGCATCAGTGACGCGATTGCCATTATCGGCAGCATAGACATCATTCTGGGATGCGTTGATCGCTAGCGGCTCGGGGCGTTCTTTACAACGTGCTCAGGCAGGAAGGGAAAGGAGAGAACAATGGCTATTCAACCATCGCCACAAAACCAGCTTCGCGGCGCGCGTGCGCGTAAAGATGGGCAGGCAGAGCTGTGGCGCGATCTGACCGCCCTCGAACATCTACTGGGCCAGCAGCCGATGATCTCCACAACAAGAGGCGATATCGTGAGTATGGACGTGGAGCCGGTTCACTTGCTCACGGTCTGTCGTTTTTTGTACCATCAACTCGGCTTTAACTTATTAAGCTCGATCTCAGGCCTGGATATGCTTGACCATCTTGAGGTGGTCTATCACGTGCGCGCGCTTTCTCGCAAACAGCTTTTACAATTGCGCGTGCGCGTTGACACTCAGAGGCCAGAGGTGGAGAGCCTTGTCTCTGTCTGGCCCGGCGCGAACTGGTTGGAGCGGGAGACCTACGATCTTTTCGGCATTCGTTTTCGCGGCCATCCCGACCTGCGCAGGATCTTGCTCGATGATGATTTTGAAGGCTATCCGCTCTTAAAGAGTTTCCAGGCCCTGCCGCCGGTGGTCAAAGATCGGGCTACAACTCAGATTGATCCTAATTTTGCCATCTCCGAGCGCTTTCAGACGCGCCACTATGAGCAGGGAGCGGCCACGCGCGTCGGGCAGGGCAAAGAAGAGCGCCTGCATCCCGGCACTCCAACTTTTGGCGATACTCAAGGAGAGTTATAGCGGAGAACACAGGCTGGCGAGTTGAGCTAGCTGTAGTTCGGCCAGCGAAGGCAGTACCGCGTCAGCGCCATGGAAGCGCTCGCGCGGGCCAATACCCAGCGCGCGCATGCCCGCGGACTTGATGGCTTCAACTCCAGCCGCCGCGTCCTCGATTCCCAGGCAGCGGGGCGTGGGCGTGCCAACCAGGCCAGCGGCAAAGACGAAAATATCAGGAGCCGGTTTCTCGTTGACCACGCAGGAGCCATCGGCTATGCCATCGAAGAGATCCGTGATCTCCAGAAGGCGCAGGACCGTGTGAGCGTTTTTGCTGGTCGAGGCAATGGCTGTCTTCATCCCGGCCTGGCGAATTCCCTGCAAAAGCTCGCGCCCCCCTTGCACCAGTTCTGCCGGGGTCATTGCTCGAATATACTCGTTATAATAGCGGTTCTTGCGCTCCATCATCTCCTGAATCTGTTGCTCTGTGTACTGGCGTCCTCTGATGAGATATTCCAATGATTCGCGTCGGCTAATTCCTCGCAAATGTACGTCATTTTCTTCATGCGTAAACGGGATCTTCTCGTCATCTGCCAGGTGCTTCCAGGCCCGATAATGATATTCCGAGGTATCCGTCAGTACCCCATCCAGATCGAAGATAATTGCCTGTAGCTGCTGCATTGCCTCTTCCTTTCGTCTTCGCTTTTCTCTCGTAGGGCACGAACGAGCCAGAGCAATCGTGACAAACAGGGTCTGTGCAATCGCAGAGATCGCCGGTCTTTGAAACGGAGAGCGGCTGCTAGAACGTATTGAGAAAAAAGAGTTGTTTTTGTAGTGGTATCGGCGTTTGAACCTGGCCTGGCTCATTAGAGCGGGCGGGAAGAAGTTGTGTTCAGTAAGGGGCAGTGGCAATGATCAGTCATCCATCCTTTCCTGTCGAGGAATGGGTTATCCGCGAAACGGATCTCAAACTCGACATTCTCGCGCAATCAGAATCTATTTTTGCTCTCTCCAACGGGCATATCGGGCTGCGTGGCAATCTTGACGAAGGAGAGCCATACAGTATTCCGGGCACCTATTTGAATTCTGTCTATGAGTTGCGCACGCTGCCCTATGCAGAGATCGCCTATGGCTATCCCGAGTCTGGTCAGACGGTCATCAATGTCATCAATGGGAAAATTATTCGCCTGCTGGTCGATGACGAGCCTTTTGATGTGCGTTATGGGGAGGTGCATAGTCACGAGCGAGTACTGGATTTGCGCGCGGGGGTGCTGCGCCGTAACGTCTGCTGGACCTCGCCCGCGGGCGCTACGGTGAACATTACTTCCACGCGCCTGGTCTCGTTTACGCAGCGGGCGATTGTCGCCATTTGCTATGAAGTGGAGCCAGTGGATACCGCAGTTCGCGTTGTTTTGCAGTCAGAGCTTGTCGCCAACGAGGCACCGCCAGATCTTGAGCGAGATCCACGAGCTGGAGTCGCTCCGCTTACTCCACTCGCGTGTGAGGAACATATGGTTCAGGGTACAAGCGGTTTGATGGTGCATCATACTGAGAAAAGTGGGCTGCGCGTTGGGGCAGCGATGGACCACATTGTTGAGGGACCGGCGGACCTGGCCATTGAGTCCGAAAGTTCCCCAAATGTCGCGCGCGTCTGTTTCATTGCTGAGTTGAAACCAGGCGAGCGGCTGCGGCTGGTCAAGTTTCTCGCCTATGGCTGGTCAAGCAAGCGCTCACTACCATCCGTACATGACCAGATTAGAGCCGCGCTCTCAGCCGCGCGCTGGACCGGCTGGGATGGGCTGCTGGAGGAGCAGCGGACCTATCTCGACGATTTCTGGACGAACGCGCACATCGAGCTGGAGGGAGATCCTGAGATTCAGCAGGCGCTACGTTTCGCCCTTTTTCACGTGCTCCAGGCGGGCGCGCGTGGAGAGCGTCGTCCGCTGCCAGCCAAGGGTTTGACCGGTCCTGGCTACGACGGCCACGTCTTCTGGGACACGGAGAGCTTTGTCTTGCCCATGCTTACCCTCACGTTGCCGCGCGCGACCGCCGACGCACTGCGCTGGCGCCATTCGACGCTGCCCCAGGCCAGGGAGCATGCGCGCCAGCTCGGCCTGCGCGGCGCTGCTTTCCCCTGGCGCACGATTCACGGAGAGGAGTGTTCGGGCTACTGGCCCGCGGGCACTGCCGCCTTCCATATCAACGCGGATATTGCCTACGCAGTGGGCTATTATATTGAATGTACCGGCGATATGGAGTTTGAAGCGCAGGTCGGCCTTGAGCTGCTGATCGAGACCGCCAGGCTCTGGTGCTCACTGGGCTATCATGACCCCGCCGGGCGCTTTCGTATCAACGGCGTGACTGGACCGGACGAGTACAGCGCGCTGGTGGACAATAATGTCTATACCAACCTGATGGCGCAATATAATCTGCGCTTCGCCAGTGAGGCCGTCCAGCGCCATCCCCAGCAGGCCCACGCCCTCGGAGTCGAACCTGCCGAAGTCATCCGCTGGAGCATGGCCGCGCAGAACATGTTCCTGCCCTTCGACGAACACCTGGGCGTCACACCCCAGGACGAAACCTTTACTGAACACGAGGTCTGGGACTTTGCCGCTACAACCCCGGATCAATATCCCCTGCTCTTGAACTTTACCTACTTCGATCTCTATCGTAAGCAGGTGATCAAGCAGGCTGACCTGGTGCTGGCCATGCAACTGCGCGGCGATGCTTTTTCGTCGGAGCTGAAAGCGCGCAATTTTGCCTATTACGAGCCGCTCACTGTGCGCGATTCCTCCCTTTCGGCGGCCACCCAGGCGATCATAGCCGCTGAAGTTGGCCAGCTCGAACTCGCCTACGACTATTTCGGCGAGGCCGCGCTGATGGACCTGAATAATCTGGAGCACAACACACGCAATGGCCTGCACATCGCCTCGCTGGCGGGTGCCTGGACCGCGCTGGTTGTGGGCTTCGGGGGAACGCGCGTTTGCGCTGGCAAACTCTCATTCGCGCCGCGCTTGCCAGAGGAACTCCAGAAGCTGTCTTTTACCATCGTCTTCCGCGACCGCCGCCTGTGCATTGAAGTCACCCCCGAAGAGGTAACTTACACCCTCTCTGCGGGAGATCCGCTGGAGGTCGGGCATCACGGCCACGAAATTGCCCTTATCCCCAATACACCTGTTACTTTGCCCATTCCTCCCATCAAGGCTGGTCCCAGACCATCCCAACCGCCAGGCCGCGCCCCGCTCGTTCGGAGAACGAGACGCTAAGCGCCACACCACAGCCAATCCCCGCCCCTCTACGTCATTTTGCCTGTGAGCTCCTCGCAAAACGAGAAGCTCATGTGTATCGTCTCGCCTCAGGCTTGAAAATACTGTAGTAACCCACGATTTCTGGAAATGGGTCATTTGACCTCTTTTTTCTTGAGCATATTTCCTGTATAGTTGACTCATCTGAGAAACGTCTCCATCGAGATACTGTTTGCCAGGATAGGGCGGCACGTCTGGTTGAACAAATTGTGAAATGAAAATAGTGCTTATGACGTGAATGGCTCCTGATGTATGTAAAATGCGATAAATGGTTGATTGCTAGTAAGAAAGTTATAACGGGTATAGCAGGATGATAACCCAAACAAAGACGAATGCAAAGGCGACCCTCGCAGCTCCGAAACGTCTGCGGCGGCGTCTGCTCAAGAGCTTGTTGATTGTGCTGCTGGTTCTGGTGCTGCTGGGAGGAATCGCGCTGGGGGTGATCGGTTTTTATTTCTCAAGCCAGGTGCTTGAGGTGGTTCATTACCTCCCTACATATACCATTTCTGTTACAGATGTGAGTACGCACACGATTACGCTGGAGCGTAGCTTTGATACGTCGCATCCAGGCGAGTTTGAAATTCAGTGGCCCGGTGGCGCGGCCATTGTTGGTCCTGTGATCTCCTCGAACAATACAGCGGTGACGCGCCAGTTGCTCCAGATGACTGCTCCTCTGACGCGGGGCACGAAGGTCTTCTGGACCAGAAATGTTTACTCAGGCCAGTTAAAAGACAGCCTGGGACTGACGATCAATGATGTGCAGGTGCCCGATTCACTGGGCACAATGCCGGCCTTGTATGTGCCTGGTAAGCTCAGCACCTGGGTCATTCTGGTGCATGGCCGCGGCGCTTCGCGCGAGGAAGCCTTGCGCGTTTTTCCTCCGCTGGCCCGCCTTGGTTTGCCGCTCCTGGCCATCTCCTATCGCAATGATGTCGGCGCGCCCGCCAGCCCTGATGGGTTTGATCACCTGGGAGATACCGAGTGGCAGGATGTGGATGCCGCGGCTCATTACGCCATGGCCCACGGGGCACAACATCTCGTGATCTATGGTTGGTCGCAGGGAGGAGCCGTGGTGGAGGCGTTTGTACATCATACATCGCTGGCCAGCTCTATCCAGGCGCTAGTGCTCGATGCCCCGGTCCTCAACTGGCGGGACACCCTGTCCTTCCAGGCTCAGAGGCGTTCCCTGCCAGGCTTCTTCGCCAATGTCGCCGAACTCGTGGCGACCATGCGCAGCGGTATCAATTTCGACGCGCTCGACCAACTCAGTCAGTCGCAGCCATCCACTCCCATGTTGCTCTTCCAGGGCGCGGACGACACAACGACTCCACCTGGTGTCGGCGATACCTTCGCGCAGGCTCACAGCTCGTTTGTCACCTATGTGCGCGTGCCCAACACGGAACACACCGAAGCCTGGAATACCAATCCGCAGACCTATGACAACCAGGTCAGCGCCTTCCTGACACGGATCTTGCATCTGTAAGAATCACCAGAGGCAAGTTCCGGTTTAAGAGGAGAAAACGGAACTTGCCTCCGGGCTGGCCGCCTACGCCTTTACTCGCGATCCGGGCCGGGCTTTCCGCCTGAGTGAGCGCCTGGAATTTGGCATCATCAGCATCAATGATCCGCTGAACAAGAGAAAAAACCCATCCAGTATCGTTGTATAGATGAACTGAACTCGCAGGCCTTTGGGCCTGTTCTTTTGCCTTGTCAGGGCTGAATGAACGATACATCTCGGATCGGGTATTTCCGAGAAGGAGCACGTGTGTTTACCGGACAACTCTTACTCCAGATGATAGTCATCTTAGTGATTGTGCAGCTTTTTGGCCATCTTGGCCGGCGTATTGGTCTTTTGTGGGTGATCGGAGAGATCCTGGCCGGGCTGGCGTTGGGGCCATCGCTACTCGGAGCGCTCTGGCCCGCGCTGGAAACCAGCCTTTTTCCCGCGAAGAGCCTGCCGGTTCTCCAGACCTTCGGGGATATCGGCTTGATTCTTTATATGTTCTCGCTGGGCTCCAGGCTGGAGACGAAGCTCATGCTGAGCCAGAGCCGCAAGGCGCTGCTGGTATCCTTGAGCAGTATTCTTGTGCCACTTGTCCTGGGTGTGTTTCTGGGGGCATGGCTCTATCCTGGCCTGGCGGGCGCAAAGGCAACGTTCTTTCCCTTTGTGTTGCTCGTTGGTACCGCCATGGCATTGACTGCTTTTCCTGTGCTGGCACGTCTCCTGGCGGAAAAGAAAATGCTGGGGACAGATATTGGGATGCTCGCGCTCACCTGCGCGTCTGTGGTCGATGTGATTGCCTGGTGTTTGCTGGCCTATGTGTTGTCCGTTGCCCACGGAGAAAGCATCCTTTCAGTCGTCGCTACCGTTGCGTTGACCATCCTGTTTACCGCTGGTATGCTGTTCGGGATGCGCCCACTGCTCAATTTCGTGATGCGTCGAATTCAAGCCCGGCCTTTGCAGATGGCGCTCAGCCTGGTATTCCTCCTGATCTCGGCCTATATCACCAGCGCGATTGGGGTTCACCCGGTTTTCGGGGCGTTTCTTGCGGGCATCTGTCTGCCACGCAACGTGGCCTTTACCACGCATGTGCGTAGTATTGACCAGGTCAATGAGGTGCTCTTCTTGCCGCTGTTCTTTGTCTATAGCGGTCTACAGACGAGCATCGGGCTTATTCAAGGGATTGGCCTCTGGTCAATCTGCTTGCTTGTTTTGCTCACCGCCTGCGTGGGCAAGATCTCAGGTGGAACCTTTGCGACGCGCCTGATCGGCAAATCGTGGCGCGAGTCGCTGACTATCGGTGTTCTGATAAATACTCGCGGGCTTGTTGAACTGATTATTCTCAATATCGGCCTCCAGGCAGGTATCCTCTCCCCTACCCTTTTCGCCATGCTGGTGATCATGGCCGTCGTTACCACTATGATAGCCTCCCCACTTTTGCCGCTGCTGGGCTATCGCTCAATTCCAGCGAAAACAGGGCAAGAAGAACGCAGTGAGCCCGCCATCTCCCCTGAGTGAGAGAAAATAGCAGGCGGGAAAATGCCGCCGCTGCGATCTTCTAAAGCAGGAAAAGAAGAACATACCTATTCAGAACTTCTCAGCATCGGCGCGAAACTCCGTGGGTGCTGAGAGTGTGTCTGAGACGACTCTTTTCACAAGCGTGATGGATACTGTATAATGCGGTTGTCGATCTAAGTGAACCGCAGGGTCTTGCCATGCTATTTTTTTGTGGAGGTGGTGATGTGAAGGATGATTGGGGAGAACAGTTCGATGCGAGTGTCGGGCTGGCTTTTAGCTTAAAGGCGTTTGAGCGCTACCGCTCAAACGGTGTTCTTTCGGCGGAAGTGCGCGTGATTCCCGGCGTGCGCGGTCGCTGCCAGGTTTTCCTGGAAATTATCGAGGGAAAAGTGGTCTCATGCTATTTTGTCGACCGCACTGGTACGCGCTATCCAGCTCACAAGGAACTCTTTATCAACCTGGAGCAGATCAAGGGCACGATTAACTGGACTTTTCACGAAGCCCCGGCGCTCTCTTTTTCTCATGAGGCCGGGCAGGTGAATCCCAGGAGAGAAGAGGACGCGGGCAGTTAGAGATTGAGCGTGTGGGGTCTCTTTGGATAAGAAACGGGAAAAAAGTCCAGGTAATTCGCCAGAAGGTAGCGTTTTATTGGATAATTGAAGGGAGAAAAGAGAAAAAGTGAGACCCATATACTAGCAAGGAAAATCGCTGAGTGAGCGTTCAACGACCATTAAAAGTTGTCTTCTCTGTTGATGAGTATAATGATTCAGAGCGAGAGCAGCCGCGCAAGGAGCAAAAGAAAAGGCTTTTCTGGCACAAGCTTATAGCTATACTATTGCGTTGCCTGGCTCTCTTTTTTTTGTTGACTTCATCAGCCTCGACGCGCCTGGTCAGTCAGACTCCCGCGGCTGCGCAGGTTCCGTTGAGTCCGGTAGGAGATGTGGTGGTTGTGACCGCGCCGGGCTTTGATACCTGTGTGGCGCCTCCGGCTGATCTGCTCCAGACCTGGTGGAATCTGGCCCCGTATCGCTGGCTGAATGTTTACCTGGGGGGAGTGAGCATGTTTCCCACGTGTGGCGGGAAGGAACTTACACCCGAGTGGATCAGGACGGTCTATCAGCAGGGTTGGAGCATGCTTCCCACCTGGGTTGGCCCGCAGGCGCCCTGTGCCAGGCAGCACACAGTAATGAGTAGCAACCCTGTTCGCAGCTACGTTCAGGGCATGAATGAGGCCGACGCCGCGATCAAAGCCGCCAACAGCCTGGGCTTTTCCAGGCGCGCGCCAATCTACTTCGACCTGGAGTACTTCCACGCGACCAGGAAAGACGGTTCGCGTGACAGTTCTTGTATCCAGGCCGTCAATGCCTTTCTGAATGGGTGGGACGACGAACTGGCCGCGCGCAATCACCAGGCGGGCGTCTATGCCTCGGCCAGCAATTATCCCATGATGGGCAGCGTTCTCAAAGTTGTGCCAGCCGTGGCCTGGATCGCTGGCGGTGGCTCGTGGTCGGAAAAATACGATCACGCCTGTACCGTTTTTGGGAACAAATATATTGCCGATAGCGATTGGAGCGCCCATCAGCGCATCTATCAATATACTGGTGGACACGACGAGACCTACGGTCAGAAAACCTGGAATATCGACTCTGACTGCGCCGATGCCCCCATGGTTGGGCATATCACCTCCCAAAATCTTGAGTTCCAGTTTCAATCTCCTTGATGTTTTCTTCCCCTTTCAACGAGGCAAGCCTCAAGGTACACATAAACATTTTCTTGTCCCATTGTGCCAGCACTCTCGTTGTTTCCCTGGTCAGGATGACAACGCTCCAAAAACAGTTCTTCTGGCACACCCTTGAAGAAATTCGCGAAGAGCAGCACGTAAAGCGCGCTCGTTGCCCCGGAGAAAGCCAGAATCACCCCGGTCCGGGTGTTGAGCAGGTCCAGCGACTCTACGACCAGGAATTGCGGCAGGACAATCGCTGCAAGAGGCACAAACAGCGTACTCACGATAAGCTCAGGACCAATAGCGCCTGCATTTGCCAGAGGCCGAAGAATGTGATAAAATAGACATTGTCTAAATAAGGCGTAGACAGGTGAGCGAGATGGCTGCCTGGACGCGCGTGTTGGGGGTGAAGGATGCATTCACGCCCGTTGTAGTTTGTTTTGAATAGAAAGTTTCCACAAGTTATGACAGAAAAAGAGTATCTAACGACCAGCACCGGCGCCCCGGTCTCTGATAACCAGCATTCGTTGACCGCGGGAAATCCTGGCCCTACTCTTCTGGAAGATGTCCATCTGATTGATAAGCTGGCCCATTTTGATCGCGAGCGCATTCCTGAGCGCGTGGTTCATGCCAAAGGCGCGGGCGCGCATGGCTATTTCGAGGTCACTCACGATGTTACGCAGTGGACCAGAGCTGATTTCCTCAATGAAGTGGGCAAGAAGACGCCGCTTTTCATCCGCTTCTCGACCGTAGGTGGCGAGAAGGGTTCGGCGGATTCCGCGCGTGATCCGCGTGGTTTCGCGATCAAATTCTACACTAACGAGGGCAACTACGATCTCGTCGGCAATAATACCCCGGTCTTCTTTATTCGCGACGCGATCAAGTTCCCTGATCTGATTCATACCCAGAAACGCAATCCGCAGACTAATTTGAGAGATGCAAATATGTTCTGGGATTTCTTCTCGCTGACACCGGAGTCGTTGCACCAGGTGACGATCCTCTTCTCGGATCGTGGCACGCCCAAAACCTATCGGAACATGGATGGTTTCGGCTCGCACACTTATAAGTGGATCAATGCCGCTGGCGAGGCCTTCTGGATCAAGTATCACTTCAAAGCGGACGCGGGCATCGAGAACTGGACGCCTGAAGAGGCCAACCGCGTGGCCGGGGAAAATCCCGATTATGCCACGCAGGATCTCTTCAAGCACCTGGCCAGCGGTCAGACGGCTAGCTGGACTGCCTATGTGCAGATCATGCCCCTGGCGGATGCTGATACGTACCGTTTCGATCCTTTCGATGTTACCAGGGTCTGGCTGCACAGTGACTATCCGCTGATCCCCTTCGGGCGTATCGTGCTTGACCGTAATCCCGCCAACTACTTTGCCGAAGTTGAGCAGGCCGCGTTCGCGCCGACGAATATCGTGCCCGGTATTGGTTTCTCGCCGGATAAGATGCTGCAGGGGCGCATCTTCTCATATCCTGACACCCATCGCCATCGCCTGGGCGGCAACTTCGACCTGTTGCCCATCAATCGCCCGCGGGTTCAGGTGCGCAGCTACGCGCGCGACGGCTTTATGCGTTTCGACGACAACGGCGGCAGCAACGTCAACTACGAGCCTAACAGCTTCGGTGGTCCACAAGCGGCCAAAGAGTTTGAGCATCATCCTCTGGCCGTCAACGGCCAGACCCAGCGCAGCGGTTACCGTGATGAGAGCCACGACTTCGTGCAGCCTGGCCTGCTCTATCGTCTGATGAGCGAGGACGAGAAGACACGCCTGGTTGGCAACATCGTCGCTCACCTGGGTGGTGCGAACCGCGAAATCCAGCAGCGCCAGGTTGGCGTCTTCTACAAAGCCGATCCCGACTATGGCACTCGCGTCGCGCGCGGCCTGGGTATCGAAGCGCCCGTCGCCACCGCAGCCGACTAACAACGCGAGCAGCGAAGCGTCATCTCCATCCTCCGATTGCACAATCAACCAGGGCGGGAAGCCCGCGTCAGAAGCGACCTGATAGACAAGGTCGCTTCTGACGCGGGCTTCCCGCCTTTTTGCTTAAGAATATCAATGGCAGCAGGGAATAGCTGTTCCGATCCAGTAGCTGATCAAGTCTGCTTTTAAATTCAAAATGCTAGAGAAAACGCCTTTTTGTTAACATTAGCGCTTCGACATATATTCTTTTTAAAAATGTGTTATAGTTGTCTTGTGTGCGATTGTTGTACAGAAGGAATAAACGAGCAGGAGGGAACACATGGATATTCAGGACCAATCCGAGTTGTCGAGAGACATGCTGCCGCAAGAGATGGCTGATTCGGTCGAGTCGCGTATTGTCTGGTATCGTGAAATGCGGGAAAGCCAGCCAGTTCGTTATGATCAGAAGAACAAGGTATGGGAAGTGTTTCGTTATAAAGATGTGCAGCGGGTTTTGCTGGACCACGCGGAATACTCGATGAACGGGACGATTCCGGCAAATTTCCCCAGCACGCTGGGGCGTTCTGATCCGCCGCGCCATCGCCAGTTGCGCTCGCTGGTTTCCAAGGCGTTTACTCCGCGCCGGATTGAGGAGCTCGCGCCGCGCCTGGCCGAGCTTATTGATGAGTTATTAGAGCCAGTGCTAACCAGTGAGAAAATGGATGTAATGGCCGACCTGACGTATCCTCTGCCAGTGCGTGTGATTGCCGAGATGCTGGGGTTGCCGGAGCGGGACCAGGAGCGCTTTCGTGTGTGGTCATATGAGCTATTAGAGCATTTCACTAGAGGGGGAAGTTCAGATCATACAGACCTCTATAGCTATTTCTCTGATCTGCTGGAGGAGCGCAAACGCGACCCGCAGGAGGACCTGATAAGCTCGCTGTTAGAGGCAGAAGAGGATGGCGCACGTCTGACGCGCGAAGAAATTCTCCATATGTGTCTCGAACTGATGATGGCTGGCAATGTAACGACGACCATGCTGCTGAGCTTTGCCCTGGATCGTTTTAGCAAACACCCGGAGATCTACGAGGCTTTGCGGGCTGATCCGTCGTTGATTCCCAGCGCACTGGAAGAGGCCTTGCGTTATGATTTCTCCGAGATCAGCCTGCGGAGGACCGCGCGTCAGGATATGGTGCTGGATGGTTATGAGATCAAGGCGGGCGAGATGATCGTAGCCTGGGTGGGCGCGGCCAATTTCGAGGAGGAATATTTCCCTCACGCCGAACAGTTCGACATTCGGCGCTCACCCAACCCTCATCTGACCTTTGGCTATGGCATTCATGTTTGCCTGGGAGCGCCCCTGGCGCGCCTGGAGTCCAGAATCGCGCTGGAACGCATTGTTGCCCGCTTTTCCGCCATCCGCCCGGACCCGGAGAAGCCTTTCCGCCGAAAACAGGGGCAAATGCAACAACTTGGCCTGTTTTTTACCCCTGCCGTTGATCCTGTTGTGGAGAAGAGATAGTGGCAGAGTTGCCCATTAAACAAGGAAGAGGCGAAGCACACTTATGGCTATGCTTCGCCTCTTTTGCCTGCATTTCCCCGATAACTGGTTTACTGGGCGTCTTCGAGGCCTAGTTTTTGGGAGAGATAAGCCCAATCAGCCGGGAAGCGGAAGGCTTGCTGGCCTGGAGGTTGGGGTGATTGGGTTTCTATCCAGCGTACGGGCACGCTGCCACGGTTAAAGAAGCCGTGAGTGCTGCCAACGCCGGTCCAGACGCAATCGCCTGCTTTGACGTGGTACGGTTTGCCGTCCAGGAGTGCGTCTGCTTCACCGCTGAGGAAGAAATAGGTTTCCTCGAAGGGATGATCGTGGACATTCCCGTCGCCTCCGGGCTGAAATTCAACCATGAATAGCGTCAGATGTTGCGCTCCGAGCATACGATCGACCAGCATTTTGAGCGAGATGCCGTAGATATTGCTGCCGCGATAGCCATCCATCTGTAACTGGCTGGGTGGCGGCATCTGCCCGTTGTCGAAATGGCCGAGAAAACGCGTCGTAGGGTCGCGGAAGTCCGGGGGAAGACCTTCACCGGGCGCTGTTTCTCCTTTATAAAAAAAGGTGTCGCGTTCCAGGCCGGGAGGTTTTGGCTGCGGAGAGAGCATCTCCAGCCAGCGCACGGGTTGCTCACCGACTGCTCGCCAGGCGTGAGGAACACTGGCCTGGATAATGCCATAGTCGCCCGGTCCCAGTTGATAGCTGCGGCCATCAATGCTGGTGAGTACATGTCCCTCCAGAATGTAGAAAGCTTCTTCATAGAAATGCACATGCGGGTTCAGGGTTCCGCCAGCTTCGAGGTGACAGAGCCCCAGACCTGTGTGTACTGCGCCAATTGTGTGGTCTGCCAGCGCGATCCGCGTATACCCCTGGCTATGCGCCTCGTAGACTGGCGGAAGCTGGAATGGCGTCTGAGCGTAATTGATAATGTGATGCATCGTCGCGACCTTTCAGGTAAGAAAACGCGTAAGCAAAGAACCAGGTCTACTGGCTCAAACCAGACAAGCGAGCCATGACTTCGAACATGATCGCGAAGTCTTCGGCAGCGAGGCCCATGGCGCGCGCGGACGTAAGCACTTCATTGGAAAGGGCTACGGAGGGCAGAGGCACATTGGCTTCTCGACCCAGTTCCAGGGCCAGCAGGAGGTCTTTTTGCATCATATTCACATCGAACCAGACCTCTTCTGGTTTCTGGAGGACAAAGGGCGCGCGATGGGCAGTCGCAGGAGAAGCCAGGGCGCTGTTGCACCAGGTTTCAATCGCTGTTTCGCGGGGGATGCCCATTTTTTCCGCCAGCAGGACACCCTCGCAGAAGCCGAGAAACTGGACCGACAGGCTGAGGTTGATAGCGATTTTCATCAGGATAGCCTGTCCGTTGCCCCCTACGTAGTTGATTTTCGGAGAAATATCCTGGAGTAGCGGTTTAACCCGCTCGAAGACGGCCTGGTCGCCACCAACGATCAGCGAGGCGGTGCCGTTGGCCACGTGGGTGATGTTCCCGGAGATCGGTACATCGAGCATAGAGGCACCGCGGGCGGCCACCTGTTCCGCGATAGCGCGTGAAACGGCCACGCTGATGGTGCTCATGTCAATGTACACCTTGCCGGGCTGTAAACCTGCCAGTATTCCATTGTCACTGCCGCAGATCTCCTGAAGCGCGGCGGTATTGGTGACCATGCTAAAGATTACATCAGACCGTTCCGCGACCTGGCGTGGCGATTCTCCCCACTGCATGCCAGCGTCCAGCAGCCACTGTGCCTTCTCGCGGGTGCGATTGTAGCCCGTAACCGTGTGACCCGCGTCGACAAGACGTCTGGCCACACGGCCCCCCATTTTGCCAAGACCAATAAAACCAAGCTGAGCCATTAGTACCTCTCTCTTTCGTACAAAGAACTGTCTTGCTCCTGTGGTAAGTATGACAGAGAGAGATTTATAAGTCCAATATATGCTTATGATAAAATAGATAGGAAGTAAGTATCAATCGAGGTATCTATGGAACTGCGTCACCTGCGCTACTTTGTCGCGGTAGCGCATAAAAAGCATTTTACCCAGGCCGCGGAAGAGCTGAATCTCGCGCAGCCCGCGCTCTCTCAGCAGATTCAGCAGTTGGAGCGTGAGCTGGGTCTGCTGCTGTTGGAGCGAACCAGCCGGCGCGTGCGCCTGACCAGCGCAGGCGAGGCTTTTCTCAAGCGGGCCGAGCATATTCTGAGTGAGGTTGAGCTGGCTCGGCGGGAGATGCAAGAGTTCGCGGGGCTTAAGCGTGGTCGGGTGATCGTCGGGGCGCTGCAATCGCTCGCGGCCTATCATTTTCCCGCGCAGCTCGCGCGCCTGCATACGCGTTATCCTGAGATTGAGATTGTCCTGCGCGAAGAATCGAATGAAGAGCTTGTCGAACTTTTGCAGGCTGGCGCCCTGGACCTGAGCCTGTTACAAATCACCAGTAATCCGTCGTCCCTGGATCTCGCCAGCTTGCCCATTGCTGCGGAAGAGCTCTTGACAGAAGAGATTGTGTTGATTGCCGCGCCTGCCCATCCGCTGGTGGGCAGGCGTCAGGTGGCGATGGAGGAACTGCGAGGCGAGAGCTTTATCTCTTTTAAGCCGGGATCGAACCTGAGATCGATCTTATTCCAGAATGCCCTGGCTGCTGGTTTCGTGCCCCACATCCTTTTTGAGAGCGGAGAACTGGTGACTATTCGTTCGCTGGTGGCCGAAGGGCTGGGGCTTGCGGTCCTGCCTCGCTCAGTCGCGGAGGCTCCAGGCCGCGAGATCGCGCTTGTTTCATTCGTGCCTCATCCTCCAACACGAACCATCCTGCTTGCCTGGCATACCCAGGTCTACCACACCCCGGCCACTGCCGCCTGCCTGGCTTTTCTGCGCGACGATATTCGCGAACATCCGTGGGCGTCATAGCATGTGGAACGCGGGGGAACGAACCGTGCCAGAGACAACGCATTGATTACCCTGTCTGACGGGCGTATACTCTACTGTACAGACTTCTGCTGCTATGGGGCAGTAGATCCCTATTTCTAATACTAGATGGAGAACATGACGTGCCTATTGACCCTGAATCTCGCGCATTTGCTATCTTGCCTCAACCAGGGACGCTTATCCCTGGCGAAGGTTCTTTTGCTCTGACTGCCGATACAGTAATTGTTGCAGACCAGGAGACGCAAGTGGTCGCGCACCTGCTGGCGGACTCCCTGGCGCCGGCGCTGGGCTTCGCGCCGCAGGTACTGGCCGACGCACCTGCTGATCTGCCTGTGCTTGCGCTTCATGTCGACGCGGGGCTGGCCCGGCTGGGTAACGAGGGATATACGCTCAAAGTTACCCAGGAGCGGGTAACGATCCACGCCGCGGCCCCCGCGGGTGTGTTCTATGGCACGCAGACACTCAAGCAACTCTTGCCTCCCGATGTGTTTGCTCAAACGCTAATTCGCCAGGACTGGACCGTGCCGGCTGTCACGATTGAGGATGCACCGCGTTTTTCCTGGCGCGGGTTGATGTTCGATCCTTCCCGGCACTTTTTCTCTAAAGAGGCCATCTTGAAGTTCATTGATCTGCTGGCCCTGCATAAAATGAATGTTCTGCATCTGCACCTGACCGATGACCAGGGCTGGAGGATCGAAATCAAGAAGTATCCTCGCTTGACGGAAGTTGGCGCGTGGCGTAAGGAAACGGTTATAGGTCACGCCCGTCATCCTCAGGGATACGATGGTACGCCACATGGCGGTTTTTATCGGCAGGATGAACTGCGCGAGATCGTGGCATACGCGGCGGCTCGTTTTGTGACCGTTGTGCCGGAGATCGATCTGCCCGGCCACGCGCGAGCCGCGATTGCCGCTTATCCCGATCTGGGTGTAACAGGAGAACCGGTCGAGGTTGCCACGACCTGGGGCATTTTTCCCTATCTCTATAGCCCGGAAGAGAGCACGCTACAATTCTTACGCGATGTACTCGTCGAGGTTATGGACATTTTTCCCGGTTCTTTTGTACATCTTGGAGGAGACGAGGCGATTAAAGACCAGTGGCAGGCCAGCCCGCGCGTGCAGGAACGGATCAGAGAGCTTGGGCTGAAAGACGAGCACGAACTTCAGAGCTGGTTTATCTCCCAGTTGGGTGTGTTTCTCAACCAGCATGGTCGTCGGCTGATTGGCTGGGATGAGATTCTCGAAGGGGGCTTGCCAGAGAGCGCGACTGTCATGTCATGGCGCGGCATTGACGGAGGCATCGCCGCAGCGCGGGCGGGTCACGATGTTGTCATGGCTCCATCTACCCATGTCTATTTTGATCATTACCAGTCGAACGATCCGGCAGAGCCGCTGGCCATTCATGGCTATACGCCGCTGGACAAAGTCTACAGCTTCGATCCGGTGCCTGCCGAACTGACGCCAGAACAGGCGCGGCATGTGCTAGGAACCGAAGGAACGCTCTGGAGCGAGTACCTGAGCACGGCAGAGCAGCTGGAATATATGGCATTTCCACGTCTCATCGCCCTGGCCGAGGTCGCCTGGAGTGCGCGGAACTCTCTCGATTTCGCCGCGTTTCGCCGGAGACTCGCCAGACACGAGGAGCGTCTCGCGCATCTAAAAGTCGCCTCGCGCCCTGTGGCAAGCTGGGAAAAGGAGCAAACCTATCCATTAAGGTAACGCTTTTTCGCTGGACACAGCTCATTTTGGAGGACATGCGCATCTGTGTTATAATGCTGGATATTCGATGTAATTTAACATCAACTCAGCGAGCAATAGATAGGTAGTATCACGCGTGAGAGAGGAATGGATGCTCTGGAATAACGATCTATCGGCCTCATTAGACTCACAAGCCCCGAGTTCATCTGAAGATACTGGTGTCAATGGCCATGCAGCGGTGGAGCAGGTGCAGGAGACGATTACCGCGTTTAAGCCGTTTGGTTCTCTGGCGCTTTTTAATTATCTGACTCCCCTGGTGGAGCGCACTGACGCGTATCGTGCGATTATGCGCGTGTTTTATCAGCGTAGCCGGGTGTATCGCTATCAGTTGACCTCGCAGGATGTGCTGGACGCGGTGCGCGAGGAGCTCAGGCAGGACTATCACCTGGAGCAGTGTAAGGCGGACCTGGACAGCCTGGTCAGGTGGGGCAACCTGGCGACGATCTATGACACCGGGCGGGTCACGACGATTGCCGATTTGCGCTCGCCTGTTTTGCGCTACCAGGCCATGCCCGAGGCGCTGGAGATTGAGTCCTTTCTGGCCAGCCACGCGCACATAGGAGCCAGCGAGGGCGGTCTGCGCCAGGGCGATCTGCCGCTGCTCGATGAGTTATTGCGGCAACTGGATACATGGTTGCAAGCAGATCACAGCCAGTTTACGCCCGAGCACAGCCAGAAGATCGCGGACCAATGGTACCGGGCGTTTACGACCTGGGAGCGCGTGACGCATGACGCGGCCCAGTATCTGGGTAGCATGAATCAGAGCGCCCAGCAAATCACGGATCTGACGACCTACCTGGTTTATAAGGGCATCGTGGTGACGTATATCCAGAGCTTTGCTCAGCAACTGGTGCAATATAGCAATGCCATTCGTTTGCTCTTGCTCGGCTGGACAGCCAGCGGGAAGAAGACGCGCTTGCTGAGGGTGATTACTTCGACACCACCGCCGATTCAGACCCAGGCCGAGCATATCGCGCTCTGGCACGAGGATATTCGCCAGCAGATAGAGGCGCTACAGGACTGGTTCCTCCAGCAGAGTAACGTTACCCTGTTCTCGCGCGCAGCCAATGACGCGATTCAGAAAGTGGTGCATCGCGCGCACACGCTGGCATCCTCGATGCGGCCCCAGACCGATTATGTGAGTATGCTGTTGACGCTGGCCAGCCAGTTTATGCAGGTCAGCGAACTGGAGACGGCGCAGCAGCTCTACGCGGCGGCTTTTGCCAGCGCGACGCCTGTTCACCTCGCCGAGAGCTTCACGGGTACGCCGGAGGTCGCGGACGAGCCGGGCGAGCGCTCTCCCTGGCGGGAGTCCGCGCCGGTGGTGCGCAATCTGCGCCCGATCTACAAGGGCAATGTCGAACGAGCGGTAGAGCAGCCGATGCGCCACGGCCTGGACGCGGTCTACCAGATGAAGCAGCAGCACGACGCCGAGGCGGTTCTCCAGCGCCAGCGCTACGCGCGGCTCTTTCGCGAACCGTTGCTCGACCTTGGCCAGCTCGGGGAGATTACCCCGGAGGAGCGCGCAGCCCTGAGCGAGATGCTCGACGGTTGCCTGAGCAGCCCCGCGCTGGAATACCAGTTGCCTGATGGCTCGGTGGTGACTCTGCTGAATCGGCGCGAGACTGCGTATGTCGCCCTGCGCGCCCGCGATGGCGTGCTGCTACTGCCACGCTATCGCCTCCAGCATCGCACTGAAGGGACTGCCCGGCTTTCGCGTTTTGAGGAACTGCCAGAGTTGTGGGAGACGGAGGTGGTTTCGTGATGACCGATGACAAACAGATGACTCTCTATCCGGCCAGTAGTGATGAGCGCGCTTTTGCCTGGGAGGGCCAGGACGAGGAGGCGTAGACGGACCAGCCTCCGCGCGCGGCTTTCACCTATCATACCTCGCGCGATCTTTTTCAGGCGCACGCTGCTTTGCTGGATAACGTGACGGTTTCGCTGCACTCGCAGCCAGATGTCTACCGCCTGGTGCGGGCTCACCTTCCGGTTCTGGAGCGCTGGCACGAGCAACATACTGGCTGGCGCATTCAGCGCGGGTCGGACTTTTTTCGCCTGGAACGTCACCTGTCGGGTTTTACGCCGGTTTACCTTGACGAGAAGCTCAAACGCCCGCGTGATTTTGTTTGCCTGACCTGGCTGCTGTGGTTCGCGGAGAAACGTCATCTGGCTGGCGGTGGCAGGAATCAACAATTTCTGCTCTCGCAACTGGCCGATGAGCTACAGCAGCAATCGCAGGAGGTGTCCGGCGGGCCAGCCCTGGATTTTCGCAACCAGCAAGACCGCTATAGTATGTGGCGCGCGCTGGATTATCTGACCCGGCTGGGCGGACTACAGACCCTGGAGGGTGAGATCAAGAAATGGGCAGAAGACGCCGCGCAGCAGGAGGGCGAGGTGCTCTACGAGTTTACGCCGGTCGCGCATTCGCTGATTGAGGCGCTGAACGAAGAGCGGGTCACGGCCAGCGCCGACCTGCTGCGCAGGCAGCGCGAGCATTTGTTGCCCGCTGGCACCCTCTCGCCCGCGGCTCGCGCCATGCCTCCGCTCCTGCGAGCCTGGCGCGCCCTGATGCTCGGTCCCATGCTTCTGCGCTACGACGATCCAGAGGCCTTCTCCGCGCTTGTTGGGCGGGCCGAGGAGGTTAGCGATGAGCTTGCGCGGGCGTTTGGCTGGCTGCTGGAATTGAACGACGATTACGCCTGTGTGGTGCGCGGCAGCACTCTCGCGGCGGGCGCTGGACCCGGCCTGACGGTCAACGGGGCGTATGACCATATGCTTTTGCTGCTCTGTACAGCCTTTCGCGAGCAGGTGGAGCAGAAGGCGTGGCTGCCCGATGGGTATGGCTGCCTGCGCGTCTCGCACTGGGACATCATTCCCCTGTTTAACGAACTGCGCCAGCGCTACGGTTCGTACTGGGGCGCGAGTGTGCGGGAGAGCAAGGCGGCGGAACTGCTGGAAGAGGTTTACCGGCAGATGCGCCAGCTCGGCCTGCTGCGTGGTCCCGACGCTGAGGGGCAGATGCTCATCTTGCCCACCGCGGCGCGCTACAACGTGAGCTATCAACAGCAGGATACGCCAGAGGAGCGGCCCAAAGCCCGCCCGGCGAGCCGTGTCACGAAAAAGCAGGCCAGCGCGTCCCGCCCGGCCTTCGATTGGACCGCGAGTAAGGAATCATAAAAGGAGAAGTGTATCATGCCATCTTTGTGGGATGAAAGCGGGGCGGAGGCTGCTCGCGCGCAGGCAGGGCTTTTGCAGCAGGCGGCTGATGGTCCGGTGGGCTATCGCCTGGAGCGCATCATTTTAACCAATTTCTGGCTTTACGAGCACCAGGAGTTTGAGATTCCACACGGGCGGCTCTTTCTGGCGGGCGATAACCGTTCAGGGAAATCGACTGTACTGACTGCCGCGATTACCCTGGCGCTGGATGGCGATTACCGGCCTGAGCGCATCGATACCTTTGGCAAGCGCGAGAAGCGCATAGACTATTACATCATCGGCGGTCAGGAGTCGAATACGCCCTATCAGCGCGATCAGCGCACGACCTATATTGCCCTGGAATTCGCCTGGCGCGGGACGGATCAGCCGCCGTTTGCCAGTGAGTTGCGGGCGCGCTGGGAGCGGGGTGAGTATGAACAGGCGCGCTATCTGACCATCGGCGTGGTTTTTGCGGGGAACCGCAACAGTGCCACGCCGATCAACTGTACTCGCTTCCTGATTACTGATGGCTCGCGCCTCGACCGGGACAAAGGCATTTCCACCATGCAGGGCAGCGGCGGTGAACGGCGCGCCTGCGATGTGCGCACGTTTAAAAAAGCCCTGGCCGAGCGCGGGCTGGTCTGCGAAACTCAGCGCGAGTACGAGCAGAAGGTCATCCAATATCTCTTTCGTTTTGCCGATAGCAACGACTTTCACCGCCTGATTCGCCAGTTGCTCTATTTGCGCCAGCCGAATCTGAATAGCGTGCTCTCGCTGGATTCTGTGCGCACCTTTCTTGATCAGTCCCTACCCGCGTTGCCCGCCGAGTTGATTCAGCACGCGGCCACGACGCTGGAGTTGATGGACTCGCTACAGATCGAGATAGAGCGCCGCCAGGAAGCTTTCGCAGCGGTTGAGCGCCTGCATCGCGCGCAGCAGATCGTCAGCCTCGTCCAGGCTCGCCTGGCAGCCTGCGAGTATGTGCACGATCAATTTGGGGTGAACGCCGCTCAGGGCGAAGTGCAGCGTTTGAAACGGGCCAGGACGCGCGCGGAGAACGATCTTGGGCGGGCGCGGGGGCAGATTGAGGCGCTGGAGAGCGAGCAGGTGGATTTGTCGGGGCAGGTCGCGGCTCTGGAAGGCAGCGAGGGCTTGCAAGCAGCCAGGAGGCTGAACCAGGTGCAGGAAGTGGTGGCGAATCTAGAAAAGAACCTGGGCGCGCAGAGCCAGATCCTGGACGATGCCAGTCAGAGGCGTGAACAGGCCAGCCAGGCGATTGAGGTGCATCGCCAGACCTTCGAGCAGATGCACCGCCAGAGCAGCGAGCAGCTCGCGGCGCTCCAGCACCTGGCCGGGCAGGTCGCTCGCTGGAGCATTGCCGCGGACCAGCTCGCTGAACTGCTCCAACAGGTGCGCACGTTTTCCCTGGAGTCCGCGGCCCCACATTTTTCTACGCAGATCTCCTCGCTGCAAGATGTTCACGTGGGGACGCGCCTGGACTGGTTGCGCGTGCTCAAGCAGTTGCACCAGGAGGCCCAGGCGGGCGCGCTCCAACTCCAGTTCAACCAGCGCCAGGAGACAGCCGCGTACGAAGCGCTGGATTCTGCCACCAGACAATTTGAGCGCGAACGCGAGGCGCTCTGCCAGGCGCAACAGGAGCTTGCCGACCGGCTGGACGAACTGCTGGAGCAGAGCGACTGGCAGAGCCATTTTCATCCTCTGCACGAGCGCGCAAGCCTGGTCTGGAACGAAAACAACTCCTCGCAGGAGATCGTTGAGCACCTGGGTGCTCTGGGGCAGGATTATCGCCGCGAGATCAGCCAGGTGCTCGGTAGACTGAAAACGATGAGCAGACAGCTCCAACAAAACCTGGAGCAGCTCAGAGGAGAGCAGGGAGCGCGGCGAGCGGCTGTGCAGCAGGCCTGGGAGGCGTACGAGCACAAGCGCCAGGAACCGGAATATACACCGGCCAGCCGCCCAGCGCACCGCGCGCAGGCGCGCCAGGTCCTGGAGGCTCATGGGATCGCGGCTCTGCCGCTGTACATGCTGCTGGACTTCGCGCCGGAAATCGATAGTCAGAGCGGCCTGGCGGGCCGCATTGAGCTGTTGCTGGAGGACGCTGGCCTGCTTGACTCCCTGGTCGTCTTGCCAGAGCAGACCGCCGCTGCCGACGCGCTACTGGCCAGCGAGGGACTGAGCGACTGCCGCCTGGACCTGGCGCGCCTGGCTGCTGCTCCGTCTGCCGGCCCATTTGAGGGCGATAGAGGGCCGCTGCGCGCTGATCCAGCCTTGCGCGAGCTGATGGGTGAGCAGGTTGCTGGCTGGGAAGAGGTCACGCGATCTCTTCTGCGGGAACTGGCGCGGGCGGTCTACCCGGACCTGGCATGGCGAGAGGCGCCAATCAACTGGAGCCACGGCTTGCTGGCTGGCGTGGCGAGCGCGGGGACGGCTCGCTGTATTGGCAGGGCCACGCGCGTGCGTGAGCAGCAGCGGGCGCTGGAGCAGCTTCACCAACAATGGGAGGCGCTGGAGAGCCAGTTACAGACCATCAATCAGCAGATTGAGCAACTTGAACTGCGTCGTCAGACCCAGGAAACGCTTGAGAATCACCTGAGCGGGCTCTGGGAGAGCAGCGAGATCGATAGTTGTTATACACAGCTCAGGGCCGCCCTTGGCGCGCTCAAACAGGCTGAAGCGCGTTACCAGGAGCGGCGCGCAGAGTCCCAGACCCTGCGCCAGCGCCTGGCCTCTCTACGTATCGAACTGCAAAAGGCAAGCGGCGAAGTTCCCCTTTTCGCCAGTGACGCCGAGCAGGTCAACCAGGCGTATGACGCGACCAGCCGACTGGGCAGCGAACAGCGAGCACTGCTCAGTTACCTGGAGCGCCTGCGCGCGGCCTGGCAGGATCAGCGCGCCGCGCAGGAGCAACTGGCCCAGAACAAAGCCGCCGAGTGGCGCGCCGCTCAGGCTTATCAGAAAGCCACCACCGAGGCCCAGCGGGCCAGGGCTGAACTGGAGGCACTGCTCCAGCTTGTGCGGCAGACCGAACAGAGCGGCGTGGAAAGCTTGCTGGAACGTTTGCAGGCCTTGCAGGCGCGCCAGCAGAGTCTGCCCGAAGAGCTACAGACCGCGCGCGAACGCCGCGCCGTGGCTGAAAACGCCCTCCAGACATGCCAGGAGAACGAAGAAGGTGTCCTGGCGGCGTTTGAGGTGGCCTGGCGACTCTGCGACGAGTCGTACCAGCGCTTCCTCGCGCGTCTCGACGCCTATCCAGTCGAACTCCTGGTCAGCCTGAAACAGCGCGAGGAGCACCAGGCGCCCCTGGAGCTGGCGCAAGGCGTGCTGGCCACTCCCCTGGAAGCGCGGGAAGAACTCTATCATCAACGCAAGACCGAGCTGGAAGGGCACAGGGAGCGCGAGCAGAACGCCTTGATTACCATCGTGCACGAGGTGAACAACCTGCTCCACGAGTACGCTCCCCAGTACGATGAGCAGGGGATCATTCGCTTCCAGAACGCCGAACGGGCCAACGCCGCCGAACTGCTCAACCGGCTGGGCGAGGAGATCAGTCACCAGCAGCGGTTATTGGAGACCAGGGAGCGCGAACTGTTCCAGAATTTCCTGCTTGAGGAGCTGGCTGACGCTATTGGCAAGCATATAACCGACGCTGAAGACTGGGTCAAGCGCATGAACCGCGTGCTGAGCCAGACCGCCTTTGTGGGCGCGTACTACCATCTGCGCTGGTCGCCGCGCAGGGAAGAACAGGCCCGAACACAGAGCGTCGGCCAACTGGCCCAGTATCACGATCTGCTCAGGAGGCAGGCCCAGACCTTTAAGCAGGAAGAGATCGATCAGCTTGTGCACGCCTTCCGCCAGGAGATCAACGCCCTGCGCGCCCAGCCATCTCAGAGCACGGACGCGGCGAACTTTAGCGAGGCGCTGGCGCGGATCTTCGACTATCGCAACTGGTTCCAGTTTGAGATCTTCACTTCGCGCCCCGATGGCAGTTCGCTGCACCTGACCAACCGCTTTTTCAAGAAGGGCAGCGGCGCCGAGCAATACGTCACGCTCTACATCCCCTTCTTCGCCGCGCTCTCCGCCCTTTACGACAGCGCGGGCGAAGGCGCGCCGCGGCTGATCGCTCTGGACGAGGCCTTCGACAAGGTCAGTGTTGAGAACACCCGCCAGTTGCTGACCTTCCTGGCGCAGCAGCAGTTCCAATGGATCATGACCGGGCCACGTGTCACCGGAGAGGGCGCGGCTATTCCCGCCTGCGTCAAGTACACCATGTTCTGCGACAAGGACCGCGAACTGGCGGCGGGCTTCCCGTCGTTCTGGAGTACAGACCTGGCGTTGGTGGAACAGAAAGCGGTATAGTATATGCAGCAGCCAGAGAAGGAGCCGGGCAATGTCCGGCGCGCGGCAGCCTTTTTTCGCCAGCCCGCCTGGATGCGCTTGCTGGATGCCATCTACCACAAATATATCGAGCAGGGCGGTGCGCGCGGGCGTGTGGTTTTGCGGGATTGCGCGCCAGAGGAGCAGCGCGAGATCGCGCGTTTCCTGCACAGGTCGCTGGCAGATCGACCAGAGCTGGCGGTGCGGCTGGCTGATTTTCAACTGGCGCTCAACGCCAGCGGCTTCGCCTGCGAACTGTCTGACCTGCTGCGCGAGCTTTTCCCCGAGCGTTCACACGTTACCAGGAACATGCAGCGCCAGCGCCAGGCGCGGGTTCAGCAGACCTTTGACGAGGCGCTGGCAGAACTGGTGGCTGACCTGCCCGCGGACTCCAGGGGCAGGCTGTGGCTGTTGAACGGCCAGCACGGGCGTGCGTCGCTCTTTCGCCGTTATAAAAACGAAGCGCGCGAGTTCCAGCAACAGATTTTGAACAGCACACGCCTGGTCGTCGCCGCGCTTGAGAGCCTGCCGGAGTCGCCCAGGCTGGAACGCCTGGCGCTCTTTGCCCAGCGTGTTAGTGGCGATCCACATGCCCTCGACGCCAACACTCTGGCTGGTCGCCTCTTCTGGCAATCGCTGGCGGACCTGAACGCGCTGACCCGGCAGGAGAGCCAGGTCGTGCCAGAAGGGGAGCCAGAGCCAGAAGAAGCGCCCGCCCGGGTTGAGTCGGAACAGGAGCAAGAGCGCCTGTTGCTCTACATGGAGACCGGGCTGCTGGTGGATACGCTCTCCTCAACAGTTGCCACCTTTCACCTTGCCTCGGCCAGGGATAGCGCCGTTTGCATCGATCCTCTGGTAGAGCACGCGGGCGAGCGCATCCTCGTGCTGCCCCTGCGCCAGCTCCTGGCCTGGGAAAAGGTCTACCCGGCCAGCGCACAGGTCTATCTTTTTGAGAACCCCCAGGTCTTCGAGGAGATCGTTGATGGCCTGGTGAACAGTTCGCTCGACCGGCCAGAGGAGAAGCGCGGGATGCTGCCTACGCTGATCTGTACCTCCGGCTGGCCGAGTGTAGCCGCCATCCAATTACTCGCGAAAATCGTCAACGCCGTCCCGCGCGCGATATTCTACTATAGCGGCGACTTCGACCTGCAAGGCCTGCGTATCGCCGCGCACCTGCTCGCCCGCTATCCCCACAACTGCCAGCTCTGGCGCTTCGATCCCTCCTCGTACCTCACCGCACTGCACACCAGCTCCGTCAACCTCGACCCTGGCGACCTTGCTGCACTGCGCGCCCTGCCCGCCGTTTTCGCGCCCCTGACCGCTGCCATGCAGGAAAAGGGCCAGAAAGCCTATCAGGAAGGCATTGCTCCTTTACTCCTCAAAGATATCCAAAGAATCTGGCTGGAGAAATAATTCGCGTCTTTTATTCTAATGTGCACCATGTTCTATATGACTGCCGCGGCGGTATTGTTCGTCATAATGGAGCAGGAAGTCGAGTTCGAGAGCGTTGAAGGCGAAGTGGCGGGCGAGCGCGCGGTCGATCTCATCGATGAGGGGTTTGGAGCGCGCGGGATAGAGACATTGAATGGTCAGATGACCATGTTTTTGGAAGAGCATGGGTCTCATGCGGGCATGTTTGAGAAGGTCATCTTCCAGTGCATAGGAGAGTTGACATAATTCTTGCTGGAGAGCGGGTTGGATACTGGCGAGGTCGAGGGGCAGGCTCTGAACTTCGCGCATATTGAGATTGCGGCAGTCGCTGCGGGTGGTGATCAGCCAGTAGAAGAGGTTTGAGTTGAGAGCGGCGAAGGCCATACGCGCGTGGGGCAACTCGCAGAAGCGCAGGTTTTTGAGTTCGGAGGGAGAGCGCGTTTGTCCTTGCGCGTCGAGGATGCGCGGGATGAAAGGCGTGACCTGGACATACCAGCTCAGTTTGCGCGTGAAATAGATGGGATAAGCCCCCTGGCGCTGGAGGTAAAAGCCAAGAAGGCGCTGCTGGCTGGCCAGTTTGCGCTCAATTGCCAGTTCGAGCAGCGAACCATAGCGCGGGATCAGGCTGGCGCAGTGCTGGGGTGTCACCTCGGTATAGCTCAGTCGCTCGAAGAGGTGTACGCGCGCTCTGGAGCCAAGTTTGAGATAGGGCGTGGTAAAGACGCGTGGCCGGGAAGCAGGTATGGCAGGCGCTGGATGTGCAAATGGAACTTTCGTGTAAAGGATGATGCAGAGGCGTGGGTGAGGCATGGAGAAGAGATGGCCGCGCTGGTCGCTGAACGAAGCGATGTGCAGGGCGTGCTGGGCCAGCAGGAGCTTTTGCAATGAACGGTAGCCAGTGGCGCAGGTGGCGGAAGCGGGCACGATCATGCCGAAGTGCCCGCCGGGGGCCAGAAGGAATGCGGCACGTTCCATGGTCAGAGCATAGAGGTTGCCGGTTTCCAGGGTTGTGTAACCATCCAGCGTGTAGAGTGGGCGTACGAGTGGATATTCCACGTAGGGAGGATTGCCGATCACCGCGTCGAAGCCGCCGCGCCGCATGGGATCGGGAAAGGCGTTGTGCCAGGGGAAAGCGCGCTGGTTAGCGGGCGGTTCTGGCTGGTCAGGCGCGAGGGGCTGATCAGTTGACGCAGCGAGCGAGCCAAGCAGGCTATTTCCCACGCACACGTGCGGCTTAAAATCGTCCGCGAGGCCCGCCAGGCCGGGCCGAGTTTGTGTGGCGAGCAGGGCCTGGCAGAGGCGCAGGCGGCAGACCTCGACCGCCTCCGCATTGAGATCAATGCCGTAGAGCGTGTGGTTAATGATCCAGAGCAGGCTGGTATACGCGTGCTCGTCTGGCTCGCCAGCTTCTTTCAACAACGCCTGGAATGCGTGGCGGACCTCAGCGGGCAGCGAGTTGGGAGTTGTGAGCAGTTCTTCCACGCGCGCCAGGCAGGCGGCGTGCAGGTCTTGCAGCAGCGGGATGACGGCGCAGAGAAAGGCGCCAGTGCCGCAGGTAGGATCAAGTACGCTCAACTGGCGCAGGCTCTGGTAACAGGCCAGGACCAGCTCTGGCTCCTGACAGGTCCGCAGGGTTTCCAGGACCAGCGCGTGCAGATCCAGATTCCACGCCACCAGTTGGTCCAGCGCGACTGGCACATCCTGAGCTGCGCGGTCCAGAATCAGCTCTACCCGAGCGCGACGAGCGATCACCTCGCGCCAGGTCTCGCCCGCCAGGGCATAAGGCCAGGGAGCGCGCTGCTGCCAGAGCGAACGCAGGGCGACATTTTCCAGACCCGCCGCGATCTCTGTCGGCAGAAGCTCCCCGCGGCCCTGGAGGGCAGAGGCGTAGATATAACGAAGCGGTTCTCTGCTCACATGTTGCCAGAGTAGCTTCTCCAGCCTGTCGCCCACCACATCGTGCGCCCGCGCGCGCGCCAGCAGCGCGGGCAAAAGCGTATTGCGCGCGATATAACTGGTGACCTCGCGGGGAGTGTAATACGTGCCCATCTCTCTGGGATGAAGCTGGCGCTCAAAAAGCGTGCCCATAATCTCCGGTGTCACAACCTGTTTTGACTCCGGCAGATCTCCGCTGGCGCGCCACTCATACGCCTCAAAGAGCGCGAAAAGGCGCTGGAAAAGCTCGTCGTCTATCTCCAGACCGGGAGAGCGCTCCTCAAACTCGCGGCTGCTAAACAGGCTGGTGCCAGGCAGCGCCAGATCTTTCGCGCAAAAAAGAGGGCGTAGCGCCGCGCGATAGAAACTCACTCCCGTTTCCCGTGTCTCCTCAAGCCGCCTCTGGAGATAATCGCGCTCACCCCGCAACAGTCCCATTTGCTGGATAAAATACAAAAACATCAATCTATAAAGCAGCAGCGCGGCAGAGCGTTTGCGTGTGCTGGCATCTTCGACGCCTTCTATAGATGAAGCCAGAGCCAGATAGAGTTCGTGCAGGCCAGCGGAGAAGCGCCTGGGCGCAAGCGCGTGAGTATTCGTGTGCTGCTTCTCATCGCTGTGATGCGTGCTTTGCCGTACCATGTATTATCCTCTTTTGTTTACGCAGGAACATATAGAGTGAGGTATGAGAGCAGTTTACATCTCAAAAGAGCTATCGTTCTTATTGTACTGACCCTGTCAAGATTGATACTAATCGATCTATATGTGGTTCCCAGGTAGGACCTGTGTGGGCATTTGTATTGGCGAAAAGCATGTAATGATGTATAATCGGCCTGTCTGATTTGACCGCAATTGGCTGCGGCAGATGGAATTATATCTATGTAACATCTGTACGTAGAAATATTTGAAAGGAACGAGAAACATATGGCATACGCTCCACAGACGCCTTATGTGGCGTCAAATCTCCCCCAGGATGTTTATCAGGGGGCTTATGCGGCTCAACTCGGGGATCAGCCGCGGGCGGAGTATCATCCCGCTTTGACGAGGAAAAACATCATTCTGGGCGTGATCTGTCTGTTGATAGGTCTGGCCTTTGCAGGTGGCGGAATAGCCGCGGGGCAGTCTTCTGACGGTTCGGCGGGGAGCATGGTTATTCTGGTGTTGTTCGGTCTGGCCTTCATCGCGGGTGGTATTTACACTCTCTTATACGGGGTGATCTATAAAGGCTGGGGTGTCTATGTCTATGAGCGCGGGTTTGTCTTCAAGAAGGGCAGTCAGGCGGCGCAGCCGTTTCGCTGGGACCAGATTGAGGCCGCGTGGCACAGCGTGACGCGTCACTATCGAAATGGGATCTACACCGGGACTACCCACAGATATCGTGTGCGCCGTAATGATGGGTACGAGGTGATCCTCAACGACCGTTTTAACAAAGTTGGAGAACTGGGCGACCTTGTTCACAACAGCGTTACGTCGGCAAAGATTCCCCAGGTGTTAGCCGCGTATAACGCGGGGCAGGCCATCACCTTTGGTCCGCTCAGCGTAAGCACACAGGGCATCTGGAATGGCAAGAGCATGTTGCCCTGGGCCGAAGTCAAAGACATTTCGATCCAGAGCGGCTATATCGCGGTCAGCAAGGCTGGCAAATGGCTCCGCTGGTCCTCTCAGCCTGTCTCGGCAGTTCCTAATCCTTTCCTTTTCATTGCCCTGGTCAGAAGAGTGCTGGGCCGGTAATCCAGGCATATGAAGCCCGGAGGGAGTCGGGG
>DASVMX010000077.1:0-19225 GCA_036384215.1 Ktedonobacteraceae bacterium | reverse complement strand
CTGTCGGATGATACCGATATATCGGTATCATCCGACAGTACCGAATAATGGCGTCTTCTTACTGGTGCTCAACGCGCCCTCCGTGGTACCTGGAAAATACCCCTTATGGATTACCGGTTTGATCGGCGGTCCTTGCCAGGGTAGCAACAATGCTTGCTCTGATGAGTGATCGTCGCGCGACATTTATCTCTCGTCCTCTGCTTCGGTACTCACGCGCAGACCTGTAACCTCCACGCCGTACTCCTGGGCGTACCTGAGCGGCATATAGCCGCTCTCCCAGCCCCCATAGCGCTGGATCACGCTCAGCGGGTTTCCTTTCAGAAAGGCATCTTTTGTCCAGTAATGCCGCAGGTCATGCGGAGAGAGGCGTTCGATCCCGGCGAGGTTGCCTAGCTCGTGCACGCGCTTATAAATGCCCTGGCGCGTGATGCGCCTGCCCCCATACCCGGAGAAGAGCGGGCCAGCCGGATCGATGAGCGGCAGGTATTTCTCTGCTGCCTGGAGTGTGGCGGGCATCAGGCTGAGGACGTCCTGGCGGTGCGTCTTTGGGCGTTTGACGGCGATCGTCTTCCGTCGTACATTGATGCTCCTGGCATCGAGCGCCGCCACCTCGCCGACCCGCAGCCCGTGTTCACCGAGCAGGCACATCAGCAGTTCGTCGCGTTCGGTGAGCACGTAATCGCGCTCTCGATACCTAGGCGCATCCGTCGTCGTGTGGCGGAGTGTGAAGACTTCCTCCGCATCGAGAGGGGTCGCGTACTCCTTCTTCGTCGTGATGCGCGAACGAATACCTTTTCGCTCGCGTTCACTGTCGATATTCGCTCCCTCCGCGCGCGAGTCGGCTTTGACTGCGGCGATGCGCGTCCACTCATCGGAAGGAAGGACGCCGCTCTGGTACGCCAGTTTGCAGTACTGCCGGATGGTAGACAGGTACCGCCTGACGGAACTCACGGCGTACCCCGCGCGCTTGTCTCCTGGCCCGGTGGGCTGGCTGTAGTAGAGCCAGTGGCGGAAGAGCACCACAGTCGAGGCCTTCATGCCCTCCCAGGCGCGCGGATCAGCGAAGAGATCGTCCGGCGTGCGCACGATCTGGGCCGTTGCCAGGAAGCGGGAGAACGTCGCCAGGTCGTCGTATTGGGCTTGCTTAGTTCCCTCGGATTTTTTGCGGTGGTAGTCGTCGAAGACGTTCCCGCGAACGTAGGCTTCTGCGGCCTCGCCCAGGCGGGCGAGCGCATCGTCATAGGGGGCAATCGAGTGTGCGGCCGGCGCGAGGGGGACGAGACTGTGCTCCTGCTGATCTGGTGCATCCATCTTTCTACTCAACTCCTTAATGTATTCTTCGCGCAGTAAGTTGTCATAATTTATACTTATGACAACTTGGTCGTTATGGGGAAAACTATACCCCGGACATGCCCCGTTTGTCAAGGGCGGCACCCCTGATCGGGCTCCCGCAATCCCCGGTGGCACGAGCGTACGTCGTCGCCGATCACCCATACGTCATGGACCCCGTTCCATTCCAGCCAGAAACGATCTTGGTCGAGATGCAGGCATCGGCCGATACACGAAAGTGGCACACCTCCCCGCGTTTGCCCTCGACCACCATTCCTCTCGGATGATCTTGTGCGTACAAGTAAACGACGGGAGCCCTCCTGGGCATTTTTGTAACACACTGTCACGGAACGGCTCATTGTCGGTAGTGTCCGACAGTATCGTCTAGACGATACTGTCGGACACTACCGACAATGAGCCGGAATCTAGCGAGCAGAACAAGGGCCTTCGCGTATGTACCTGGATTGATCCGCGCATAATAGCTATTTTGCAAACAAGAGATGCAAAACGTATGGCACCTTGGAGAACTTCCCTTTCTTGCGCGCTGAGAGGCGTTTTTGCAAGCAAGAGATCCCCACCCATCATCTCCTCACAAAAAACGCGCAGAATCGCCTCTCAGCGCGTCACCATTTCCCAGATGAGTTGAGATTGGAGGGTGATGAATCGCAATCCACAAGACCCCTGATCGCGTGATCAAAGCTGCGGTAACAAAGGTGTGTCCCGCCTGTTTAGAGGAGCAGCAGTACGAGCGGTTGTATTGGAACGTGCGCCTCATCCTGCTCTGCCCGCGCCATCAGATCTTGCTTGTCGATCGCTGTCCACGCTGCGTGCGGATGATTCCTGCCTTGCTCCGGACAGTGGTTACGGAGTGCCCGTACTGTCGCAGAGGCGACTACCGAGCCGCTGCGTGCCTGCGCATCGCCCCCGATACATTGCTTTCCCAGGGCCAACACGTGCTTCTGCAGATGCTCGGCGTGGAGGAGTTCGGCAGCGAGGAGATACCCACGCGCACCCTAGCGGCGCCGCTCGCCACGCTTAAACCCTGGCAATACATGGATCTGCTGGATTCTTTCGGCTCCGTTGTTCCTTTCCTTCGGCCTGAAAGAGCGCTCGCGGCATGCAATCGCAAGCTTGGGTTCTCTCCCCCGCCGCTTGCGAGAGCCTCACCGGGAGACCGCAGACGCATGGTGCACGTTTCCCTGTTTCAGGCCCTTTTGCTCTCCTGGCCCGGCCAGGGGGATATGCTCCTGGACTCCTCCTCTCTCAGCAGCGAGCCCCCTATCGATCAGAGTCAAGGCAACCAAACTTACCAGGGGACAGGAACGGAACTCTATACACAGCTCTTTGGCCTCTTTGAATCTCAAAAGCAGGAGGGACGGCGCCAAGTTTCACTCCATCAACGATGGGGAAAGGGCTGAGGGCCTGAAGCGTTACGTCAACAGTTTGCAGCGGTGCTGGTGGAAAGGCCGATCTCAGTCGAGCCCACCTGCGCGCAGGTGGGGGAGGGTAACAGGAAGCGTCGCTTCTCGCGCGCGATAGACGATCGCGGAGATCTCGCTGACAGTGGTGGCACTGTTCGACAACGTGGACCACCACCAGATCGGGAGTCTCTACTTGTCGGAGGTGATGGCCTTGGCGGCCTTTTTGCCCACCTGGCTTCTTCCCACTCTTCTGCGGTCATTGGCAAGAGAGGGATACGGCAAGAGAGGACGAGCGTGTGAAGCGATTGTATGAGCGCGCGTTAGCGCTCTATGAGCAGCAACTGGCGGGTGCAACTGTTACGAACATAATGGATCTTCTCGGCCACATAGCGCTGTTATATCGATTGTTGCATAACGATGCTCAGGCAGAGGCTTTAGATGTGGTTGCTTTGGAGATTGCTGAGATACGCTCAACCATGCTCTTTGACACAGGCCATCAACAACGGTAATCATCTCGACCAATTCTAAAGGAGCTGCTGGCCTTCTCACAAAGCCAGATGGGTTCTGTCAGAACTGAGAACACACAGGTCAACCAGAAGGAGTTTGACAGACCATTCCCCCATCCTCTGCATCAAGCTTTCAAAACCAGAGCATGGAAGGTATCCAATCGCTGTCGGAAGAGAAACCACGTGCTAAAAACATTTCGGCCAGCTCACGCAAACTCAGTTTGTAGCGCAACCGCCACAAGACAGCTAGTAAAACGACATCTGTCGGGAATTCGAGAGAGTTGAACGGCGTGCCGGTTCGCTCATTGAAGGTACATTGACAGTGAGGGCAAAAGAACGTGGCATAGCCCAGTTTCGTTTTCTTCGCTCGTCTCGTGGTGGCCATCGTCGCACAATGTGGGCAATTCATCAGTCAACATTCCCCTTGTCGTCCTCTTTTCAGGGGATCATCATATCAGAAGTCTGACTTTTTTGCCAAGGGGTTGCTTGAGTTCTGACAGAAGCGCCATGTCTCTGCCCGAGACAGAGATGACGATGAAAAACGTGCATAATAGGTATAACTGCATACTACTTGGCGATTTCCGGAGGAACCAGTTTCAGTATCTTGAAGAAGAACAACGCCGGCGCGAAGAGCAGGAGGCGGCGCTGGCAACTGAACAGTTCTACAGTCGGGTCTTGCTAGCAGACCTGCAACGCATACGTATCCAGCTGACGGAGCGGGAGCGCCCTGCGCCGATACGTTCAATACAAACGGCAGGATCGACGCCCTAACCTCGGACGAATGCCAGCGGCCAGCGCTTCGATGAGCCAAAGCGGCCCATGCAGCTTCAGCAACCATCATCCTGATATGTGACTCTTATCCATCAAAAGTGACAGGCAGGTGCCTGAAACCGAAAAGAAGGCGCCCTTTAAACAACTCGACCTGATTCCACTCGACACGCAGATTGGGAAGCCGATCTAGGATAATGGGCAGGGCTACCGCTGTCTCCATGCGAGAGAGAGGCGCGCCGATACAAAAATGGATGCCGTGACCGAAGGCGACGTATTTGTTGGGGGTACGCATGATATCGAAGCGCTCAGGTCTCGCAAACTGGTCGCAGTCGCGGTTCGCAGAACCCAGCCAGGGAAAGACGGTCGCGCCCTGTGGAATAGTCACGCCGGCCAGCGTGACCTCTGTGCGGGTAGTGCGCACCAGGCGCCAGACGGGAGAGGCAAAGCGCAACACTTCTTCGATGGCCCACGGCATGAGTTCAGGATGCCGGCGCACTTCCTCCAGAGCCTCAGGATGCTCGTCAAAGCAGCGGATGGCTTGGCCAAGCAAGTTGGTTGTCGTCACATGGCCAGCGAGTAGGAGGATGATGCAGAAGCTGATGGTGTCCTGCGTGCTCAGATGCTCGCCATCGATTTCGGCGGCCAGCAGATCGCTCATCATATCCTCGCGTGGCTCGCGCTGGCGTTCCTCTAACTTCAGCTTGAAGTAGTCAGACATCTCCTTAAACGTCTCGGAAAAACGCTTGAGCTGCGGATTCTCGCGCTCCTGTTGCTCAGGCCGGAAGACTTCGGCGTCGTTGAGTTGCTGTTCAAGCAAGATGTCCGCCCAGCGCTTAAACAGGGGCCGGTCGCTGCTGGGTACACCTAGCATTTCGGCAATCACAATCGTTGGCAGAGGATAGGCAAGATCTGTGGCAAAGTCCATTTTTCCGGCTGGACGCGTCTCCGCGAGCAGTTCCCGCGTGATCTCCGCGACACGGCCTCGCAAACGGTCGATGGCGCGTGGCGTAAAGGCAGCCGAGACCAGATTGCGATACTGGCGATGCTCCGGCGGGTCCATGGCGATGATGCTCCTGCCCGTGCGAGATGGCTCGCCCTGCGTGCGATCGGTCCCCTGGATGACGCGGCGCTGTCCTGGGCGCTCTGAGGAGAAAGCTTCATAATCGGTAATAACTGTGTATACATCAGCGTAGCGGAAGATATGCCAGCAGCCACTCTGTTCATCCAACCAGACTGGCTGCGTGGCGCGCATGTTTTCCAGCCAATCATACTGGGTGTTTACTTCTTTCAAGGTTGAAAGTTTCAGTCCTGACAGAACCAACAGCACATGCGGCGCTTAGAGGCACAGCCTCTTCTCGCTGCTCAGCTTTTACTGAAATCACTGGCGGAGAAGTAAACAGCCCTGGCTGTGTGGTCCTGCAGATTGACAACAGCTATCTAGCAGGAGTAAAGTAATCTCATCTTCGCAAAAGTAAGAGAAGTAACTGGCAGCAATCTGATTCTAAACCAGGCATCTCAAAAAAATCGTTGAGGAAGAGATACGATGAGTGAACGGCGTATCAACAAACGCATACGTGCACGCGAGGCCGGGATTATCCTGGGGACACTGCCTCCAGGACCAGCTAACAGCATTGCTGACGTGGCGGGGGTATCTGTTGGTCACGCAACTCTCGTGCGAGGAAGCGGTACGCTGGTACGTGGAAGAGGACCGGTGCGTACAGGCGTCACCGCGGTTCTGCCACATGGCGGCAATATGTTCTTGTCGAAGGTTCCAGCCGCCGCTGAAGTGTTCAATGGTTTTGGTAAGACGATTGGCCTGGTACAGATCGCCGAACTGGGGCTGCTGGAAACCCCCATCCTGTTAACGAACGCACTTAACGTAGGTCGTGTCGCTGATGCGCTTGTCGCGTTTATGATTGAACAAAACCCGGCAATCGGCGTCACCACGACTTCGGTCAATCCCGTCGTGTGTGAGTGCAACGATGGTTTTCTCAACGATATCGGTGGCCGGCATGTCGGAGAGCAAGAAGTGCGCCTTGCCCTCAATGTTCCTCCTGGTACTCCCGTTCTGGAGGGCAACATTGGGGCCGGAACAGGCATGATGACCTATGGCTTTGCAGGCGGAATTGGCACAGCCTCGCGGCGTCTTTCGTCCACTCAAGGTGGATATACCCTGGGCGCGCTTGTCCAGGCAAACTTCGGGCGGCGCGGAGACCTGCTCATCGACGGAGTTCCTGTCGGGCGCGAACTGGAAAATCAGCGCTACCAGCCTGAGCCAGCAGACGCGCGGCAGGAGGAGAAACGGGAACAGGGATCAGTTATTGTCGTGCTGGCAACCGATGCGCCACTGGACGCCCGCCAGCTTGGCCGCCTTGCCCGGCGAGTACCATTGGGTCTCTCACGCACCGGAACGTATTGCGGACATGGCAGCGGAGATCTGGCTATTGCTTTTTCGACGGCCAATCGCGTTCCACACGACGAGCTTCCGCTTACACACCAGGTAGAGGTTCTCAACGAACAGCATCCAGTCATTGACGTACTTTTTGCCGCCGTTGTCGAGGCCACCGAAGAAGCGGTGATCAATGCTCTCTGTGTTTCGCGCTCGCTGGATGGGCGGGATAACCACCAGGCAGAAGCCCTGCCGCTCGTAGAAACCCTGGCTATCTTGAAGCAATACAGGCGTCTCCTCTAAAGATTTGAGACAAATCATCATATATAGAAGAAACAAACGAGCGTGAACGCCAGAGTAAAAAGGAGAAGCCCGTGCAAGAACCAACCTTTCAGGATATTCTACTCGCGCAAAAACGGATCAAACCGTATCTCCACCGCACGCCACTTCACAGCTACGCCGCACTCAACTATCTGCTTGGCACATCCATCTATATCAAGCATGAAAACTACCAGCCGATAGGAGCTTTCAAAATTCGTGGCGGGATTAATGTTGTCTCACAAATGAGCGAGGACGAGCGTAGACGCGGCATTATGACGGCATCGACAGGCAATCATGGACAATCTCTGGCTTACGCGGCCCGGCTCTTTGGCGTCAAAGTCATTGTTGTGGTGCCGGAACTGGCGAATCCTGGCAAGGTTGCGGCTATACGCAGCCTGGGAGCAGAGGTTATTCACCAGGGAGCAAACTTTGATGAAGCTCGCCTGCACTGCGAGAAATTAGCACGAGAACATGGTTATCGCTATGTACATGCCGCGGATGAACCTTTGATTATTGCAGGGGTAGGTACTTACGCCCTGGAAATGCTGGAAGACGAGCCTGAACTTCAGACAATTTTCGTGCCAGTTGGCGGTGGAACCGGCGCGGCTGGCATCTGCCTGGTGACGCAAGCGCTCAATCCAGCCATCCGTGTGATTGGCGTACAGGCCGCGGCGTCTCCTTCGGCCTACACCTCCTGGCGCCAGCGCAATCTGATTGCGGCAGAAAATCGTACCGCCGCCGAAGGGCTGGCCACAGGAACCTCCTTCGAATTGCCCCAGACTATTCTCTGGCGCCACCTGGACGACTTTGTGTTGCTGAGCGAAGCAGAGATACAGCAAGCCATGCTATGGATGTTAGAGCACGCGCACTCACTGGCCGAGGGGGCAGGAGCAGCTCCTCTGGCCGCTGCCTACAAGATGCGCGCTCAGTTGCAGAACCAACGCGTTGGCCTTGTCTGCTCTGGCGGCAATGCCTCAATAGCCCAACTACGTGCGCTTCTTCAACCATAAGGTTATATTTATCTATAATTATTCAGGACATGAGAGTTCCTTCCTGGTGTAACGGGTCACAACCCCATCAGCAAGGTTGCCCGGGCGACAGTAGATCACACTATCGAGAAGAGACTGCGCCTCTCTCTCAATCAGCTATTTCCTTGTTCAGCATATCCCAGGCTGATAGATTTGACGCCCTGCGCAACCGCGAAAAGCGCTTCAATGATATTCACCATAATAGCCAGGCAGGGAGGAATCAAGGTACCAGTGAGCACTCCAAAAAATTCACGATCCAGGACGATGCCAAAACGCTCGTAATACAGGCCGGTCAAACGATCCATATATTGCCATGTTTTAATCGATTCCTCGAGAGTCTGGACTGCATCGCCCGCTCTCCCCTGTTCCGCACGCGTTATCCTGGTGTTCCCGGCTACCTGGCTAAAAGGTAAAAGTACTATTGATGCTTCTGTCGAAGAGACAGACATCCGCAATCACTCTTTTCCCACAAATAAACTTGAGGAGGCGCTGTATACCAATTCCCGCGCCAGCAGTTTTTGGGAGTAATCCTCTCCTGGCAATCTCCAGATAATTTTCAAAAAGCGCCGTGCCTGTGCTGGTTTCACGCATGTGCCGTATAATATCATCGTATATATACTCTCTCTCGGCACCAGAGAGCGCTTCCCCATACCCTTGCGGATAAACCAGGTCAAAGTTACGATAGGCACCAGGCACATCAGGGTCGTAACGATCATAAAATTCCCGCTGAAAACTGGTAATAAAACACGGGGATTGAGCTTCTTCAGAGACCTGAGCACAAAATGCATCTACCTTTTCCAGAGGAATTCCCCTGGTGCTGTATCTTGGAAATGGCTGAGATAGCCCGGGTAAACTTCGCCCCAGTATCTTGAGTTCCCCGGCGCACTTCTTTTCTACTGTCTCAAAAAGCGTCACAAAGAGCCCTTCGATAAAATGCATCACATCTTCCATTGACGCATTTTTCATTTCCAGATCGAATTGTGAAAATTCCAGCAGATGATTCTCCGATGATTTCTTTGATGCCAGTTCAAGCCGAATGTTTGGGGACATAATAAAAATTTTGTCCATCCCCTCTGGGATCAACGAGAGCTGTTTATGAAAAATCATGCTCGCCGTCAATTGTAATTTCTTATCCTCGTATTGTAATTCCGCGGGATAAACCTGGTGATTCAATGGGTCTGTAAATGGCGATAATAACAGAGGCATAAGTTGTGTAAAGCCTTGATTCACCGCATAATATTGCAGCTCCTGCAAGAGTACATTTTGAATCGTGAGAATGGCAAGTAATTCGGGGTCAGCGGCACGCCGCAAAAAATCATCAACATGGGGATAAGATTGCATGACACGATACTCCGTTCCGAGTAATAAAAGAACTTGACCGCGAAATGGCACGTAGCGATGATCCTGTCGAACAATATAGAGTAGTACTCGAATGCCCTGATAAGCTCTTCATGTCATCGTATCCTATACATAACATACTATCCCGGAATTGTCAATCAGAATAAGATGCAGGGCAGGATGTTCTCAGGCTGCCCCTGGCGGTTTCCTCTTGCCAAAAACCCGTTATACAGTATATAATGAATATAGATCAGATAAATCTGATCCGGTAGATAAATAATATGTGCAGATTAAACAAATTCAGGTACCCTCTGCGCATATTTCGTCTTTCCATAGTATCTTCGGAAATGAGGGTGCCATGAACCCTTTCTCCAGGCGTGATGCGGGAATATCACAGAGAAAACGCGCTCTGCTGGATAGCTTATTACAACAAGAAGGCCTCAAAAGTTCTCCTCATCTCGCGCTATACCGCAGGCAGAATAATGATTTCCTTCCCCTGTCATTTGCCCAGCAAAGGCTCTGGTTTCTGGATCAATGGGAACAAGGCAGCCCTGTCTATACTATCTCCAGAGCTTTTTCCCTCTCTGGCCCATTGAACCTGGCGGCCCTGGCGCGAAGCATTGATGAGATTATAGGGAGACACGAAGCTCTGCGTACGACGTTTGAGCTGGTTGATAGGCAACCAGTACAAATTATTGCACCTGCCCTTACGGGGATACTGAGGGTCATAGATCTCACTGAACTCTCTGAAACCGAAAAAGAGACCACTCTTCAAAGATTAGCCAGCGCTGAGTTCCGCTCCCCCTTCGATCTCGCGCAGGGTCCGTTGATACGCGTGCAGCTTCTTCGCTTATCTCTGGAGCAGCATATCTTGCTTTTAAGTGTTCACCATATTATATGCGATGGTTGGTCACTCAGTACACTTTTAAGTGAGATCTCTCTTTTGTACCAGGCATATGCTGCCGCGCAACCTTCCCCTTTGCCAGCGCTGCCGCTTCAATACGCTGATTACGCTCTCTGGCAACATGCGTGGCTGCAGGGCGAGCGACTTGAGACCCAACTATCATACTGGAGAAAGCACCTGAAAGACGCCCCCACGGTGCTGGAATTACCTGCCGATCGCGCCCGCACGGCGGTTCAGACCTTCCAGGGGACCCATTATACATATGCGCTATCGCCAGAACTTTCCGCGGACTTGCTCTCCCTGAGCCGGCAAGCAGATACCACGCTCTTCATGACCTTACTGGCGGCTTTTGCGACGTTACTCCAACGCTACAGCGGACAGCAAGACCTGGTCATTGGCACCCCCATCGCCAATCGATCCCAGGCACAGCTCAAAAATCTGATCGGCTGTTTTGTCAATACGCTCGCCTTGCGGATTACCCTCCCCGGCGCGTCTCGCTTTGTTGACTTGCTGGCACACGTGCGAGAGCTCTGCCTGGATGCTTACGCTCACCAGGACTTGCCCTTTGAACGGCTGGTAGAAGGCCTGACATCCGAGCGTGACCTCAGCCACCTTCCCCTCTTCCAGGTGATGTTCGCTCTCCAGAATCAGCCAGGCGAGGAGCTGCACCTCTCAGGACTGACCGTGCATCCGTCCATGTTCGGCGATACAGGAACGGCACGCATGGACCTGATGCTCACGATCATCGAGAGCCGGGACAGTTTTCAGATGGATTTTGAGTATAACACGCATCTTTTTGAAGCGGCGACGATTGAACGCATGGCGGTTCATTTCCAGCAACTGCTCGCGGGTATTGTGCGCGATCCACAACAACAACTGTCAAGGCTCCCATTATTGAGCGAGACCGAGCGCCAGCACATGCTCGTGGACTGGCATGTGACTGAAGCGCCTTCTTCTGCCCATATGGGCATCCATCAACTCCTGGAAGCTCAGGTTGAGCGTACTCCCGATGCCATTGCGCTGATTGTTGCCGAGGAGCACCTGACCTACTGTGAACTCAATCGACGCGCCAATCGGCTGGCTCATTATCTGCGCCAGTGCGGCGTAGGGCCTGAGGTGCCGGTCGCGCTCTGCCTGCCACGCAACCTCGATCTGCTCATTACGCTGCTCGCTATTCTCAAAGCCGGCGGCGCTTATGTGCCTCTCGATCCTCGCTACCCCCTGGAACGACTTACCTTTATGCTCGCGGAGGCGCGGGTTCGCCTGCTGGTGACCCATTCCTCCTGGCTGGACCAGCACCCGCTGCCCCTGGTGTCCTGCCTCTGCCTGGATACTTTACAGGACCAGCTCAACCAGTGCGGCGAAACCAATCTCCGGAACACGATAGATGCTGAGAACCTGGCATATGTGATCTATACCTCCGGTTCCACAGGTCAGCCCAAAGGTGTAGGTATCGCTCATCGCAACACGCTGGCCCTGCTCCACTGGGCACAGAACCGCTTTCCGCTAGAGCTCCTCAAAGGAGTACTGGCTTCGACTTCGGTTTGCTTTGATCTTTCTATTTTTGAGTTTTTCCTCCCGCTGAGCTGCGGGGGAACGGTCCTGTTGATAGAAGACGTCTTACAGTTGCCGGACATGCCAGCGGCCAGCGCTGTCACGCTTCTCAATACTGTGCCCTCCGTCCTTGCCACACTCCTGCTGGCCAACCATCTCCCCTCTTCGGTCCACACCGTGACCCTGGCCGGTGAAGCGCTTCCCGACACCCTGGTACAGCAGCTCTATGAGCGAGAAGGCATCCAACAGGTTTACAACCTGTATGGACCCAGTGAGGATACAACCTACTCTACCTGGGCCAGGGTGCCTGCTGGCACAACGGAACCAGTGTCCATTGGCCGGCCGATTGCCAATACCCGAGCATATGTGCTCGATGCGCAGTTACAACCAGTCCCGCCCGGGATCGTGGGGGAACTGTACCTGGGAGGAGAAGGCCTGGCGCGCGGGTACCTTCAGCGGCCCGCCCTTACCGCCGAGCGCTTCGTACCTCATCCCTGGAGTTCGGAACCGGGCGCCCGGCTCTATCGCACCGGCGACCTCGCGCGTTACCAGTCCGGGGGCGATTTGCAGTTTGTCGGACGTTCAGATGGGCAGGTGAAAATGAGGGGCTATCGCATCGAACTCGGAGAAATCGAGGCGATCCTGCGCGCACAGCCCCGGGTGCGGGATGCGGTAGTACTGCTCCGCGAAGATCGTCCTGGTGACAGGCGCATGGTGAGTTACATCGTGCCTCAGCCCCAGGAAGCCCCCACCAGCAGCCAGTTGCGCGCGCACCTGGCCAGAAAACTGCCCGACTATATGCTCCCGGACGCCTTCGTTTTGCTTGAGCAATTGCCTCTCTCTCCTCATGGTAAACTGGACCGGCGCGCGCTACCAGCACCAGCGCCGAGAGAGGAGTCTGCCCAAAGCTATGGAGTTCCTCAAACACCACTGGAGGAAATACTGGCCGAGATCTGGGCCGAGGTGCTCGGGCTGGAACGGGTCGGTACGCATGATAATTTCTTTGCCCTGGGAGGTCATTCCCTCCTCGCAACCCGGGCCGTCGCACGTTTGCGCGAGGCTTTGCAGCGCGAAATACCCCTGCGCTCACTCTTCGAAGCTCCTACCATCGCCCGGCTCGCCCAATATCTCACCCGGACCCTCTTCAGCGAGCCGCAATGGCTGCTTCCTCCCCTGCAAACCGTCCCGCGCCCGGTCAATCTCCCGCTGGCGTTCGCGCAACAGCGGCTCTGGTTCATTGACCAGCTACAGCCCACGACAGCCGCTTACACCATATCCATGCCACTGCGCCTCGATGGCACATGTTATGTCAAGTCATTAGAAAAAGCTCTCAGCGAGATTGTGCGCCGTCATGAAATTCTGCGTACGACCTTCACGTTTGACGATACCGCCCCCATCCAGCGTATCGCCCTTCGCCTGCCTCTCGATCTCCCGGTGGTGGATCTGAGTACGTTGCCAGTTTCACAACGAGAGATGCTGGCCAGGCAACTGGCAAACACAGAGGCCCGCCAGCCTTTCGACCTGGCGCGAGGACCGCTGCTGCGTGCAAGCCTGTTCCGCTTGCGGGAAGACCGGCATATCTTGCTCCTCACCATGCACCATATCATCGTGGATGGCTGGTCGCTTGGCGTGCTTTTACGCGAACTATCGACACTTTATCGGGACTTCGCGCTGGAGCAACCCCCCACGCTGCCAGAGCTACCTCTCCAGTACGCCGACTACGCGCTCTGGCAGCAAAACTGGCTCCAGGGCGCGGCGCTTGAGGCCCAGCTTGCATACTGGAAGCAGCAGTTGCAGGACGCGCCCCTGAGATTAGAGCTGCCTACCGACAGACCACGCCCGGCGGTACAAACCTACCAGGGCGCCCATCACGCCTTTACCTTCTCGCAAGAGCTTTCCAGCGCACTGGTCACGTTAAGCCGGAGAGAAGGGGCCACCCTGTTTATGACCCTGCTGGCGGGATGGCAAATACTGCTGAGCCGTTATAGTGGGCAGAGCGATCTGCTGGTGGGAACACCCATTGCCAATCGCAGCCAGCGCGAGACCGAAGCCTTGATCGGCTGCTTCATCAATACACTGGTGTTACGCGGTAACCTGTCAGGCAACCCCGACTTCCTGGCCGTGTTGAGACAGGTACGGGAGACAACGCTGGGAGCCTATGCTCACCAGGATTTGCCTTTCGAGCAGCTCGTAGAAGCGCTCCACCCGCACCGGGATTTGAGTCATACGCCTCTTTTCCAGGTGATGTTTGTTTTGCAGAATATTCCTTCAGCGGAGGTCGCGTTGCCAGGGTTACGCCTCTCCCTCCTGCCTATCGAGCAGGAGATTGCCAGGTTTGAGTTAACCCTGATCATGCAGGAAACAGAACACGGGCTGCGCGGCATGCTGGAGTACAATACCGACCTTTTTGAGACCGGCACTATTATGCGCATGGCCGAGCACTACCAGAGGCTGCTGGAAGCTATTGTGAGCAATCCGCGTCAGTCAGTTTCCCACTTACCCATGCTCACCGAACAGGAAGAGCAGCTCTTGCTCTCTACCTGGAACGCCACTGAAGTGGACTTTCCCCGAGAGCACTGTTGGCATCAGCTCTTTGAAGCGCAAGTCGAGCGCACTCCCGAGGCGATTGCTTTGAGTTTGCAGGACGAGCAACTCAGTTATCAAGAACTCAATACGCGCGCCAATCGCCTGGCCCGCCGCCTGCAAAGCTCCGGGGTGGAACCAGACATGCGAGTAGGGGTGGGAGTGGAGCGTGGCCTCGACATGGTAATAGGCCTGCTCGCTGTTCTCAAAGCAGGCGGGGTCTATGTCCCACTGGACCCGACGTTCCCGGCAGAGCGCCTCTCCTTCCTGCTGGCTGATTCACGGGTGGCCCTGCTCCTGACCCAACCACACCTGCTGGAACGATGGCCCCGAGAGCACATCAAAGTCCTTTTCTTGCCAGGCGACGAACCGAACCTGGCCGCGGAGAGCGAGAGCAATCCTCTCAGGACGGTCACTCCCCGGCACCTGGCCTATATGATCTATACCTCCGGCTCTACCGGTCTTCCCAAAGGGGTCATGATCGCGCACCAGGGCCTCTCCAACCTGGCGGAAGCCCAGATCCAGGCCTTTCATGTCCAGCCAGGAGATCGAATTCTGCAATTCGCATCTCTGAACTTCGACGCATCGATCTGGGAGATGGTTATGGCCCTGCGCGTGGGGGCAACCCTCTGCCTGACAACGCCAGAGAGCCAGTTGCCCGGACCAGACCTGGTGAGGCACTTGCAAGAACAGGCCATTACGGTTATGACCCTCTCTCCTTCTGCTCTGTCTATCATGCCCGTGGCTGCGTTTCCTGCCTTACACACCCTCATCGCAGCCGGGGAGACCTGTTCCGCCGAACTGGTCGCAACCTGGGCGGCGGGCAGGCGTTTCTTCAACGCCTATGGACCAACGGAAACGACGGTCTGCGCCACCATTTATGAATGCCAGGACAACGGCAGACGGCCGGCCATCGGGCGTCCCACTGCCAATACGCAAGTGTATGTCCTCGATCATCACCTGCAGCCGGTGCCGGCAGGCATAGCCGGAGAACTGTATATTGGAGGACAGGGAGTCGCGCGAGGCTATCTCCAGCGGCCAGAACTGACGGCCGAGCGCTTCATTCCCAACCCCTTTGGTCTTGAAAAGGGCAGCCGTCTCTACAAGACCGGGGATTGGGCGCGCTACCTCTCCGATGGCACGCTCGAATTTCTTGGTCGCCAGGATCAGCAGGTCAAACTGCGGGGCTATCGCATCGAATTGGAGGAGCTCGAGTCAGTCCTTGTCAAACACCCGGGAGTGCAGGAAGCCGCCGTTATGGTCCGGGAGGATGTGCCAGGGGACCAGAGGCTGGTGGCGTATGTCGTGGCTTCCGAGCGGCAGAGGCCAACGCTCAGTGAGCTGCGGACTTATCTCCAGGCCAGGCTTCCTGACTACATGCTTCCAGCGGCCTTCTTGCTGTTAGATGCCTTGCCTCTGACCCACAATGGCAAACTGGATCGGCGAGCGCTCCCCGCATATGATGACAGCGCGTCTGCGCGGGAAGAGGCCTACGTGGCTCCCCGGAGTCCCGGCGAGGAAATGTTGGCCGCTATCTGGGCCGACGTGCTGCGGCTGGAACGGGTGGGCACGCACGATCACTTCTTCGAGCTGGGAGGGCACTCGCTGCTGGCGACGCAGGTCATTGCACGCATCCGTGAGGCGTGGCGGGTGGAACTCCCTTTGCGCGCGCTCTTTGAAGCTCCTACTGTAGCGGCCCTGGCCGGGCGCCTTGAAATGGCCACACAGACCGAACAGGGTCTCCCGGTTCCATCTTTACAATTGTATCCCCGCGCGCAGGATCTACCCCTCTCTTTTGCGCAGCAACGCCTCTGGTTCCTCGCGCAACTGGACCCGCAGAGCGCCCTCTACAACGCTCCTTTCGCCTTCTCCTTGCGGGGAAACCTCCACCCCGCCGCCCTGGCGCGCAGCCTGCAGGAACTGGTTCGCCGCCACGAAACCCTGCGCACCACCTTTGACTCCCGCGAGGGCCAGCCCCTCCAACACATCCATGCCCACCTGGCCATCTCCCTGCCCTGCCTCGACTTGAGCGCGCTGCCCGAACCCACCCGCAGCACTCAGGCCCGAGCCCTGATCCAGCAGGAGGCCCTGACCCCCTTTGACCTGGAGCACGGTCCCCTGCTGCGCGCCTGCCTGCTGCGCCTGGACCCGGAGGAGCACCTCCTCCTGCTCACCATGCACCATATCGCCTCCGACGCCTGGTCCCTGGGCGTCCTGCGCCGCGAACTCGCCACCCTCTACACTGCCTTCTCCGCCGGCCAGCCCTCCGCTCTGCCTCCGCTGCCTCTCCAGTACGCCGATTACGCCCTCTGGCAGCGCCAGTGGCTGCTGGGAGCGGTCCTGCACCACCACCTGGCCTACTGGCAGCACCAGCTAGCCGGAGCTCCCGACCAGCTCGACCTGCCCACCGACCACCCGCGCCACTCCCGGCCCTCCTTCCAGGGCGCCTCCCTGCCCTTCCAGGTTCCCGCTCCCCTCACCTCGGCCCTCAAGGCCCTCAGCCTCCAGCAGGGGGCCACCCTGTTCATGACCCTGTTCGCCGCCTTCTCCCTCCTGCTCTCCCGGCTCAGCGGCCAGGACGATCTGCTGGTGGGCACCCCTATCGCCAACCGCCGCCAGCGCGAGACCGAAGACCTGATCGGCTTCTTTGTCAACACCCTGGTCCTGCGCGCCGATCTCTCCGGCGATCCCGGCTTCCTGACCCTGCTGGGGCGCACACGGGAGACCCTGCTGGGAGCCTATGCCCATCAAGATCTGCCCTTCGAGCAGCTCGTGGAGGCCCTGCATCCCCGGCGCGAGCTGAGCCAGACCCCGCTCGTCCAGGTCCTGTTCCTGTTCCAGAATGTGCCCCTGGAGGAGATGAGCCTGCCGGATCTGCACCTGGCCCCGGTGCCCATCGCCCAGACCAGCGCCAAAATGGAGTTGACACTCTTCCTCCAGGAGACGGACCAGGGCCTGCGAGGCATGCTGGAGTACCAGACCGACCTCTTTGAGCCGGCCACCATCGCGCGCCTGGTCAGCTCCTATCTCTGCATCCTGGAGGCCGTGGCTACCTCTCCCGAGCTGCCGCTCTCCCACCTGCCCTGGCTCCCCGCGGTGGTGCGGGACCAGCTGCTCTTTGCATGGAACGCCACAGAAGCGCCGGAAGAGCGGCAGGAGGGCTTGCACCAGCTCTTTGAGCAGCAGGTGGAGCGCGCCCCCGACGCCATCGCCCTGGTGTACGAGGACGAACACCTGACCTATGCCGAACTCAACGCGCGCGCCAATCGCCTGGCTCATTACCTGCATTCGCTCAATATACGATCAGAGGACGTGGTGACGCTCTGCCTGCAGCGTTCGCTCCCCATGGTAGTGGGGCTGCTGGCGGTTCTCAAAGCTGGGGGAGCCTATCTTCTGTTAGATCCAGGCAATCCACTGGAGCGCCTGGCCTTTATCATCCGCGATGCCCGCGCTGTTCTGCTGCTGACACAGGCACAACTGGTTCAACGCACGGAGATGATCGATGTCCCCATTCTCTACCTGGAGAGAGAGGAGCCAGCGCTGGCCGCGCTGCCCGCAAGCAATGCACGGTGGGCCACCTGGCCTGAGAACCAGGCTTACGTGATCTACACTTCTGGCTCAACAGGCAAGCCCAAAGGCATCCAGAATACCCATCGTGGCCTTGTCAATCTTCTCCGCTGGCATCAAAAAACTTTCGCGCTCTCCGCGGCTGATCGGGCCAGCCACCTGGCTGGATTGGGGTTTGATGCCGCGAGCTGGGAATTATGGCCGTACCTGATAAGCGGGGCAAGCGTGTCTCTGGTGGATGAGCGTATCCGCGCCTGGCCCAAACAGTTGCGCGCATGGATCCTGGAGCAGGCTATCACCGTCAGCTTTTTCCCCACACCCTTAGCGGAGCAGATGGTGCTCCTGTCCTGGCCACAGGAGACGGCCCTGCGTACGATGCTGGTGGGAGGAGACAGGCTCCATCAGATACCCGTTTCTTCTTTGCCCTTTGCCGTGGTCAACAACTATGGACCCAGCGAATATACGGTAGTAGCCACGTCTGGCCCGGTGGTCCAGGAGAAGCAGGTGGAGGTCTTACCCGCCATCGGGCGTCCCATCGCCAATACGCAGGTGTATGTTCTCGATCGCCACTTACAGCCGGTGGCAGTGGGCGTGGTCGGAGAGTTATATCTTGGTGGCGCGGGACTGGCGCGAGGTTACTTCAATGACACCCGACGCACGGCAGAGCGCTTTCTACCAGATCCTTTCAGTACGCAAACAGGAGCCCGCCTGTATCGGACAGGAGACATGGTGCGCTATCGGCCAGATGGCGGCCTGGACTTTGTGGGACGCGCAGATCAGCAGGTAAAATTGCGCGGATATCGTATCGAACTGGGGGAAATCGAAGCGGTATTACAAGAATACCAGGGAATACAGGCCTGTGTAGCGGTGCTCCAGGAAGATTCCCGGCAAGAAAAACGGCTGGTAGCATATGTGGAGACGGGAGAACAGCCGCTCAAGCTCGCTCAACTCCGGGCCTGGCTGATCCAGCACCTGCCCGACTATATGGTGCCCTCCGCGCTGATACTGCTGGCGCAGCTGCCGCTCAGCCCCAATGGGAAAGTCGACCGGCGCGCGCTCCCGGTCTTACAGCCAGATCAATTCGAGCGCGAGGAGATCTATGTAGCCCCGGGCAGCCCGCTGGAAGAGATTGTGGCTGCTATATGGAGCGAGGTCTTGAAAGTAGAGCAGGTCGGGCTCTACGATAATTTCTTCGCCCTGGGAGGACACTCGCTGATAGCGACCCAGGTCATCGCGCGGTTGCGCAACATTTTACAGATAGAGATACCCTTACGCCTCCTCTTTGAAGCGCCGACAGTCGATGGAATAGCCCGGCAGATAGAGCGTCTCTCATCAGGTGAGTCGATACTGCCTGTACCGCCTCTCAGCCCCGCTCCACGTGCAAGAGAAAGAGAGCTGCCCCTCTCCTTTGCGCAGCAACGCCTCTGGTTCCTCGCGCAACTGGACCCGCAGAGCGCCCTCTACAACGCTCCTTTCGCCTTCTCCTTGCGGGGAAACCTCCACCCCGCCGCCCT
>DASVMX010000076.1:0-5878 GCA_036384215.1 Ktedonobacteraceae bacterium | reverse complement strand
TAAGCGCGAAGCCGAACCCAGGATGAGTAATCTCACACCATTGGGTGTTAAGATCCCAGAAAGAGTATCTGGTAGATAGACCGCGGGTGGACGCCTGGTAACAGGTGCAGCCAAGCGGCCCTAATGATCGTACGGCTTGTTGACTCACACGAGCTGGAAAAGGAGCGCGAGAGAGAGGGAAGAGGCGTGGACGTGTCTCCGCCGCTGCTTCTCAACTCGGGTCTCGGCAAAATTGAGGTAATCATTCTACTGTTCAGTCGTTCAAAGAGAACCAAAAGAGCAACGCGCTGGCAAACATTACGATGTTGCCAGCGCGTTGCTCTTTTGGTTCTCTTTGTTATTGTTGCGGTAGAAAAGAGCTGAGTGCTGTACGTATAGATAGCGGTGTGATCCCGGTCAGGTTTTTCATGAGTATAATGTTTAATGAGGTATTTCCGGGATGCGGGAAATCTGAGGGCATTTGTGCTGGCTGTAAATGTTCTACAGAAATTTTTCCTGATTGACAAATCAGCCTTTTAGCTCTTAAACCCGCTGAAAAAGTTCCAGATGACGACATTGGCGTCAATCGTGTGCGTAGTTTTGCCAAGACTTGGCATGTCGATGGGGGAGCCGGGCCAGACATGGCCGCCGTCGGTGATTTTGTAGTGTTCGACGACTGTGCCATGTGTGCATTGGGACCATTTGTAGCCGGTTACGTCGCCTTTCTGGAAAATGGTCTGACTGGCCTGGGTATTGCACTGGTTGATGGCGAACCAGAGGTTGAGAAAGGTTGGCACGGAGATCAGTTTACGGCCTGTATCACCGTTATAGGGTGCATTGGGATCTACCAGGCTGTGGATGTCCAGGACGGGTACAGGACGAGAAGCCTGGCAGCCATTGGGGGGAATATGGTAGAACGCGCCCTCGACAGTGGCGAAGGCTGCGATCTGGCCAGCTAAGCTACAGGCAATCCGATAGGCCATACTGGCGCCAATAGAATAGCCAGTGACATAGACGCGGTGGGCATCAACGCAGTAGTTTCGCTGTAAATAGCTGAGCATGTCGGAGGTAAATTGCACATCGTTCGCGATGCCAGTATCACCGAATGCGCCTGTGCCCGCGTTCCAACTGGGTTTTGGTGGGTTGGCGCTATCAAGGGCGCCCTGCGGGAAGACGGCAATAAATTTTGCCTGATCGGCTTCTACAGCCATGTTGGTATAACGCTCAAAATTTGTCGCAGTATTATCATAGCCATGGTAATTGACTACTACAGGCAAAGGCTGCTGCTGACCAGTAGAGGAAGGGAGATGGACAATAAAGCTGCGTTTCAAGCCTGCGGAACTGATCTCAACTGTACTATTCCCGCTGGAATGACCATTAGCGCAGGGAGTATTCGACCTTTGTGTAAAGCCAGGTAGAGCGGGAGGGCCAGGGTGTCCGCTGCCAAAGCCAGGGATAATGCCCGACTGAAGACTATAGATGATCACGCCAACAACAATGAGCAAAGAAAAAGCCAGGCAGATCCACGCGGCTAGCCGTCGCATGTTGAATGCTCGGAGACGATGAATGTTGCGCTTATACATACAATCTTTTATCACAATCTTAATGCGGTATTTAGGCCGAGTATAGCATGGAAGAGTTTCCATCGCAAGTTTTCTTGTGTCTACTCTACTTTATTAAACGCGAGAGATCACATTCCTGTCACCAATGATATGCCTGAGGCTCATTTTGAAGTTGGCGGTCTCACTCTCAAGACAACTTTTGGCTAAAACAAAGCCAAAGCTCGCCTATGCCTGAAGGCACAGGCGTTTTTCCTGGTCCTTGCATTAACTTCAGAATTCTAATGCTTGCTGTAATTTCTTGACAAAATAAGCGGATTCAAGGATGATGACATGGAAATCGGATCAATGAGATAAGAGCGATGAATCAGAAAGTTTGAGATAGAGATGGTCAAGCAGAGAGTGACGGATGTTGTGAAGATTGACCCTGCTGCACCAGAGCACGCGGTGATTGAGCGCGCGGCTGAGCTTTTGAGGCGGGGAGAATTGGTGGTATTTCCCACCGAGACGGTTTATGGTCTGGGCGCTGACGCTTTGCAGCCGGCTGCCCTGGAGGGTATTTTTGCCGCCAAGGGACGACCCTTGAGTGATCCGCTGATTTTGCATATTGCTGAGTATGCTTCCCTTGAGGAACTGACTTCCTCACTGCCGTCTGCTGCCTGGCAACTGGCTCAGGTTTTATGGCCGGGTCCACTGACGCTGATCTTGCCGCGTGGGCCGCGGGTGCCGCTGATTGTGACTGCTGGTATGGAAACCGTGGCTGTGCGCATGCCAGCTCATCCCGTGGCCCGTGCTCTGATTCAAGCACTTGGCTCTCCTATCGCGGCTCCCAGTGCGAACCGCTTTATGCACATTAGTCCGACGACCGCCGCGCACGCGCTGGCGGACCTGAATGGGCGTGTGCCATTGATCCTCGATGGTGGCCCCTGCGACGTTGGAGTTGAATCAACTATTCTGGACCTCAGTGCGGAGGTGCCTACCGTCTTGCGACCGGGGGGGGTCAGCCTGGAGGCTTTGCGCACTATTTTGCCAGAGACGCGCACCCTGGTCCAACCCGGATCTCAGCCAGAGACGCAGGCTCAGAAGGCTCCCGGCCAGCTTACCATGCATTATGCTCCATCTATTCCCCTGCTGCTTTACGATGGGACTGAGGAGGCTATGCGCGTCGCCATGCTCAAAGAACTTGGTATGCGCCAGACACAGGGTGAGCGCGTGGGCGTGTTAGTGGCAGATGCTGATGAGCCTGCTTTTCAGCAAAGCGGCGCGCAGGTTTGCTCACTGGGTGACGCGGCGCGACCGACTCAGCTTGCCGCGAACCTCTTCGCCAGCCTGCGAACTCTAGAAGAGGCTCACGTCCAGGTCATTCTCTGCCGTACTTTTCCCGCCAACGAACTGGGTCTGGCTATTCGCGATCGTCTGGGGCGCGCAGCCGGGGGAAAGATTATACGGGTCTAGTCGGATCTCGCGTTTCTTCTTCTGCGCACTACCACGAAGAGAATAACGCCCAGCGCCACAACTGCCGCTCCACCTAAAAACGCGCCTACGATGACCGCGTCCGATGGCGGGCAGACGAGTGGCTGTGAAGCCGCTGGATTGGCGATTTCATGATATGCGGAGACATTGGGTTGGCCGGTCGCGGCAACGAACGTGGGGTCCAGGTTGATCTGCGCTGGAGCGATACTGGTATACATGCGAGTGATGTAGCTATAGGCTTTTGTAAGCGTTGCCAGTTGAGGTTCACTCGCGTAGATGCTGGTACTTGGCTGCGCGTATTCTGTAATAAAACCATGCCCATCAGCTTTGCTTATAGCCTGGCTGACCAGATTCTGATACTCAGATGGATCGTAAGCATCTTTTATCTGAGTATAGTTTATTTGTAGCGATTGATAATTTTGCGGTACATAGCGTCCATGAGCGAAGACCCAGACCAGCACCTGCAGGTTTTCTTTCCCCATAGGCGTAGCCATGCGCAGCGGAATGCTAATCGCCGCTTGATTGCTCGCATAGGTAATTTTCACTGGCAACATATCCTGTGTGTTCGCGTTGCCCTGGAGACGCATGGCCAGAAAGAGCATGTGAGCCGCAATATAGGGCTGCATTTCCGCCCGCGATTCAGCCGGAATGGCATATTTGTGCTCGGTTAGCCACTGTGTAAGCGCCTGGGGATTGCTTGAACCTATGACATTATAGCTATACGGGCCGACCGCCCCACTGCTATAAACATTTACCGACCTGGAGGATGGCGCGGGAGCGCCGCCGTATCCGTTGTAAGTATTGCACCTGGGCGCTTCGGGTTGATAGAGGCGAGGGGCGGTTTGCTGGTCCAGCGTTTGAAAGAGGCTAATGGGCGCTGTATCGACGCTGGGAACAGCCGGGACGGGCAGTACCCAGGCAAAGTCTTTGGGAGAGCCAGTATAGTGAATCTGCTCGTAAAGTGTCACCTTGCCAGGGTCTACAGCAAAAATCAGCCGTTCGGCGCTTTGCTCGGTATAGGCGTCCGCGGGGAACAGACCTCCGCAGGCCAGGGCTGTGAGCGGGTTTACGAGCATACAGGCCAGGGCTAACAGCAGCGCGTATATGCAGAGGCGCAACGGACGCGCCAGGCGTCTTAGTGGTTCTTTTTTCTTGTCAGGCATAGATTTTATCCCTTCATCGCAAAAACTCTCTTAAGAGAAAGACGTAGAGGAACAGAAAATTGACGCTTCAGAAGGGCTGTTTTCGGAGGAAATGCTGAGAATAGTACCTGACATGGCCAATCCCAGGCGCCATTCTCAGCATTTTTAGCGTTTTTAACTTACCTCAGCACCGGGCGCTTCGCGCTGTGGACGGCGTCGGCGTGTGGCCTGGCGAGCCGCAGCGGCTGCGCGCAATTTGGGGATTACCAGGAATACATAGAGTGCCGACAGGCCCATCATAGCCAGGGTTATCAGCCCTGGTAAACCGAGCATGACGCCTGGAGTGCCAGGAGCAAGCGCGGCCAGAAGACCCAGTACACCGAAAACGACAATGGTAAGAATGGGGAAAATCAAACCGCCGCGGATACGGAACGCGCGAGGAGTCTCGGGCTGGAGTCGGCGCAGGCGGATTACGCAGAGGCCAGCAATAGTATAAATCAATGCTTCCAGCACCGCGCCTAGCAGGATAAGCACGCTGAACAGATTAGTGAAGAAGATCAGAACAGCAATCGCTGCCGACGCGATAGCCAGGAAAAGCAGAGCTACATAAGGGACCGCGTACGCCACACTGAGGCGCGCGAAGATGGGCGGTAACACGTCCTCGCGCGCGGCGGCGTAGAGGAAGCGTGAGGCAGTCGCGAAGCCTCCATTGAAAGTCATTACCGCAGTAAACAGCGTCGCGATCAACATCAGCCAGATACCTACCTGTCCCAGCGCGGCATTAGCCAGCAGCATCTGCGGCACCGCTGAGTTGAAGACCTTCGGATCGTGGACATTCAGCAGATGACTGGAGGCCACGGTAAAGAGCGCGTATGAAATTCCCAGCAGGCCGAGGGAGATGAACATGCCGCGTGGAATCTGGCTGATGTCGTTGATTTCCTCGGAAAGTGGAGTGACCCATTCAAAGCCGGAAAAAATAAAGACGCCCGTCGCGATAGCCAGTGCCAGGTCAAGCGGGTGACCGAGGGCATCCAGGGGAGAGCGCAGTTGGAAGCCATGCTGGGCGAGCGAGATCAGAGAAATCACGATGATAAAGACAAGCAGACTGTAAGTCGTGATATCCTGGAGCAGACCAGCGATCTTGATACCGCGCAGGTTTGCCCCCGTGGCAAGCCCCAGCAACACAAGCAGCCAGACCAACGAGGCCCAGTGCGGTAGCTGGAAGGCATAGGTAATCGCGCTGCCTACGACATAACTATCGGCTGCGATGACCGCGATAATCGTGATCAGGTAGCCAAAAGTGATGATCAGTGAAAACTTTTCGTTGAAAGCCTCGTTCATATAGAGGCGCACGGCTGCCGCTGTGGGATACAGGGCATTCAATTCGGAAAAACAGAGCGCGGCGAGGATAGCCAGCAAGCCAGCGCTCAAAATAGCAATCCACCCCGAATCACCACCCAGAGAAGAAGCGAGCTGGACACAGCTAAGTAAACTGATAGCCGCGTAGGCCAGGCCTGTACTCGTCGAAACGACGGTGCGGAATTTCAGTACGCGGCGTAAAGAGACAGGTTCATTCAATCTGGGGCACTCCTTTGTCTGCGATTGTTGGGTTTGGAGTTCAGAGTACCTGGAAATGAACGGAATGTCAATTGTTGACTTGCACTATTTATTTTCAGGGCGATCTGGAGTGAGAGACGCAGTTCAGCATCTTCCAGGGAGCGGCCC
>DASVMX010000075.1:0-1899 GCA_036384215.1 Ktedonobacteraceae bacterium | reverse complement strand
TGCTGGCAAACCCTGGCGCCGCTCAGCGGCGCCAGGGTTTGCCAGCAGTCTCCAAAGTTTAGATGTCTTATAGCTTTGCCTGCTAGACCAGTTCGGTTCCGTGGGATGTGTCGCGGACCTCGAAGCCGAGGGCCTTGAGTTGATCGCGCAGGTTGTCGGATTCGCGCCAGTTTTTGGACGCGCGAGCCTCGTCACGGCGCCTGACCATCTCCAATACCTCGTCGCTGAGCTTGCGGGCTGAACGCGGCTCAACGGCATCCAGGCGCAGGCCGAGGACGCGGTCGAAGTCGAGCAGCAGGCGGCGGCGCTCGCCGGGCTCGATTTTCTGGTTACGTGGCACCTCGCGCGCGATGCTCAGGGCTACTGGCAAATCCATGTCGTCGTTAATCGCCTCGTGGAAGGCCGCGCGCAGGCGCTGCGCCTCCTCTTCCCAGGGATCGTCAGTATCGTAGATCATGATCGGCAACTCGGCCAGGTCGGCGCGCAGATTATTCAAAGCGTTCTGCGCGGCGGTCAACGACTCGCGCGTAAAGTTCATCTTGGAACGGTAGTGGGCGGTCAGCAGCGAATAGCGGTAAGCCAGCGGCTCAAAGCCCCACTCTTTCAGGTGGCTGAGCAGGATCACATTGCCTTTTGAGCGCGACATCTTGACCTCTTCATCGCCTTCGTCGTCCGTGCCCAGATTAAACAGGCGGCTGCTGATGTTGATGAATTCCCCATGAAGCCAGTATTGTACGGGCTTCTTGTCAGTAGCTCCCTGGCTCTGTGCTATCTCATCCTCGTGGTGCGGAAAGATCAGGTCTACGCCCCCGGTGTGGATATCGAACTGCTCGCCCAGGTATTTCGTCGCCATGGCCGAGCACTCAATATGCCAGCCGGGGAAACCCACACCCCACGGACTCTCCCAGTTCATCTGGCGGTTAGCCTCGCCATGTTTCCACAGCGCGAAATCCTCCGGCGCGCGTTTGTCCTCGGCGACCTCCAACTGCACGCGCCCACTCGCACCCGCGTGCAAGCTCTCGACCGTATTGCCGGAGAGCTGGCCGTAAGTGGGGAAATTTTTCACCGCGTAGTAGACATTGCCGTTCGTCTCGTAGGCCAGGCCGCGCTCCAGCAGGTGGCCGGTCATCGAGATCATCTCGGGAATATGGTCCGTGGCTTTGGGAGCCAGGTGTGGGGGCAGAATATTGAGTTCCGCCGAATCTTCTTCGTACTGGCGCGTATATTGCGCGGCGATCTCATAGGCCGAGCGTCCGGTCACGCGCGCTTCGTATTCCAGTTTATCCTCGCCGCTCTCCTCGGTATCATTTTGCAGATGTCCCACATCGGTGATGTTGCGCACCAGGTAGACCTTATAGCCGTTATATTCCAGTACGCGGCGCACCCAGTCCGTCATCAGAAAAGTGCGCAGATTGCCGATATGAATATCTTTATAGACGGTCGGGCCGCACGAATAGATGGTCGCGCGCGAGGGATTGAGCGGCTGAAAAACACGTTTACCGCGTGTCAGCGTATCATACAGGTAGACAGGGCTGGTCATAGCAAGCTCCTCTGGTCGTGTGTTCTCCGGTACATGTTGGGATTGAGTGTAACCCAGGTGGGAGGGACGTGCGAGAAGGTGTGGTGAGAAATGAAAAGGGCGTGGCACGCCATACGTTCACAGAGGCTGGGTTACTGGCAGTTTCCTCTATGAACGCAAAGACAGGCGCAAAAATGATTGTAATCCAAATGGTACACGTCGTTCTCCCCTACGATCGATCTATCCGGCGTTCTTTGTTCCAGTATAACATAGTTGCTAATTTATAGGCAACTATTTCAATTGCCCAGGTCCCACTCTTGTGCCCCACCCCGGCTAAAAAACGAATTGGGCTGAATGGGCGCGTCCGCGCCCATTCAGCC
>DASVMX010000074.1:0-7283 GCA_036384215.1 Ktedonobacteraceae bacterium | reverse complement strand
GTGCGGGCGGACGCCCGCACAATTCTCGATCAAATAAATCCAGGCGAGCGCCGCAGGCGCGAGCTTTCTTAGATCTGGATTATCACGTGTATTTCCTCAAAGAGTACAAACTCCCAGTCCTCTCATTGCTCATTTACGCGTTCCCAACAACTGTGGTAGAATCTCCATTGATAGAAAAGAGTGGCGACGAAGTCACTCTCACCTTCAAATTTCATATCTTGTGTCTCTGGAAATTGAACGCGGAAGAATATATACAGGAACATGTCTATTGTATGTATTCGCTTTTGCCAGCAAGGGGGGAAGCAAGCGCTGGCCTGCTAATATCAGCCACTGATGAAATGGCTGAGTATTATAAAGGAGAAGACTTCGTTTTCTCAGGAGAATGGATAATGACGTGGCTTTACGGGCAAGGGAGGACCTATGGAGACAAAGGTTTATCAATTTTTACCATATGTGAAACGTTTGCTGGTTTTTATAGTTCACAGCCCGAACGACCTTTCTGGGTAGAGCCACATGATCCGGTGAAGGTCCACAACGGAGGCCAGCTCCGTTGCTGCATTGCGGGCCTTGAGCAGGCAAGTTGCGCGTGCGAGCCGCTGCGCGGCTCGCGGGGGAGAAAAAGAGCTGGCCTCGTTTGAAGACCCGCGATGCAGCAACGGAGCTGACCTCCGTTGTCATCGTTTCACTTTCTGCTATTATTCTAAAAATGAGAAAATACGCGCAGAAAAGTGCCAAATAGTCTGATATTGACGAGGAAGAGGCGCAATGACGGAAACACAACAAGATTTGCTGGTGGGATTGAATGAGCCGCAGCGCGAGGCTGTGACTACGACGGAGGGGCCGGTCTTGATCCTGGCCGGGCCGGGGAGCGGGAAGACGCGGGTGATTACGCACCGCATCGCGTACCTGGTGCGCGAGCGCGGGGTGTCGCCCTGGCGCGTGCTGGCGGTGACGTTTACCAATAAGGCCGCGAAGGAGATGCGCGAGCGCCTGGAGCGGCTGGTGGGTGTGAATGATTCACGCGAGATGTATCTTGGCACCTTCCACGCCATTTGCGCGCGTGTGCTGCGTAGCGAGGCTGATTACCTGGCTCCGCTGGGACTGAACAAGTCGTTTGTGATCTTCGATACCGACGACCAGGCGTCGTTGGTCAAGCAGGCTATCAAAGATCTGGAACTGGACGAGAAGCAGTATCGCCAGCCAGTGATCCAGGCCATGATTTCGCGCGCGAAGAACGAGATGCAGAATCCTGACCAGATGGCCGAGCTGGCGACAAAGTATATCGAAGAAGTAGCCGCGCGCGTCTATAAGCGCTATCAGCGTCTGCTGCGCGCGAACAATGGCGTAGATTTTGACGATCTGTTGATGCTTACCGAGCGGCTGTGGCGCACCGAGCCGGCGGTGCTGCGGCGCTATCAACAGCGCTGGCATTATATTCACGTGGACGAGTTTCAGGACTGTAACCTGCCGCAGTACAAGCTGGTGCGGCTGCTGGGCTACGGTACTGACGAGCGCCACGAGGGTCTGGGCAATGTCTGCGTGGTAGGCGACGACGATCAGATGATCTATACCTGGCGTGGGGCCAGCGCCGAGAATGTGGTGCGCTTCGAGGAGGATTTTCCCGCGCTCAAGCTGATCCTGCTGGAGCAGAATTACCGCTCAACCCAGAATATTCTTGACACGGCGCAGAACGTGGTGCAGCGCAATCGCCTGCGCAAGCCGAAGCAGTTGTGGACGGCTCTGGGCAGTGGCGAGAAGATCAAGCTGTACGAGGCGCGCGACGACGAGGAGGAAGGCTGGTGGGTGGCGCGCGAGATCCGCAGCCTGCTCTTGAGCAACGAGGTAGAGCGGCGCGGCGATATCGCGGTGATGTACCGCACGAACGCGCAGTCCCGCGCCCTGGAAGAACAGTTTATGCGCGCCAACCTGCCCTATACGGTGATTGGCAGCCGCAAGTTCTACGAGCGCAAAGAGGTCAAGGATATGCTGGCCTACCTGCGTCTGCTGGCCAATCCGTTTGACGACCTGAGCATCCAGCGCATCATCAACGTGCCCAACCGCAAGATTGGCCCAAAAACCCTGAGCGAGCTCCAGCGCTGGGCCGGGGCAGAGAATATCTCGCTGCTGGAAGCGGTAAAACGCGTTGACGAACATCCCACGCTGGGCAGGGCCGCGAAGGCCTCGCTGGCGGCTTTTACCGCGCTCCAGGCTGATTTCTTGGCCTCAATGGAAGAGTTGAACCTGCCAGAACTGCTTGACCGCATAGCCGAGCGCAGCGGCTATGGTCCAGACCTGCGCGAGACGCCAGAGGGGGAGGAGCGTTGGAGCAACGTGCTGGAGTTGCGCCGTATGGCCAACGACTACGCGGAGATCGAGACGCCCGTCGCCCTGGAGCTGTTTCTAGAAAATGTGGCCCTGGTGGGCGGCGCGGACACCGCGCAGACTGGCGACAATGGCACACTGGTGCAGGAGGAGAACCGCGACGCCGTTACCCTGATCACCCTGCACGCGGCCAAGGGTCTGGAGTACCCGGTGGTCTTTATCGTGGGCATGGACGAAGGCTCGCTACCGCACTCGCGCTCGGTGGATAAGCCGGAGCAACTGGAGGAGGAGCGCCGCCTGGCCTACGTGGGCTTTACACGCGCCATGCGCCGGCTCTACCTGGTGCGCGCCAAAAGGCGCTCGTTTTTCGGGGAAACCCAGGCCACCCTGCCCTCCCGCTTCCTGGATGACATTCCGCACGAACTGCTCACCGGGCACATTTCCGGCCAGTCTTCCCAGGCATCACTCAACCGCCAGCGTTCTCAGAACAGGTGGGAAGAGGACTACAACCAGGATACCTATCCGCGCGGAGAAGGCGGACGCGTCTACGGATCTGGCCGGACCTCGACGCCGCAGTGGAACTCGCGTCCCCAGACGCCACCCAGAGCGCCCGCGAAGCCGCCGACCTACAATAGTGGGATTAGCGGCGAAAAGCGGTCCACGCTGCCGCCCAGAACGTTACCGTCATCCCAACAGCCCGCGCGTCCTAAAGAGCAGCAGTACAAAGCTGGCGAGCGCGTGCGCCACACCATCTTCGGCGAAGGCATCATCCTCAAAAGCGAAATGGAAGAGCAGACAGAATTTGTCGAAGTCCAATTTCAGGGCAAACACGGCAAAAAACGCCTGAGCATGGATTTCGCCCGTCTCGAAAAACTGTAGAGCCGGGAGGCAAGCTCCCTTATCTCATGAAGAAATGGAATGCGATAAGGGAGCTTGCCTCCCGTTTAAAAGAGGGTATTGCGGATGAAGCTGGCGATCATGGCCTGGACCTCTTCAAGGCGGTCCTGGAAGAAGTGGTCGGCGCCGACCACGGGGATCAGGCTCTTGGGCGCGGGCACACGCTCAAACCAGCTACTGGTTAATTCAAAGGGCGCCAGTTCGTCGCGGGTGGCATGGATGAACAATTTTGGTTTGTGACAATTTTCCAGATGCTCGCGGCCAAACATGCGCGCGGGCGTGCCCAGGCCGATCATAGCCTGCACGCGGTCGTCTCTGCTCGCCACGCGCAGTCCCACCCAGGAGCCGAAGGAGAAACCCGCCATCACCACGGGCAGGCCGGGATAGCGGTGGCTTAAAAATTCGAGGGCGTAGCGCACATCGTCCATTTCCCCGCGTCCTTCGTCATATACTCCCGTGCTGTGGCCTACGCCGCGAAAATTAAAACGCAGAGCTGGCATACCAAGCGTTTGCAGGGTCTGGGCGACCTTAAAAACGACTTTATTATGCATAGTTCCACCTCCCAGAGGGTGAGGATGGCAGATGAGCGCCATGTAATACGGCCTTACTCCTTCTTCTTCGGGCTTAAGAATACCCTCCAGGTGTCCCGTTGGCGTTGGGATATTGACATGTAAGATCTGGCCGATAGCGCACCTTCCTTTCCGGCCACAGAGCGCAGCACTATCTCCACTATGTACTGAGAAACAGTATAGCACGAGTGCGCCTGTTAACAAAAAAGATAGGTGATGATATTTGTAACTCTTCAGATTCCCTCGCTCTGTGACTGCCCAGTGCCGCGGGCGCTGAGCAGTCCTGAATGGTTGTAGTTCGAGATAGATCTATGCTAATTCAGCAACCAGCCTATAATAACAACAGAATATGAATGGGGTCTGAATTTTCACCGGGTCTTATCTGATGGGCATAGCCCTTGACAAGACCTCTCAAAGTTTATAATAATCGATATATATCTTTTCCTGTTTCCCGTCTCTGAGTGGAAGGATTGCTTATGCAAACGTACGGCACTCATACCTATCCGGGCCGGCTTTTCGTTGTTGAAGGGGTTGATGGTTCGGGCAAAAGCACGCAGATCGCGCTCCTGCGCCAGTGGCTGATCAGCGAGGGATACACGGCGTTCTTTAGTGAATGGAACTCCTCGCCGCTGGTGAAGAAGACAACCAGCAAGGGTAAGAAGAAGCAACTGCTTTCTCCTACGACCTTCAGCCTGATTCACGCGACGGATTTTGCCGACCGGACAGAGCATGACATTATTCCTCCGCTCAAAGCTGGCGCGATTGTGCTGGCGGATCGCTATATCTATACCGCGTTCGCGCGCGATGTAGCGCGTGGGGTGGATCGCAGTTGGGTGCGCGAGCTTTATCAATTCGCTGTCAAGCCGACTGTAGCGTTTTATTACCGGGTGCCCCTGGATATTTCCTTAAGCCGGATATTGACCGGGCGCTCAGAACTGAAATACTACGAAGCCGGGCTGGACCTTGGCCTGAGCAGCGATCCCCAGGAAAGTTTTAAGCTTTTCCAGCAGCGTATTGTTCGCGAATACGAGGCCATGGTCGATGAATTTGGCCTGACTGTGATGGACGCCACGCTACCCATTCCCGAACAGCAATGGCATATGCGTGAGATCATTCTCCCACACCTCCAGGGCGTGCGCCGAACACGCGGCTCGGCACGAGAAGCCGCCTGGGCCGCCCTGGCCCGCGACATGCGCCCGGCGCACCCGTAGACAATAGCGGAAAGGGCTGCTATGACCGAGTTGACTTTTTATGGACTGGACGCTATTCACCTCAGGGAGCGCGACGAGCTGCTGCCGGGGCGGCTGATTGTTCTTGAGGGGACTGATAGCGTCGGGCGTTCGACTCAGGTGCGCCTGCTGCGGCCATGGCTGGAGAGCAGCGGCTACGCGGTTGTCGATACGGAGATGACGTGCTCGGAACTGGTGGGCACGGGTCTGAAACAGGCCAAAGAAGGCCACACCCTTGGCACCATCACCCTCAATCTTTTCTATGCAACCGATTTTGTGGATCGCTTTGAACGCCTGATTTTGCCCGCCCTGCGCGCTGGCTTTATTGTGCTGACCGACCGTTATATCTATTCGCTGATTGCCCGCGCGCTGGTGCGGGGCGCCGACCCGCGCTGGATTCGCTCAATTTACGGCCTGGCTCTCAAGCCCGACGCGATCTTTTACTTGAAAGTCTCTCTCGACGACCTCATCCCTCGCGTGCTCCAGAAAGGCGGCTTCGACTACTGGGAATCAGGCATGGATATGCGCCTGGGCGATGATCTCTTCGAGAGCTTTGTCAACTACCAGACGCGCCTGCTGGAACAATTCGACCATCTGACCCTGGAATACGACTTCCAGGTACTCGACGCCAGCCTGCCCGTATCTATACTCCAGGAACAGCTAAAACGAAGTGTGCTGCCTCTCTTACCTCAGGGTTAAATATACGCCGCCGCTCCATTCACAGAGTTTAGTCTGCTTCCGCGGTGTTTGCTTCTACGACGTAGCCGGCGGCTCGCAGGCGGGCGAGGAGCTGCTCGCATTGGGCGCGGTCGCGGGTCTCCAGTGTGATGGTTTCTTCGCGCTGCATGATGGGCAGGCGGTTGGAGATGCGCTGGTGGCGCACGTCGATGATGTTGATGCGCATGTCGGTGATAATTTCCAGAAAGCGCATCAGCTCGCCAGGGCGGTCAACCAGGCGGGTGTGGATAACGAAGTAGCGCCCCGCAGCGGCCAGGCCGTGCTCAATAAAGCGCCCGACCAGGTTGATGTCGATGTTGCCGCCGGTCAACGGCACCAGGACTTTTTTGCCGGGCAGCTTCAGGGTGCCGCTCAACAGGGCCGCCACGCCGACCGCGCCTGCGCCTTCGACCAGCATTTTATTGCGCTCCATCAGGAACAGGACCGCGCTTATAATCGCCTCGTCCTCGACTGCCACCACTTCATCGACCAGTTGACCGATGATCTCAAAAGTCAGCTCGCCGGGCCGCTTGACCGCGATGCCGTCGGCGATGGTGTCGATGGCCGGCAGTTCCTGGAGCTTACCAGCAGTGAGGGAAGCGCGCGTGCTGGCCGCGCCTGCAGCCTGCACACCAATCACGGTGATATTCGGGCGCAGCGCCTTCGCCGCGATAGCGATGCCGGAGATCAGTCCACCGCCGCCGATTGGCACCACCAGCGCGTCGGCATCGGGCAGATCGCTCAACATTTCCAGACCCAGCGTACCCTGGCCGGCGATCACATCGGGATCGTCGAAAGCGTGGACAAAGGCTGCACCCGACTGTTTTTGCAATTCCAGGCAGTGGCGGTAGGCATCATCATAGGTCATACCGTGCAATACAACCTTCGCGCCATAGCCCTGAGTGGCCATCACCTTCGCCAGTGGCGCGCCCTCCGGCATAACAATAGTACAGGGCACGCCTGCCTGCGCGGCGGCAATGGCCACGCCCTGCGCGTGATTGCCCGCCGAGGCGGCGATGACCCCGCGTTTGCGTTCTTGATCGCTCAAGCGCGAAACCTTAAAACTGGCTCCACGCACTTTAAACGAGCCTGAGCGTTGCTGATTTTCGGCTTTCAGGTAAATATCGGCACCGGTAATCTCATGCAGTGTCCGCGAGGGAGAGAGTGGGGTATGGTGAAGGCGAGGCTTGAGGAGTTTATGAGCCTCCCAGATATCGGCAATCGTAACGGGCAACGGGCGGGTGGACGAGTGGACAGCGGGTGCAGCAGAGACGCCTGGCGCCTCGCTGGCGGTTTCTGAAGTTGTTTGCATGTTTTCCTCTACTTGCGCATGACGTATTACGGATGTGCTTTACCTGCATTGGATCAATCCCACGAACGCTGTGGGGGGCCGATGATCAAATAAATGTATGCGGGCTATTATAACGCAATTGAGGAAGGGATACAACCCGGCAGGAAAACCGGCAGGGCTATTTACTTCTTCGCTCAAGGCTCCGCCCCGCCCCCCTTTTTTGTTCAGGTGTTTTTCGAGCAGGGGTGCTTCGCACCC
>DASVMX010000073.1:0-3688 GCA_036384215.1 Ktedonobacteraceae bacterium | reverse complement strand
GTGGTAGGATTACTGGCTCATGTGCTTGTTCAAGCGGGGTTTGTTACAAATCAAAGTAGAGGTGTTTCCAGGGCCAGAACCAGTTCCAGCCTGAACCGCGAAAGAAACTACCGATAAGCGTGATATCCCCAAAGAGCAGATCTTAACGAGGCTTTATTCGTCTGAAGCGTCGCCTGCGTCCCCATCGTCAGATCCCTCCGAGTCATCTTCAGCGCACTCCGCGTCTTCATCTCCAGTGGCGTCTTCCTCCGCGTTCTCTGCTATTTCCTCAACCGCCTCATATTCATTTTCCTCAACTCCTTCCTCCGCGCACTCCACCTCTTCCTCCGCGCTTTCCTCATCTTCGCTCTCTTCTTCTATGACTTCCTCAGCTTCTTCATCTTCGCCATCCTCGTCCTCACTTTCCTCTTCTATCTCAGCTTCTTTCTCCTCTAACACTTCCTCAATCTCCTCATCTTCTTCTGTGCTTGCCTCTTCTTCGACGTTTTCGCCGATTTCTTCAAGGGCCATTGCTGCGAAAGGGTGTGGTTCATTCCATTCCACGTTTTCTTCCATATCTTCGATACCTTCGCTTTCTTCGTATTCCAGTTGATTGTCCTGTCCTGCGAGAAAAGATTGGTATCTTTGCCAGAAGGTGTATTCGACGACCAGGTCGATTCCCTCCACGCTTTCGCTCTCTTCTTCCTTGAGTTGGCCGGCGGAGCCAGCCGCGGCAAACTGGAAAGCTGCTGGCTGCGTTATCCGGCGTCGCGGGCGTGCGAGGAGCAGGATGAGGCTGGCCAGAGCGACGAAGGCGGAGAGCAACTGGACGAGATCGAAAGGAATGTGGGGAAAGGGTATGGTGTCGGGATGGAGGAATTCGAGGCAGAAGCGGCCCAGCGAATACCAGGTGAGGTATAGCAAAAGAATGCTGCCGGCGCGCAGTTTTTTTGCTAGACGTTGAGCCAGATAGAAAATGAGTGCGAAGCCGATGAGGTTCCAGAGTATTTCATAGAGAAAGAGTGGTTGAAAGAGTCCATTCTCAGGGTAGCGCGTGAGATTATCAAAGGGGGCTACTCGGTAAGCGGGGTCGATGCGCACGCCCCAGGGCAGGGTTGTTGGTAGACCATACCATTCCTGGTTGATAAAGCTTGCGAGGCGCCCTATGGCCTGACTCAGCGGAAGAGCGAAAGCGATGGCATCCAGATAGATCAATGCCGGGAGTTTCCTGGCGAAGGTGTAGAGCAACAGAGCGATGCAACCGCCGATCAAGGCGCCGTAAAGATGGATATTCCCCTGCCAGATGGCCAGGATTTCCAGCGGGTGAGCCAGGTAGTAGAACGATCCAGCGGGGTTATCGGCTGAACGCGTAAACACGTCAGAGAGGCGCGCGCCCAGCAGCGCCGGGATTGCTATCCAGAGCAGCAGGCTCCAGATCGTTTTGCCATCCTGTCCGCGCCAGGTGAGATACTGGCTGGCCAGTAGTGCGCCCACACAAATGGCCGTAACTATGAAAATACCATACCAGTGAATGCTAAGTGCTCCCAGTTGAAACACTGGTGGGAATGGCGGATACATACGCAGTCCTCGATTACGTGTTTTAGAGCAGTTTACTTCAACTATCTGGTTCGCGCAAGACTCCAATAGAGCAGATGAGCTTGCCGCATTGATCAATCGCGCAAAAGTTGTATAATAGTCATAATCCTGAACAGCCTATGGCTGGCGGGGGATTGGCGTTTGCGATTTGTGGTTGGAGAAGGATTTCCCTTATTCTAAGCGAGAAAGGCAAGAAGTATATGCCACGCATGGTTCAATGTGTCAAGCTCGGACGCGAGCTGCCTGGCCTGGAGAAGCCGCCTTTTCCGGGCGAGCTGGGGAAGCGCATTTATGAGCAGGTCTCGCAAGAGGCTTATAATATGTGGCCAGCGCAGAGTACCCTGATTATCAATCACTACGGCTTGAATATGGCCGATCCAGAGGCGCGCAAGATCCTGCGTGAGCAAATGGAAGAGTTTTTCTTTGGGGCCGACGCGCAGATGCCAGAAGGTTGGGCTCCCGAAGAAGTGGGAGCTGGCCCACAGCGCAAAGGCGGAGGCGGAGCACCACGCAAAAAATGAGATCACCCGGAGAGACCCTGCTCATCTCATGTTATGAGCTCGGCCATCAGCCCCTCCACCTGGCCACGCTCCACACGTTGCTTGGCCAGGCAGGTTACGGACCCACGTCGGTGGATACGGCGGTTGAGACCTTAAGCGACGAGGCAATCGCGCAGGCGCGCTTTGTCGCGATCTCTGTACCTATGCACACGGCGCTGCGCCTGGGCGAGCAGGTTGCCCGGCGCGTGCGCGAAATCAATCCAGACGCGTTTATCTGCCTCTATGGCCTTTATGCCCTGTTGAACGCGGACTATTTGCTCCAGGAGACTATCGACGCGGCGATTGGCGGCGAATACGAAGATCCGCTGCTGCAACTGGTTGACGCGCTGGCGCAGGGGAACGCGCAGCCGGTCATCCCAGGGGTGAAGACGCGCTGGCAGGAGAGCGGCCCGTGGATACAACGCGCGCCGGTCATCTGGCCCAATCGCGCCTCCCTGCCGGCTCTGACGCGCTACGCTCACCTGGAGATCAACGGCGAAGCAGTACTGGCCGGCTATAGCGAGACGACCCGCGGCTGCAAGCATACCTGTCGCCATTGCCCGATCACACCTATCTATCATGGGCGCTTCTTCGCCATTCCGGCTGAGGTTGTGCTGAGCGATATTCGCGCTCAGGTGGCCCAGGGAGCGCGCCACATCACCTTTGGCGATCCTGACTTCTTCAATGGACCCACCCATGCTATGCGCATCGCTCGCGCTCTCCACCAGGAGTTTCCCGCGTTGACCTTTGACGCGACGATTAAGATCGAGCACCTGCTCAAAAACTGGCAGTTGTTGCCAGAACTGCGCGAACTGGGCTGCGCGTTTGTCGTCTCGGCGGTAGAATCACTGAATGTCGATGTTCTGGCCCACCTGGCCAAGGACCACAGCCGGGACGACGTGGAGCGCGCCTTTGCGATTATGGCGGAAGCGGGTATCCCCCTGCGCCCCTCCCTGCTGCCCTTCTCGCCCTGGGAGACCCTGGAGAGCTATCTTGATCTGTTGACCTTCTTCGAGGAGCAGCACCTGGTAGAGCACGTGGACCCGGTGCATTTTAGCATTCGCCTCCTGCTCCCGCCCGGCTCGTCCCTGCTGGCGACCCCGGAAGAGAAGCCCTGGCTCGGCGAACTGGATGCCGCGGCCTATACCTACCGCTGGCGCCATCCAGATCCGCGTATGGACAGCCTGCAGCAAGACGTGGCCGCGCTGGTTGAGCGCGCGCAAGTCGCGCGCCAGGAGTCGGTGATCACCTTCTTTCAGATCAAAGCGCTGGCCCTCCAGGCCTGCGGGCGACTGGCCAACACTGCACGCTCGCTCAAGCGCTATGGCCAGCGCAAAGTCCTGCCGCACCTGAGCGAATCGTGGTTCTGCTGAGCGGAGCCCACTTCGGACCAGTTAGGCCCGACTTGCTGATTATGTATTCTGTTCTACACTGCCATGTTAATGGGCCGTTTTGCCATTAATTGTGGTGTTTGTGAATGTCACCCTGGCGTTGGAGATCAGGCTGGTCTGATTGGCGATGTTGGTAAATGTCGAATTGGAGATGGTGACATTAGTAACCTTGTCGTTGGACAG
>DASVMX010000072.1:0-12157 GCA_036384215.1 Ktedonobacteraceae bacterium | reverse complement strand
GAATCAGGTCGATCAACGGCACGCCAGTGCTGGTGTAGCGGCGCGCGATGGAGATCACCAGGCGCAGGTTGCATTCGATCAGCCTGCGACGTGCCCCTTCGCTGCCGGCTGCCGCCTGCCGGGCCAGTTCAACCTCTTCGGCATGGGTGAGCAAACCCAGACCGCGGATATCGCGCAAGTAGCTCTGAAAAGCATCCTCAGAGCCCTGTACCTGGCGCGCAACCTTTGTTTTGCCACGCTTTCTAGTGGGCGTATCCTCTTGACTATCGCTGATCTCTTCCTCATCTTCATTCTCTTCGAGGAAGAGATCAGGTTCATTGACCTCATCGAGATCGCTGTCCGGTTCCGCCAGTGGTTCAGTGTTTCTCCTGGTAGGAGTGGCTGTGAAAAGCCTCTCCAGGTCCACTGTGAGATTGTTATCCGGGCTGGCGACCGCGGTCGCCGATCCAGGGTGGGGAGCGAATAGCTCATCGATATCGCGGCTGTACGCCTCCCGTGTTGGATGAACAACTGCCATAAAATCCACGCTCCCTTCGGAAAACTTTCCGACAAAAATCAGCTTGCCGGCAGCCCTCTTAATGCCGATTTGACAAACTCGTTTCTTACTACCGCGCAAGCAAACAGCTAAGCTGCTTTTATTCGCTTGCCTGGCAAGGAAGACTTGACCGTCGTTTTTGGCGTCAAATCGGAATGGAGGAACCCTCCGTGTGGCCTCGTGGTCAGCGTGTACAGATGTATAGACCAGTCAGATACACGCCGAACATAGACTGTAATTTTCTACCTGTGTGTTTCTCTGCCTCTATTTTAAAGAAACTGATCTTTCTGGAGTATCAGGTGATTACCGTAAATACTCTCAGGTTCTAACCGTATCTTTCAGGCGTCTGCCCGCTTGCTTGCAAACATTTCTTCATTGGAAGGTTCCTCTTTCCGTTTTGGCTAACAAAACGCGGGCAAGCGTTCGCCAAAGCGTAATAAGAGGGTTACGAGCGCCTGGTTTGAGCTCTCTCTTTTACGGCGCGTGCCGTTCAAAGCCGGTGTCGTCGTAGGGATCGTAGTCGCGCTGGTATGGATCGGGAACGCCGTGTCCCTCGTCGTAGAAGAGCTGGGTTGGATCTCCAAGATGGTGTTCGTAATCAGGACGTTTCTGCCAGAGACTCTCTTCCAGTTGAGTAGTGCTCAGCGCGAGCCGAATCTGGTTTTCTTCAACTCCACTGACCATGCTATAGGGAATATAGCGATCGGTAGGGAAAAAGTAGCCTTTATGAATGAGGAATGAATCCTCGTAGACCGCGGCGATATGTCCCACGTGCTCCCCGTTCGAAGAATAGACCCTCATATGCGGGCGCACATGGTTCTGATTCCACTGTGCCATCGTCTGTCCTCGCTTTCTGCATAGTAAACACCCCTGTGTCTAGTACGTTTCTTTCTTTGAGAAAGGAGATCTTGACTTACGGGAAGCAGAGCTTCTGTATTCATTATATAGATGTCACCAAATCAACCCATCTTGCCGGATACGCATTATGGTTTTGCAAGGCGAGAAGCTAAGCCATCCATGCCGCCTCACTCGTGAAGGCTGCCGCTCCATTCACGAATCTTTCGCCTGATCACTACTCTTGCCTTATATTGCGAAATTCGAGTCAGATCCACTTCTCGGTAAGTTATGATTGTCGATATGCATCTGTATTTCACTGTATTTTTTGGTAATAGTTGCTATACTGTAAAGAGGTACTTTGCATCGTTGCGAATATGTGGCCGGGAGGCTCATATTTGGGGATCGAGGAGAGGTTTGCGGATGTGGGATGATGTGGAGGAGGCGGAGACCGTTCGGGTGCCTGTTGTGGCGGGCGTGGGAGTGGTCGCGGTAATTGGTTTAGGGCGGGTTGGCCTGCCTCTGGCGCTGCAATGCGCGGGGCGTGGCTGGCGTGTGCTGGGATGCGATATCGATCCGCGCGTGGTGGAGTCTGTGAAAAGTGGCCGGGCGCCTGCGAGCGAAGAAGCCGAACTGGAGAGTGAGTTGCCAGGGCTGGTGGAGCGCGGTCATCTCACCGCGACGCTGAATACAGCGGAGGCGGTGGCACACGCCAATGTGGTGATTGTGACGGTGCCGCTCCAGACCGATGAGAGCCACCAGGTGGGTTTTCAAGACCTGGACGCGGTGACGGAGACGATTGGGCGCGCTTTACAACAAGGCACGCTGGTGAGCTACGAGACAGCGCTGCCAGTGGGTACGACCGTCGGGCGCCTGCAGGGCAAGCTCGAAAGTTGTTCAGGTCTGGACGCCAGCCGGAGCTTTTATCTGGCTTCCAGCCCGGCTCGCGTCTCCCCAGGACATGTGTTGCGCGATTTGCGTACTTTTCCCAAAATTGTGGGTGGTCTCGATGCCAGAAGCGCGCAGGCCGCCCAGGCGTTTTATCGTTCTATCTTGCCCACCGAAGTTATCAGCGTTGCCTCGCCCACCGAGGCTGAGTTTGTGACGTTGATCGAGGCGATCTATCGGGATGTCAATATTGCCCTGGCCAATCAATTTGCCTGTTATGCTGACGAGCATGGTCTGGACGTGCGAGCGGCCATTGCCGCAGCCAATACACGCAATTTCGTGCATATTCATCAACCAGGCGTGGGAGTGGGCGGGCACGCTCTGCCAGTCTACCCCTATTTGTTGATCAACGACGGTTTGGCGGACATGCCAGAGGACGAGCAGGGCAGCGCGCCGCACCTGGATCTTGCGCGCAAGGCCCGGCAGATCAACGATGGCATGGCGGAGTACGCGGTGCAGCGCATCGAGGCCGCGGCTGGCTCGCTCTGGCATCGCTCGGTGCTGCTGCTGGGCGCGGCTTACCGGCCCGATGTGCGCGAAACAGCTTTTTCCAGCACCTACCTGCTACAGGCAGCTCTCTGGCGCCGGGGCGCGACCGTGTATGTTGATGATCCACTCTATAGCCCCGCGGATCTGCACGCTCTTGGCTTCCAGCCACTGCCACCAGCTCGCGAGAACGAAATCGACGCGATCATACTCCAGACCGCGCACAGGACCTACCAGAGCTTTGATTTCCGGCGTTTCGTGCGCTGCCGGATACTCCTGGACGGGCGGAACGCGCTGGCGCGGACGCAGGTCGAAGAGGCTGGTCTGCGCTATATGGCGCTTGGGGATGGGATAGAAGATGCCGCGCACTGCGTGGTGCCTACGCGCGAAGACGCGCGAATGTGCTAACAGAGCTGGAATGCGAAGACAGATGGGGAGGAAGGGATGCGGCGACCGGATGAGGAGGACGATGATTGGGATGCCCTGGGAGACGCGGGAGATGACGCGCAAGAGGAGTTGCTGGAGACGCGCAAGCGCAGCCTGCTTTATCGCATTAGCCGCCAGCGAGCCGTGTATTTCGCGGACATTCAAGACGGTGAGGGCAGCGAAGAAGAGGAGCTGGCTGATAGCCTCTACACCAAAGGAGCCGGCGGTTTCATGAGCAGAGTAGGCGCACCCGCTGCGGGGCAGAAGCCGGTCAACCAGAGTCCTCAGACATCTGAATTTGCCGACCTATCTACCTGGTGTTGTGACGTTTTCGGGCCTCCGCACCCGTCAGCGCTCGTGCAGGCTTGTTCTCATCAGACCGCGCAGGACGAGCGCTGCCTGGCCGCTACCGTCGATCAGCCCACACTTCTCATGCCGGCACTTACTCCAAAATCCATGCATATCGCCGATCAGCCGACCGAGCCACTCCTGGTTGTCCTCAGCCGTAGCAAAGTTCGCGGGGAAAAAAAGCCTGGCATACTGATTTGCCTGTGTCCAGGCTTCTTGCTGGCCTGGCTGCACCGTCTGAAACCCGGCCCGCGGGCGCGTCAGACGCCAGCGGCGCGGATTGAGAAGCGCGCGAAACAGATCTCCGCTAAAGGCAAGAAGAAGCTGACCGCGGCTCATGATAAAGCCCGGCAGCAGATAGCCTCCCAAAAAGAGCACCAGGTCGCGGCACACAAAAAAGAGCGGCGGATTGCAAGGTCTGAAAAGGATCAGCAGCGAGCAGCAGCACTTAAGAAAGAGCAGCAGTCCCAGAGTGCTGAAGAACGGGCTGCCTGTGTGGAAAACGCAAAAGCGAAAGACAAAGGAAAAGCAGAGAAAAACGCTAGCCAGGAAGTGGCAGGCAGTGACCATGGAAAGCGGGCGCGCCTGGATAAGGGGAGCCAGATTTTGCTGGAGCGCCTGCGCGAACGAGAGGAGAGAGGAGACATGCCCAGAACCCTCACTCCGCCAGTACTGCGTCCCGCGCGCATTCGCCGCCCACCAACTGACTCTCTTTTTGGGAAATGAGAACTCCTCAATTCATCATCGCGATCAACTGGCGAATCATCTTGATCTGCTGGCGCACCTCTTCGACATTGTCAGCCTGGGGAGCCAGTTCGACATACTTGCCCAGGTCGTGAATGGCGCGGGAGTAATGTTTGAGGTGAAAATGGAGAATGCCCCGGTCGTGTAGTTCGGCTGGCTGGTCGGGATTGATGAGTAAGAGGCGGTCACAGGCCATCAGCGCGCGCGAATAATCGCCCTTATGACGATAGAGATTTTTTAAATTGGTCAACATGCGTGCCAGGAGTTGTTTAGCACTCAACGGTTCCAGCCAGGATGGGTCGAAATCTGCCTGATTTTTAAAAATCTGAGATAGGCGATCTCGGCAGTCCTGCTCGCTGAGAAACTTGCCCTTTTCATAGGGGTCGATATAAATAGAAGCGTCCTGGAGTTCGCAGCGCACGATAAAGTGAAAAGGCATCCCAATACCCGCGATGCGCAGTCCCAGGCGTTTGCCCACCTCCATATAGATGAGTGACAGAGTCAAAGGGATGCCCAGGCGTCGTTCCAGCACCCGGTTGAGGAAGCTGTTCTGGGGATTATAATAGTCGATGCGGTTGCCGCGGAAACGTTCCTGCTCGAAAAGCACGCCATTCATCGAGTGCAACACATCGAAGCACTCGTTGACTGTCACCGGCGGATTAGCAGGCTGCATATCAAGGTTGACCATGCGTGTGCGCACCTGCTCGGCCAACTCCTCCAGTCGCGCCAGGAGCTGGTCGTAATCCAGGGTAGGATACTCTTCCGCGGCGATCAACAGTGCCGCGCGCGCCAGGTCAATCCCGGCGTCATCCCCCATAATTAAATTTGTAAATTCCTGGCGTGCGCGTTGTTGCGCTGCTTTAAATTCTTCGGACATACGCTCTGCGATTTCTTCTTGTCCGATGTCGTATTACCAGTTCGCGCTCCCCTGCGTGGCGCCACACTGTTTTTGCGACAACGAAGAAATAGGCCATCTGAGGCGCCAGAGTCGCTGTTCAGCTTGTTCGCGACCAGAACCCCTCCACGCTATTGTACTCGTATTGTCAACTGCGCGTCTGCCATTTTCCTTCTGTATTCAAGACTTTTTACCCGTTTCGCAAAAATCGCAAATACCCGGTCTCCTGGCCCCAGGGCAAGGAGATTCGCTATTCGATAGTCCTATCTACTTGCACGATATGTATATTTGATATAATATTTATACTGAATTCGTCGGTGGAATGCACAGGGAAGGGAAATATGCTCATGGTTGATGATATTCGTGTAACACAGGATTTTGACACGGCCTTTCGCTCACTGCCCGCGCAAAAGCAGGCAATTATCAAGAGGAAAGTGGAATACCTGGCTCAGAATCCGCAGCACCCTTCTTTGAACGTCCATCGGGTGAAGCAAGCTGATGGTCAGATCTGGGAATGTTATATTGATCAGGGCATGCGTTTGCTGTATGAGGCGCAGCAGGGGATACTGCGTTTGTGGTACCTGGGTGGGCACGCGATTGTGGAACGGGCACGCCAGTTGAGTTTTAATCGTTCATCTCTATTGCTCACCTGGGGGTTAAAGGAGATGCGCGCGGTCGCGCCAGAACTGCCAACCGGGCGCTTGCCAGCGGGATGGAAGCCGGGGTACGCGCAGCGGCCTCAAGCAGTTAGAGTATCAGAGAAAGAGAGTAATTACTTCGCGTATTTTCGCGAGGCGCAACTGCGTATGCTTGGTGTGCCGGAGGGGATGGTATCTGCTGTGAAGGACGCGGAGACGCTTGAAGACGTGCTAGCCCTGCCTGGCTTGCCAGCCCATGCTCAGGAGTATATGCTGGACGTCGCGACTTCGCCAAACATGCGCACAGTCCTCTTCAATCCCTCGCAGCTCTTGTATCGCACGCGCCTGGATCGGCTGGCCGGTTATTTCGAGGGGCGCATTAAAAAGCTCATGCTCAATCTGGAGTCAGACCAGCAGCAATATGTTGATATGCGCAATGTTCCGCTGCATTTGCTCAAGGGCACGGCTGGTTGCGGTAAGACCACCATTGGCATCTATCGCGCTATTCGCCTGGCGGAGGAGGGGCGGCGCGTGCTGCTGGTGACCTATGGCCGTACGCTGACGCGGGTCACGAAGCGGTTGGTGGAAGAGATCATTGGGCCGTTGCCTGCGGACCTTGAAGTGAAAACAGCTCACAGTGTTATGCTCTCGGTGCTTGGCGCGCGCTTCAAAGCTCCTACTGATTCCCAGATAACGCGTAGCCGGCGCTTATTGGGCGAGGCATTGAGAGAAGTGCGGGCGTCCGAGCACGCGCAGGTGCTCAAACGCGACGAGACCTTTTTTAGCGAGGAAATTCATGGAGTAATGAAAGGTCTGGGCCTGGGCAGTGTCGAGGCGTATAAAGCTGTGCGGCGCTATGGGCGCAAGACTGCCCTCGGTCCCGCCCAGCGCGAAGCCGTCTGGAAGGTCTACCAGGTCTATCAGCGCAAGATGGACGAGGCTGGCCTGCGCGAATGGTCGGATGCAGCTCTGATGATCTTGCAGCTTTCTCCAGGCGAAATATCAAGCAAGCTCTATGACGACATCATCATCGACGAAGCGCAGGATCTCAAGCCGGTTGATCTGCGCGTGCTGCACTCGCTGGTCAGGCCGGGAGGTACGCTGATGGTGCTGGGGGACGCCGCGCAGACCCTCTACTCGCGAGGCTTCTCCTGGGTTCAGGCGGGCATTAGCGCGCGTGGGCGCACCTCGGTTCTGCGCGTCAACCATCGCAACACCTGCCAGATTGCCGAGTCCGCGGCCCAGCTCATCGCGCATAACGAACTGATGCGCGCCTCCAACGAATACGTCGATCCGCAGTGGACCCGGCGCGAGGGACCGAGACCGCGCCTGCTTATCAGCGCAACCAGCCACGAGCAGATCGACCTGGTCTACCGGCACATCCTGGACCTGCTGGGCGACCAGGTCTGCCGCCTCTCAGATATTGCGCTGCTCTGCCCGGACAACGCCGCGTGTGAAAGCTCCAAAAAGATCCTGGTCGGCAATGGCCTGCCCGCTGTTCTGCGCACCGATAGCGATTTTGACATTCTGGAGGAGCAGATCAAAGTCCTGACCATCCACTCTGCCAAAGGCCTGGAATTTCCCGTCGTTTTTCTCATTAGCCTCTGCGAAGGCACGCTGCCCCGCGAAGTGCGCGAAGCCGGTCAGGACGAAGAAGAGGCCCGGCTCGAAATCGAGCGCCAGCGCATGCTCTGCTACGTCGGCATGACCCGCGCCGCCGACCTGCTCTACCTGGTTACCGTCTGCGGCAAAGAATCGCGCTTCGTGCGCGAACTGGCAGGTAAAATTGATATATAGGTATGTAACATATGGGTAAGAATCAGGCTTTGAAAGCGGAGGTTCTTGACTGATTCTTAACAGGATATTAACTGAATTCCTACTATGCGGATATTACCATGTGTGTGGGGGAAAAGTCACGGGATCATGTCCTGGGGGGGACGGACTTGTGGCTCAGCTTATAGGGTCGCGGCTTGTTCAAGTAAGTCGCAATGTACCTGCATCCGGGCAAATCGCGTTCGCGATTTGCCCGGATTTGTTTTATGCCTGGCGATGTGTGTGTTTGAGGGTTTCGGCATCTTGCAAGAGCGTAACCCATTGATCCACGTCGGCGTCGCGCCGGGCCTGGAGGGAGTCGAGCTGTTCGCGTAGCGCCTCGGATGTCATGACGCGCTCGGTGAGCTGGCTGTAGAGGCGGTTGACCAGGTCCGCGAAGGCACCGGGCTGGTTGATCGTAGGCGAATCCAGGCGGTCGCTTTCAAAGACCTGGCGCGTTTCAAGTTTATCCAGTTCATAGCGAAAAAGATGCGTGATGCGCCTCTCCGTGCTGTCCGCCAGTTCTTTGCAGATGACATCCAGGATTGGCCCCATCAACTGGCGCGCTTGCTGGACAATGTTCTCTGCTCTGCCCGCGCTCGCGGCCAGGCGGTAGAGCGCGCCCACGGCTGGATCTTCGCGCGAGGGGGCGTATTTGGTTTCGTTGAGCAGCTCGCTGATAGTCACGTAGAGGCAGACATCGCGCGCTTTGTCGCGGATCTGGCGTTTCAGGCGGCTGTAGCTCTTGTGAATTTCGTCCAGTTCTCCGCCAAATTCGCCGAGCGAGACGCGGTGGATGTCCAGCGAGCCATCGACCTCCTCTTTTTGCGCGATGGGCGCCAGGAAGGCTTCGGCAAGGGTGCGCGCCGGCTCGTGCAGTTCGCGCTCCAGAGCTGCGCTCAGGTTGCTGCGCAGGTCTTTGATCAGATTCCATCCGTCGATATCGACCCAGCGATTGCCGATCTCCAGTGCTGGCGAATCGCTCTGAATCTGGCTGCCAACCTTGATGAAGTGGTCGAGATAGCCCTGCATGATGCGAATTTTGACGCGCCGGGCCGCGCGATCGTGCGCGGTTTGCAGGGCCAGGTGGAAGGCATTGCCCTCCGCGAGGACAGCCTGGTCGAAGGCTTTGAGCGCCTCGCTCCAGGCGCTGTGCATCTCCTGTGTGCGCGCTTGTAGCGCTTCAAAGCGGCTCGCGCTGCGTTTGCTCTGGCGCGAACTCATCTCTTGTTCCAGTTCCTGGAGATCGCGGCTTTGCACTCCCACGTGGCCGAGGTTTTCCCAGCAAAGATCTTCCAGTTGTTGAATGGCCAGGGCGATCTGCGTCTCCGCCTGGCGTAACTGTACATCGTAGCGATTGCTGGCGAGGAAGGTCTGAAGGTCGTCGCTGAGTTCACTCAGGCCGCTATAGCGCAGCATCGCCTCGTGTTGAGCTGGAGTGACTTTCTGAAAATCCTGGGCCGCGGCAGTTGCGGGCAGATTGGGATTGAGCTTGAGCAGGTCCGGGTAAACGCTCAGTACACGTCCGGCGTACTCGCGACCCTCCTGGGAGCGCTCGGTGTCCAGAACCTGTTTCTGTAGTCCCAACGTTGCCAGCAGGCCATCCTGGGCGCGCAGGGGATAGAAGAAATAATTTTTGGCAGGACCATGCTGGTGCATGCCAGCGTAGTTAGGTGGGAGATCGCGCAGCAAGGAGCGCAGGCTGCCCAGCGCTTTTTCCTGACTGGCTGGTGAATTGATTTCATCCCAGTGGGTTACGGCCAGGAAAACCATGCGCGAGGCTACGTCAGAGGCGCGACCCAGTAGCACGCGGCGGCGCACAAGGTCGAAGAGGTGCTGCGTGCGCTCATCATCGCCAAAGCGGTTATTACCCACTACCAGCAGGATCGCATCAGTGCTGCGCAACTCCTCGCGCAAAATCGCGTCATGGCGGATCTGGCCAGCCGAGCCGCCGGGCAGATCGACCAGCGTGCTGCCCGGCGGCAGAATCGCCCGTTTGCCAGCGCGTACTTTGTACTCGACATAATTCACCAGGCGTACCAGGCGCGGCTCCTCGCTATCGCGGTTGGGCTCTTCGATGTAACGGCTACTCTCGCTTTTCCAGCGCTCGCGCGGCAGGATTTCAGCGTGGCCATTGCCATCGAGCAGGTATTGCTCGCCGAAAGCCTCCTGGGCTCTGAGCAGGATCTGGAGTTCCGCGCTCAACTCCTCGCGTACACGCTGGCTGGTGGCCTCTTTGAGCGAAATCTGTGTCTGTTTGAGCAGAGCGTCGAACTCCCGGCGCGTCAGGAACTGCACGCGCATCTCCTCTGCCTCTTTGTCACCGCACAGGCGCACGCGTGTACACACACCCGTCACAGCTCCGCCAGCCAGGCGCGGAAAAATATCCTGGCCAAGTAAAGCGGCCAGCAGCGTACTCTTGCCCGCGCCCGCGTGCCCGACCAGCTTGACCGCGTACTCGCGCGTAAAGTCCAGCGCGTAAGCGGCTTCGGTCAGATGGTGGCGCAGCTTCAGCGGTTGCTGGGACTCTGCCTGCTGGAGTTGAGGATGCTCGAAAAGTTCAGCGCAGGCAATCGCGCGCTGGATCTGCTTCTTCCAGGTCGCCAGCTTCTGTTCCTTGCCTGGCAGGTTTGCCGGAAAATAGCGCTCGATCTGGCCGCTCAAATCCTGGAGACGGCGCACCCGCTGGAGAATCTCTCCAGGCGAGGGCGGTGCCGGGGGAGTCAATGGCGCGCTGTCCCTGACGCCCAGTGCCTCGGCTTCATCATCCTCGTATTCCTCGTCGTCAATGTACTCGTCATCGTCTTCATACTCATCGTTATCTACGGGCGAGTGATGCGCTGGAAGCTGGCCAGACGCGGGAAGCAGGCGTTTGCCGCAAATATTGCAGACCTCCGCATCCACGCGAACCACATTATCGCATTGTGGGCAGGTTGTGAGTTGTTGAGTAAGTGGTGTAGATTGCATGCGACTATTCCCCCTCGCAAAGTCTTGATGCTCAGGGCGATCATAACATACTCCCCTGGCCTGAGCAAGATCGCATTACTATCGTGGGAGTCGATATAATCGCTACACCATTTTTGCCTGCGTCTATACTGTAATTAAGGACATATGATAGTTTCAAAAAATTGTATGTATTCGTGGAAAGAGAGGATGCCCATGCTGCTTCCTGTGATCATTGTCGCCCTGGCCATGTTTGTCATGGCCTTCGTGGGACTCAACAAAATTATCCCCACGCTTTTCGGGCTTGGTTCAGTCATAGGCCTCATTTTTGGCCTCTATTTGCTGTACCTGGGTTTTACCACCAGCAAAGAAAACCAGTTTATCTGGGGCGTCATGCTCCTCCTGGCTTCCGGCTCGGTGCTCGTCTACCTCAAAACCTCCTGGAGCGACTGATCTGCCCGCCACAGGTATTCAGGACCTGGACAGGCGGCTCAGAGCAACGCTGATTTCAGCATTGCAAATGCTGCTGATATCTTTTCCTGATTTATATCGAGTTTCATTGATTTTTTATCTTGCACTGCTGTTATAGAGAGAGCGATGAATTGCAGCCTTTTCAGAGAGGAAGTCTATTCATGGAAAAAGAAGACATTATCAGAAACCTCAAAATATCGAAGCCGCGAAAAAACAAACAGCCCTCTGATTTTCTTAAATTTGGGTCCAAAAAGACTTGCATATGACGTTACGTCATCCCTTAGAGTAGGGAGGAAGAAAGGAGGAGTCATTCTGAATCAGCGTTTTTATTCAACCAGTCATTTTGCCGCGCTGGCGGGCGTGACGGTGCGCACGCTGCGCTATTATGATCGCGAGGGTTTGCTCGTGCCCACTGCGCACACGGAGGCCGGGCATCGCCAGTATAGCGATGCTGACCTGGCGCGTTTGCAGCAGATCCTGGCTTTGAAATATCTGGGCTTCTCTCTGGATGAGATTCGCCGCTGCCTGCGCGTTGGTCCCAGGAGTCTGCGCGAGTCGCTGGCCCTGCAAAGGGCCATGCTGGAGGAGCAGCGTGTTCATCTGGAGAAGATCTTACAGGTCTTTGACTATGCTGAGATCGCGCTGCGGGAACGAGGCGAAGATTGGGAAACCATTGTAGAGTTGATCAGAATGTTCACCATGAGTCACGATTTTTCCCGCAAGTATTACACGGAAGAGCAGCGCCAGAAACTCGCGGAGTGGGGCAAGAACTGGACTGTCGAGGATCAGCGCGTGGCGACGCAGCGTTGGGAGGCTGTTTTGAGCGAATTGCGCCGGCTGGTGGCCGCCAACGAAGATCCAGCAGGCCCCGCGGCCCAGGCGCTGGCCCGCGAGTGGAACGACCTGATCACTGGCTTCACCCACGGCGACGCGGGCGTTGAGCAGGGACTGGGCAATATGTACAGCGACATTGCGAAGATGCCAGCCGAGCAGCGTCCCTATCCCATGCCCTTCGACGAGGCCGGCGGCGCGTTTATCATGCAGGCGGTGAAATTGTACCGCGAAAGCATTAATAAA
>DASVMX010000071.1:0-14621 GCA_036384215.1 Ktedonobacteraceae bacterium | reverse complement strand
CTCGGCCTCACCGGCGGCGCCGACACGACCATCATCCTCAAACGCGCCCGCTACGAGCAGGAAGGCACCCTCGCCATCACTGGCCGCGATGTCGAGGAACAGGAACTCGCCGCCACCTTCCACAAGGACAGCGGCCTGTGGGTAATCACGAAGCAAAACGCGAAGCAGCTTGAGCAGCTCACGAAGGCAAAAAGAGAGATTATAGATGTGATGCGCGAGAAAGGAGCGATGACGCCAGGACAAATTGCAAAAGAGCTAAAGAAAGCTGGGAGCACAGTCCGAACGCTTCTTGCAGAAATGGTTAAAGATAAGCTCCTGTGCAAAAAAGTCGCGGACAGTACGAACTTGCTTCTCACGAGCAAGTTGATGCTGAACAAGAGGAATTGTTTGAGGAGGAAACAGACCTCTAGCTTCGTTATCAGAAAAAGCAACGCGGTGGGTTTACCTCGCCGCGTTGTTCTCTTTGGGGGGTACCCATTTTTCCCGACAACCGACAACGGGTCTTCGTGCGGCCTGTAGAGCGGTGTGAGGCCTGTCGGATGGCTCCCGACAATCACCCGACACCCGACAATCATTCTTCGTTATTGGACAAGGGAGGCCATCTGTATCTGCTAGAAATAACTCACATTACAGTAATAAAAAATATATTTTATTTACTCTATGAAGAGAGCTTGTTATGAAGAGAGATTGTTGTGTTCCATCAAAACGCTCCCTCTGCTTTCAAGTAGATGGCGAAGCAATACTCTCTAGCATATGCCTGCTTTGTCGGGTGTCGGGTGATTGTCGGGAGCCATCCGACAGGCCTCACACCGCTCTACAGGCCGCACGAAGACCCCGTTGTCGGTTGTCGGGAAAAATGGGTACCCCCGCGGAATCTGGCAGAATTGGCGAATGGTGTCCCGCGGCGCGGGGGTGTTGTGTGAATGGAGCCATGGGACGAGCAAGCTGATGGCATGGGCATGAAGCCATGGGACGAGCAAGCTGATGGCATGGCATGGAGCCATGGGATGAGCAAGCTGATGGCAAGCATCAGCTCTACCAGCGGGCAGCAGGAAGGCCAGCTTCCTGTTGCCCGCCCCAGATCACCTCCAGCGATGGGCCAGGGCAACAGCGAGCTAGCCTCGCGGTTGCCCGCTGGTAGAGCTGATGCTCGCTATCGCCTTGCTTCTTTCTGATGCTTGCCATCGTCTTGCTTCTTTCTGATGCTCGCCATCGTCTTGTTGTTCGCCTTGCACACACGTGAGGAGGTGCCATCGGTTTGCTCCTGGTATTACGCTATATTACCCTGGATTACCTTGTATTACACACCCTCTCCAACGCGCTGGAGGGTCAGGAGCGTCACGTCGTCTTCCTGTTCCCATTTTTCGCCGGTGAAGCCGTAGAGCTGGGCGAGCACGAAGTCGAGCAGAGCGGGTTCGCGTGCTGGGGCGCTGAGCAGCGCCTGGAGACGCGGGAAGCCGAACATCTCGCCCGAAGGGTTGTGGGCTTCGATCAGGCCATCGCTATAGAAGAGCAGGCTTTCGCCCGGCGCGAGTGTGGCCTCGAATTCCTCGTAGCGCGAGCCGGGCAACATGCCCAACGGCATACCCGTGGCCCAGAGCTCGCTGGCGTGATTCTCTCGCTGGCGGTACGGCGCCTCGTGCCCGGCGTTGGCGTAGCGCAGGCTGCCATCGCGGGGATCGAGCAGAGCGTAGAAGCAGGTCACAAAGACACCCGCCGGAATTTCCGCCGCCAGCAGATCGTTGACCAGTTCCAGCACTTCAGCGGGCGAGGATGAAGCGCGCGCCGCGCCGCGCAGCATTGTCAGCACCGTCGCCATCACCAGAGCCGCGGGCACGCCTTTGCCGGTCACATCACCAATCACCAGGCCCAGCAGGCCATCTTCCAGCGCGATAAAATCGTAGAAATCGCCGCCTACCTCGCGCGCGGGCTGGTAATAGGGCATCAGATGCCAGCCGGACAGCGCGGGCGTCTCTTTGGGCAAGAACGCCTTCTGGATGGCCTGCGCGGTGCGTAGCTCTTGCTCAATGCGCTCGCGCTCGCGCACCTGCTCCTGCTGTTCCTGAACCATCTGTGCCACGCGCAGAGCGGGCGCGACCTGCGTGCCCAGCGCGGAGAGCGTCTCCAATTCCTGGCGGGTATAGATATCTTCGTCGTTGACCTGTGGTCCGAGAATCAGCAGGAGGATCAGATGGAGAAGAGAATAATGGAGAAAGAAGGCAAACAGCGCGCGGACTACGTTTCTGGATGTCGCGTTGACCTGGCGCGGACCTAATGCCAGCAGGCCGATCAGTTCGCCCTGGCTGGCCAGCGCCAGCACGATCTCTACCGCGCTGTCCTGGAGGCTCTGGAGCAGCGGGGAAGACATACGCAGGCGTTCAAGTTCCAGTGTGCCTGGATGGCTCAGCGCGTAGGCTACGAAAGGATCGTCATCCGCTACCATGTAATTCATCACATCCTGCGCTGACTCTTGTGAAGCGGAGCGCACCCAGAGGGTCACGGAATACGGATTCAGGGTCTGCTGGACCACGGCGAGAAAGCGCGTACACACCTGGGTGAGATCGATCTCCTCGCGCAGCGTCGCTGTGAAAGCCACAATCGCCTTGTGTGCCTCGCGATTGCGCACATTAAAGCGCTGTTCAATCCGGGTCTGGAGGTAGTCGCGCAACGGATTGAGCAGTACCGCCCAGGCCAACACCGTCGCCATGAGGATCAGAGGATCAATACCGGATGGACTGAACAGCCTGTGGATAAAATTATCAGCCACAACAATAAAAACATAAAAGAACAGACTCAACAAAAAGCTCAGCAGGGTATAGAGTGGCGCGCTATCGAAGAGCAGCGTCAGACTATAGCGCCTGGGGCCAAGCGTCACCATGCTCAGCAGGACAGGCAGCAAGATAAAGAGGTAATTAGTGTTCACAAAGATGTGCAGAAGCACAAAAATACCCGCAATCAGGTCGAGGCTGATAAAAACGCGTATGGCCAGCGCCCAGCGCGGATCTAAGCGTCTCCCCTTGCGCCGCTGCGGAGCCGGTCCCTGCGCGACGCGAGCCGTAATCTGAAATGTTGCCATCGTTCCCTCCGTATTACTCGTAGTACATAATACATCTAAATATGCCATCGTGCTACTACGCAGGGTGCAAGAGTGTTTGTCTAAGACCATTCAACTACCCATCGGCTTGCTCCTTTGAAAGGGATTGGAGTGTTTGTCCCACCCCTTTGCTAAGAGATTTTCGGGCAGGGACTCCGCCCCTGCCCGAAAACCTCTTAGCAAAGGGGGAAACAGATGGGGTTGGTTGTTGCCAGAGAGGGGTTTGGGATGTTATGTTTTAGGAGACGCGGGTGAGAAGGTGTTTTAGTAGAGTCAGGGGGTCCGAGGGAGTATTCATCTGCGCATCTTGATACGAAATGATTCCGAGGAGGAGATCTAACCATGTTGTTAGCCGGCGATATCGGGGGGACGAAAACCAATCTGGCGGTTTTCTCAACCGACGAAGAAGGTGGCTGGAAGAAGCCACTGGCGCAGGCGACCTTTCCGAGTGGGCGCTATCAGAGCCTGGAGGCGCTGGTAGAGGAGTTTCAGTCGCAGCATCACTATCCCATTGACCTGGCCAGCTTTGGCGTGGCGGGTCCGGTTGTGGGAGGGAAAGCCACGATTACCAATCTTCCATGGGTACTGGAGGAGAATCACCTCAAAAAGGCGCTGGGCATTCCCTCGGTCAGCCTGTTAAACGATCTGAACGCCATCGCGCATGGTGTGCCCTACCTGGAGGATGAGGACGTACACACGCTCAACGCCGGGCATCCCGTGCCCAAAGGCTCGATTGCCGTGGTAGCGCCGGGCACAGGCCTGGGCGAGGCGTTTCTGACCTGGGAGGGCGAGCGCTATCATCCGCACACGTCCGAGGGCGGCCACGCGGATTTCGCGCCGGCTGACGCCGTACAGTTGGAACTGTTGCGCTACTACCAGCAGCGCTACACGCATGTCAGTTTTGAGCGTTTCTGTTCCGGGCGAGGCCTGCCCAATATTTACACCTTTTTAAAAGAGACCGGGCGCGCGGAAGAGCCGGACTGGCTGGCGGAAGAGCTGAAGCAGGCGCCAGATCCTACTCCAGTGATTGTCGAGAATGCCCTGGATAAAGAGCGGGCCTGTGAGATCTGCACTCAGACGCTGGAACTCTTCGTGGCTATTCTCGGAGCCGAGGCAGGGAATATGGCGCTCAAAGTGCTGGCCACCGGCGGCGTCTACCTGGGTGGCGGCATCCCCCCGCGCATTCTGCCGTTCCTCTCCGAAGGTCGTTTCATGCAGCCCTTCCTGCGCAAAGGCCGCTTGAGCAATGTGCTGATTCCCATACCCGTCTACGTCATCCTCCATCCCAACATCGCCCTGCTCGGAGCCGCCCGCCACGGCTTTGAACACACCGAAGAAAGAGAAGAAGTGTAGGGGAGGCAAGCGCTCAGTTTTCACCTGCATAACTGAGCGCTTGCCTCCCTACAGCTTTAGGATTTGAGTGGAGCGGGATATTCGGTGAGCATTGGCGTGGTTTTGGGGGCAGCCGCGGCGAGGGGCAGGGTGAAGAAGATGGTTGTTCCCTTGCCAGGAACGCTCTGTGCCCAGACTGAGCCGCGGTGGGCCACGATAATCGCCTTGATGATCGCCAGCCCCAGGCCGGTGCCGCCGCTGGCGGAGGCGCGGGAGCGATCAACGCGATAGAAGCGCTCAAAGATGTAGGGCAGATCCTGCTGGTTGATACCTGTGCCAGTATCGCTGACCCAGGTGGTCAGGTGCTCGTCATCGGCTCTGGCGCCGAGGGTAATCTGGCCGCCGGCTGGTGTGTGACGGCGCGCGTTATCCAGTAGATTGAGCAAAACCTGGGTCAGGCGATCACTATCAGCCAGGGCCAGCGGCGTGGCGGGATCGATGGCGTTGTGCAGCTTGATCTCCTCCTGCTCGCATTCTGGAGAGACCACCGCCAGCGTCTCCGTGACCAGGTCGTGCAGGTTTAACGGCTCAATCTCCAGGCGCACACGTCCTGCTTCCATTGAGGTCATATTCTGCATATCGCTGACCAGCCGGCGCAGGCGCTGCACTTCGCGTCCGATCAACTGCGCTGTTTCGTGGCGCTCGCCGGGATCGGAGATCACCTCGTCCGCGATTGCCTCGCTATAGCCCTGGATGGCTGTCAGTGGCGTCACCAGGTCATGGGCGATGTTCGCGGTCATATCGCGGCGCAGTTGTTCCTGTTCGCGTAATTCATTTACATCGGCTGCGATCTTATCGGCCATCGAGTTAAAGGTCAGAGCCAGCGTGCCGATCTCATCCAGGCTGGCCGGTTCTTCCACGCGATGCGTGTAGTTTCCGCCTTTCATCTCCTCTGCCGCCCTGGTCAGCGAGACCAGTGGCCGGGTCAGGCGGCGAGCCATAAACAGGCTGAACACCACCACTGCCAGCGCCAGGCCCACGCCCGTAATCAGCAGAATCAGATCCACATTCTCCAGGAAATCGCTTGTAGAGAAGCCAGGGTAGCGATTGGGCTGCATGAGCAGCACCGCGCCGACAACCTGGTCATTGACCTTGATGGGCTCGCTGACATAGAAGGCCGTAATCGTGTATCCGCTCGTCCCTCCGTTGGCAGCAAACGTCAGACCCTCCAGGGTGCCCGTGGCCTCCTGTCCCTGGAGCGCCTGGAGCAAGGCCTGGTCGAAGGTGCGTTCCAGCGAACTGCTTTTTTCAAGATCGAATCCACTATAGATGAGTTTTTTGTCGCTGACAACCAGGAACCTGGGCAACGGCCAGCCCATCTCTATGCTCTGCCGGAACCCATCCCAGCTATTGCTATTTTGTTTATATTCCAGTGCTATCTGCTGTGACCAGTCCAGGGCTTGCTGGCGCAGCTCTTTGACCTGTGAATCATAAAAATATCTGGGCACGGCAATAGCTATCACGATCACCATCAGGAGGATCGCGGTTAGCGTGACGCCCAGATAGCTCAGCACCAGCTTCATGCGCAGCGAAATGCCCTGTGGTAAAGAGCCTGTGTTATTCATGCGGTCTTTCCTGGCACAAACTTATAGCCAACCCCCCAGACAGTCTGAATGTAGTGCGGTCCGTCGGATGGAGCCTCCAGCTTCTTGCGCAGCGTGCCCACGTGAACATCGACTGTGCGGCCATCGCCCAGGTAGGAATAGCCCCAGATCTGGTTGAGCAGCACCTCGCGGGTGAAAACGCGGTCGGGCGAAGAGGCCAGCGTCATCAGCAGATCAAACTCCTTCGCCGTCAGGGAGATATTCTGACCCTGAACCTCCACGCGGCGCGCCGGGACGTTGATATAGAGCCCCTCAAAGCGCAGGTGTTCGTGTGGATTTTCACGCGCGCTCTCACTGGCGAGCGAACTGCTCGCCGCGCCCGCGGTGGTGGCAGAAATGGCAGCGGGCGCGGTGCGGCGCAGAATCGCCTTCACGCGACTCACCACCTCGCGCGGGCTGAACGGCTTGACCAGGTAATCATCGGCGCCTAGATCCAGACCCGCGATCCGGTCATCCTCGCCCTGGCGCGCCGTCAGCATCAGAATAGGCGTATTGGCCCACGCGCGAATGCGCCGGCAGACCTCCATGCCATCGAGAGCGGGCAGCATCAGGTCCAGAATAATCAGATCGGGGTGTTCGCGCGCGTGCAATTCAAGGCCAGCGACACCATCGCCGGCAGTGAGTACAGTATAGCCAGCCTGCTCCAGATAGAGGCGCAGAACCTGGGCGATGTTTATTTCGTCTTCGATGATGAGTATTTTCATGTGGTGCTCAAAAAGGGTGCTTGCAGTGACAAGCCTGTGACCAACTTCTCACTGCACGATGATCAGTATAGCGGGCAACTTTCAAAAACTTTTATGAAAATTGTAAAGTTTTGATCAAGATTCTGCCCGTCATCTACCGAAAATCCGCCGAAACCATTTTTGGCAGAATCCAGCCTGACCCTGTCACCATTGTACAATCGTTTTGACACACGTTCAACGCCAATCTCCAGGAGGCCCAGGGCTTTCCCATTCTCCGCTGCATCTGGACTGGTCCCGCTGCGCGGTCCTTTTCAGTTTTTTTGAATGCATGTTTTGCAGGCGTAGCCTGCAAAACATGCATTCAAAAGATCTTGCGAGCCGCCGCAGGCGGCGAGTTTGGAAAAGCCCTGCCTGGAAATCTTCTTGATCAGCAACCATTTATCCTATATGTAGCTTGTAATCAGATACTCTGCTTATTTTGTTCGTCTTAATTTTTGGTAAACTCTAGCGTCTGAGAGACTTATTATGACTCTCTCCACTACAATACCTGTTGTTCATTGGTGATGCATCCTGATAAATAATCATCAAAGATAGCCAGTTTGTTTCAATAAGTGCAGGGAAAAGCGCCCACAGGTTTGCATTGGTTACGGCTTTTCCTCTTCTCTTCCCTTGTAAAGGATGCATCTGTTTGAGAAGGAGTGATTTCTTGAAGAAAGGATTCTCCCTGGTCCCGGCTTTGATCATGCTTATCATCATGGCATGTTTGCCCGCGACCAGTTTTGCGTCCTCTACCAGGATTGCCAGTTCCGCTCATGCCAGTCTGCTGGCCCGCCAGTTTCAGCATACGCAAAATGCTGCAAATAGCAATGTCGTTTACAACGGCGGCCCGGTCATGGATGGCACTGTGAATGTCTATGTCATTTTCTGGGAGCCGGCTGGCAACGTTTCTGCCTCATATAATAGCCTGATTACACGCTATTTTAACGATGTCGGTTCCAGCGCGCTCTACAAGAACAACGCGCAGTATAGCAGCGCGGCAGGCGCTCCATCTGGTAGCACACTCGCGGGAACCTGGACCGATACACAGGCGTATCCGCAAACTCCGCTGCTCGATAGTGATATCCAGAGCGAAATATCGCATGCGCAGAGCACTCAGGGCTGGTCCGCAGATACTCACACGCTGTTTTTTGTGCTGACCGAGAAGAATGTATCTATCTGCCTCGATAGCTCACAGGCTTTGTGCACTGTCAACACACCTGAAACATTCTGCGGCTATCATAATTATTTTGCGACGAATACTATCTATGCTGCTATTCCCTATGCTGCCAGCTTTTCCTGCAAAGCCGGTTTCAGTCCAAATAACGATGATGCCGATCAAACAGTCAATGTTCTTTCTCGCGAACAGATGAATGCGGTGACTGATCCTCTTTTAAATGGCTGGCACGACGCCAGTGGCAGCGAGATCGGCGACAAATGTAGCTGGTCGTTTGGGATCTCCGGTAGCCAGGGCAGCGATGTCACCTGGAATAATAATTCATATATTGTGCAGGAAGAGTGGAGCAATGCTCAGAACAATTGCACACTGGGAAGTCCGGCCCCGACCTACTACCGTATTATCAATCAGAACAGCGGATTGGGGCTGGAGGTGTCGCATGGCTCGCTCAGCAGCGGAGGGGTTGTAGATCAGTGGGGCAGTAATGGCTCTCCGACGCAGATGTGGTCCCTGGTGCAGAGGGGTCCTTACTATCAAATTGTGAACGGTAATAGCGGACTGACACTGGAAGTCGCGCGTAGCACGGTCAGTTTTGGCGGCGCGGTGGACCAGTGGGGCTACAATGGGAGCGCTACTCAGCAATGGCGTCTGGTACCTGCTGGTAATGCCTACCATATCATCAACAGGAATAGCGGGCTGGCGCTGGAGGTCTATCATAGCGGCACCGCGGCTGGCACGAAAGTAGACCAATGGATTAGCAATGAGAGTGCTACCCAGAGTTGGACGCTGGTGCCTGTCACAACCCCTTTCTATAAGATCAAAAATGTCAACAGTGGTTTGAACTTACAGATCAATGGAGGCTCGACTGCCGCTGGCGCGCAGATCGTCCAGCAGCCGAATGCCAGCACGGCTGATCAATTGTGGACAATTCTTCCCAGGGGCAGCAACTATCAGATCGTGAATGTGAGAAGCGGCTATGTGCTGGAAGTGTATCACAGCGGCACCACCAGAGGAGCGATCATCGATCAATGGAGCAACAACGGAAGCCTCACCCAGCAGTGGCAACTCTTTCCTGACGCGAATTCCTGTCTCAGCGGCGTTCCCTGCCAGTTGCGAAACGTGAACAGCGGCCTTTATATGGAAGTTTATCACAGTTCGACGAGCGCGGGAGCAATCGTCGATCAATGGACTGGCAATGGAACTTCAACTCAGAACTGGATTTTCACAGCGCTGCCGTAAAGAAGGAAAGATTTCGGTTTTCCATTCGCTCTACAGTTTCTCGATGAAAGATTATGGAGGCGAAGCACCTCATGCGTTTTAAAAGTTTTGTGGCACGGTACAGGATGCGCATTGCGCTGAATGGCCTGTTCCTGCTTCTGATCCTGGGCGCGTCGATTGCCAGTTATCTGATTGTGCGCGCTCGCGTTCAGGCCGGCGCGCCCAGCCTGAACGCCAACGAGGCATTTTTAGAGGCATCCCAGAATAGCGGAGTGCCCATAGAGTTATTGAAAGCCATCTGTTACATGGAAGGTCGTTTGAGCAACAATAACGGCGTTCCCAGCGATGACGGTGGCTATGGTTGTATGCACCTGGTCAAGAATTCAAGCATTGATATGCTGAACCAGGCCGCCACTGACCTCAATCTCAGCATCTCTTCTCTGGAGCAGGACATGCCCACCAACATTCTCGGCGGGGCCGCTGTTCTGCACGACATGGCGCTCAAGCTTTCGTCAAACCAGACCCTGCCAGTGAAGCTGACTGATTGGAACGCGACCCTGCAAGTCTATAGCGCCGCCTCTACACACGATATCGCGATCATTTTTGCGAATGGCGTGTACGAGGTTATCCAGAAAGGCTTTACTGCCCAGACCGACAAGGGCGAACTGGTAACGCTCGCGCCAGAGTCCGTACAGCCAGTCACGACACCGACGACTACACCGACAACGACCGCGACAGCGACGGCCACGCCCGCGACAAAGCCGACCGCGACGCCCACGGCGACGCCAACTACGACAAAGCCGACCGCGACGCCCACGGCCACGCCTGGTACTCCAGGCGGTACAGCCACGCCAACTACCAATACGACCGATTTTTCCGCTGGTTCAGCAGCAAAACAGCCGGACAGCGCACTGTTTCCCGCCTCAACAATGAGCGCGAACGATCTGCCCGGCACCTGTGTCAATAAACAGACCGATAGCAATGTCGACTATCCGGGCGCCATCAATTGCATTGTTACGCCTCAAACGCTCTATGATTGCAATGATCCAGGTTCCCCATCCAATTGTGCCTATACCAGTTCTGATCGTCCATCCAGTTGTACTGTTCAAGCGGTTGTGACAACTTCCTGTAACATCGATCAAGTGGTAATTCACGATACAGAGGGAAGCCTGAGCAGCGCGCTGAATGGTTTCTGGTGTCTGAGCAACTCTGCCACTCGTAGTACCTGCCAGCAGAAAAGTGTACAGTATATCGTCGATACCGATGGCAAGGTCTACCAGGTCTTGAAGGAGAAGGACATTGCCTATCACGACGGCAATTTCTGGTCAAACACCCATTCGGTTGGTATCGAGCATATCGGCGTCGATGCCACCGGTTATCTCTGGTATAACACGACTCAGTACACAGCTTCGGCCAAACTGGTCGCGTATCTGCTCAAGAAATATCATCTCCAGTTAAATCGTGACCATGTTGTCGCCCATAGTACGGTACCTGCTTCCAAACTGGCAGAGTCTCCCAATCACGTTGATCCAGGTCCATACTGGCTGTGGGATTACTACTTTAGCTTGATCAGCCAGCAGGGAGTGCCCTTGAATACAACCAATCCTCCAGGTACCATTACTTTGCATCCCACGACAGACCAGGCTCCTCTGGGATCGGGAGGCGCGGAAACCTCCGCCAACTATAATTTTTTCAAGCTTTACAATGGGCCCGGTACCAACACAGGCCTGATCCCAGGACAGGGCAGCGGCAGTGATCCGATAGATGTCTCGTACAATGTAGAAGCGGGCATGAGTTACTATTACATCGCCAAAGCCCCGGACGCGGCTGGAACCAGTGCTACCATGTACGAGATCTGGTATGGCGAGGAAAACCTGGTTCACTCCTCTCCCTCCAGTTTTTACATCAATGCCAAAGTAGCGTGGCTGGCGGTCCCTCCTGGAGCCGGTGTAGACCAGGCCCAGAGTCCGAAACCGGGTGTATTCTATTCCACATCCCTTGTTGAAGTGACCAGGGCATCAGCGAGTATCTATGGTGAACCAGTCAGCAATAGCCTGTATATCGTCGGCGGTGCTCCAGTCGGGGCAATCTTCTACTCCGGCTATACAGTCATCGAAGATAACTCCAGCAACATGTGGTTTGAAATCAATTTTAACCACCGCCATGCCTGGATTCCAGCCAGCGAAGTAACAACATTTCATCCCTGAATTAGATCCCTTTTACCCGGCAAAACAAGAGTGGCTGGTGAGTGCAATTACGTCCACCAGCCACTCTTGTTTTGCTCCTACGCTTGAGCAGTCACAGCCTCAGCCGCGCCGGCCACCACTGCTCCAGCTACCACTATGCCAGCCACCGCCGCCCCAGCTACCACTACGCCAGCCATGCCAGCCACTACGCCAGCCACCACCACCCCAGAAGCGGCGATGGAAGAATCTGTGGTGACGGAAGAATCTGTGGCGATGGAAGAATCTGTGGCGATGGAAGAATCTGTGGTGACGGAAGAATCTGTGGCGATGGAAGAATCTGTGGTGACGGAATCTCCCAGGACCACGGAATGTTCCATGGGTTGGTTGGACACTCGCATGGTGAGTAACTGCTTTTGCCCCTTGTAACGCGTTGGTGGTGAGAACACCCTGTGTCACCTGTGTTCCTTTGCTGGCGGCGTTGTGATTAACACTTTGGGCAAAAACGCCGGAGGGCAACAGCACCAGGCTCATGATCAGGCCAAGAGCAAAAGCAACACCCCATTTACCATATTTCATCATCGAAATCCCCTTCTTCTGTGTGTCAGGGAATGGACGTACGGATCACGCTCTACTCCGTTCACCTTGTGGAGAGATAACAGGCGGTCAAAGGAAAGAGGACGGCTGTTCCGTTTCGCCGCCTTATCTCTGGTATTGTTGATAGTGATATCTTACCCTCTCTTTCACATTCTACGATTTCTCTCCAAGCAGAACTGATAATGTGCGAAAATGCCGTTGTTTCCGCTGAGAATGCCCTCTTTTTTGTGCATCGAGACAAAGTGTTGTAGAGAATCATTTTTGTAAGGTTTGCCAGGATCAAGAGTGGGATCCAACGATCTATGTATGGAATCCTTTTACCAATCGACTCATTCAACGCTATGCTAACACGCTATTATGAGCGGCGTCTCTCTCCTGGTCGCCTGACGGCAGATATCTTGCTTTTTCGGATGGGAACGGGGTTCAGTTTCGTTCAGTTGAGTAGTTGCAGGTTGGTTACTACATCTTTCGTGACAAAAGTTGCCAATTTTGGGCAGTTAAAGACGGACTTCGGCGGAACTCAAGAAAACATCCTCTCAAGGAAACAGGTTCCTTGATGAGTTTTTCTCATGGGGGAAAATAGTCTTACAAACATTTTACAATTTCACATCAATTTTCTCAAAAAGTGCCGATATAGTAAAAGACAGGTCGGCATGCACCCGACTGCGAAATATCTTATACAAGAGCTATGAAGATGGCGCCAGGAGGTGCGATAATATGTCTCATGATGTACATAATCATTTCAAAGATACTGAAGAAGTACCGTCAATAGTAGAAGGGCCGCCGATGCAACCTACAGATGATCGGCCTTCACGGCCATCGAACGGTGAACAACCGCTTGACGAACAATCGGCACTCCTGGCGGGGAAGCAGAAGGTGACAAAGGATCTCCAGGCTGCTGAGCCAGAAAGCGTGCAATATAGATCAATCGAGTCGTCCGCGGGCGAGCATGAGACGAGCAGGAGCGGTGCGTCCGAGCGCGTGCTGTTTCCCGCGCAGTCATCCCAGCCAGCGCCGGGGCAGGCAGGCACGCCACCAGTGCCTTATCAATCCGCGCAGTCCGCGCCGGGACAGGCAGGCGCTTCCTTCGTGTCCCAGCAGTCCGCGCCTTATCCGGTAGTGCCCGGAGCTCCGTATCGGCCAGGTCCGGCGCAGCCTCCAGGTCCAGCAGGCGCGGCTCCTGTTCCACACCAGCCTTATCAACCGGGGCAGGCGGGCGCGGCACCGGCGTGGGGCTATCCGCCACCTCCGCAGCGCTACCAGGGCGGGCCAGCGGGCCAGCCGCTTCAGGGTGGTCCAGTGACCGGGCCAGCGCCAGCGGTGCTTCCTGGCCAGTTTGGCCAGCCGCGCGACGCCTATGCCCAGCCTTTTTACTCGTCCGCCACTGTTCCATTTGGACAGACCGCGGCGGGCGGCAGTGTTCCGCCGGGAGCGGCGCCCAGGCGCTCGGGGTTGCGCACGGGCACGCTGATCGCGCTGGTCGCGCTTGTGGCCCTGATCTTTGGCACAGGCCTTTTCGCGGGCTGGCAGTTTGGGCACAGTGGGGCCGCGACCTCGCCGGTGAGCAATAGCACCTTTCAGCAGGGCAATAACTCGACCGCCCCCGTACCCAAACAGACTGGCGGTAACGCGGATGCCGTGCGCGAGGCGGTAATCAGCAAAGTGCAGCCTGGCGTTGTCCAGATCAACGTTACAACCGGCAGCCAGCAGGCGCTGGGTTCGGGCGTGATTGTAGACAAACGCGGTTATATCGTAACGAACAACCACGTGATTGCCAACGCGAATTCGATCCAGGTTACGCTCGCCAACAACCAGACTCTGCCAGCGCAGGTGGCAGGAACCGACGCAGTTGACGACCTGGCTGTGATAAAAATCACGCCCCCGTCTGGGGGTCTGGCCACGGTTACTCTGGGAGATTCGTCGCAACTGCGGGTCGGTCAGGAAGTACTGGCCATCGGCAGTCCGCTGGGCAACGCCGAGACCGTCACCAGTGGCATTATCAGCGCGCTCAACCGCAACGTCTCAGAGGGGCAAAACGCTCCAACTCTGCCCGACGCGCTCCAGACGGACGCGCCCATCAATCCAGGCAATAGCGGTGGCGCGCTGGTGGATCTCCAGGGCAATCTGATCGGCATTCCCACACTGAACGCCGTCGACACCGAGTTTAACACTCCCGCCAACGGCCTCGGCTTCGCCATTCCGGTCAACCGCATCCGCTTTATCGCCGAGCAGATCATCAACAGCGGCCACGTCAGCCACACCGGGCGCGCCATCCTGGGCGTGACTGTCACCTCCGTCACACAATCTGTCGCGGCGCAGAATCACTTGAGCATCAACTCCGGTGTGCTGATCGTCAACGTCACCGCCGGCGGACCATCGGCCTCGGCTGGTATCAAGGCTGGCGACGTCATCGTCCAGGTGGGCAACCATGCCGTCAACAGCACCAGCGATCTTAGCGCGGCCCTGCTCCAGCAGAAGCCTGGCGACAGCGTGCAACTGAAAATCAACCGCTTCGGCCAGCAGCTCACCCTGAATGTCACTCTGGGAGAACTGGCGGCGGGCTAAATTGTTATAAGCCAGAGAGCAGGAGGGGAGGATAGTGCTGTGAAAATCGATTTAATCGATTTTCACAGCACT